>NZ_JAMQQF010000199.1 GCF_023716945.1 Frankia sp. AiPs1 | reverse complement strand
GGGCGGGGGCGGCGGAGGTGGGAACGGTGGGGGTGCGGGTCGGAGCCGCCGCGTGGGGCCGTCGGACGGTGTGGGGCCGGCAGCCGGCGTGGCGGTGACGGCGGGGTCGGGTGTCCCCTGTTCACCGTCCGCCGCCCGGGCCACGACCGCGGTGGTGTAGCCGGCGGTCCAGGCCAGGACGGCGCGGACGTAGCCGGCCGACGGGTTGTAGCTGTAGATCGCGGCGCGCAGCCCGACCGGATCGGCCGGGTCCCGGTGACCGCGGCACAGGTAGCCGGCTGCGGCCAGGGCGGCGTCGTCGATGTTCTCGGGATCGGCGTGGCCGTCGCCGGAGCTGTCCCGCCCCGCGCCGGCCCACGTCGTCGGGATGAACTCGCGGCGCCTCGCGGATCTCCCGTGACCAGGTCTTTTGCCTCGACGGGCCCGCCGACCGCCACCCGGGGGAGGCCCGCGATGCGGGCCGTTGAAACGGTGTCGATCGTGCTGGCCGACGGCCACTATCTCGCCCGCGCCGGCCTGCGGGACCTACTCCTGGCGGAACGCGGACTACGCCTGGTCGCGGACGCCGCCGACGGCGCGGCGGCGGTCCGCGCGGTTCGCCACCACCGTCCCAGGGTGGCGGTGATGGACTGCACGATGCCCGAACTGGACGGGCGCACCGCCACCAGGATGATCACCTCCGATCCCGACCTGGCCGGCACGGGAGTTCTTCTCCTGGCGGCCGGACCACGCAGTGAGCGCCACGTCCTCACCGCCCTGGTGGCCGGGCCAGCGGCTTCGTGTTCAAGGACGAGCTGCACTCCGGCCGGCTGGGTTCCGCCGTGCGTGATGTGGCCGCGGGCGACGGGACGGTGCTCAGCCCACGCGCGGCGGAGATCCTCGCCACCCGGCTGCGGCGCACCTTCACGCCGGTGCCGACCGCCCTGGCCGCGCGCGTGGACCGGCTGACTCGCCGGGAACGGGAGGTGCTCGGACTCCTCGTCGTCGCCGACCGGTCCAACGCCGAAATCGCCGGCATCCTCGGCGTGAGCCCCACCACGGTCAAAACGCATATGCAGTCGCTGCTCGGAAAGCTGGGCGTTCCGTCACGGGTGCAGGCGGCCCGGATCGCGCGACTGATGGCCGAGGCCGACCTGTACCCGAACCTCGCAAGCTGAGCCGGGTGCCAACCGCACTCAGTTCCGCCGCCCACTTATTCCGCATGTCGGACCGTCCTGGCTGCCCGCTGCCCGCTGCCCGTGGCCCGCCACCCGTGGCCCGGACGGTCCCTTTCGCGTCTCCGGGATTCTCCTCCGCGCGGAGTAGAACAGGCGGATACAACGGCGGAGACAAACCCCTGACCGGTGGAGCCGGCCGGCTCGAAGTTCCTCCGAGCGGCCGATGCGCGGTATCCGGATCATGTTCCACGATTACCGCGATTCTTTCCGTTCCGGCCCTCCCCCTTCCCGGTGCCCGCTATCCGTCAGGCCAAACCACTGTGCAGTTGGCCGGGTATCGCGCATGCGCCAGTCCGACTTTGGCCTTGCGTTGACCCGCCGACCGCTCGGGTCGGCCAGGTCGGGTCGGCTCTGTCGGCGCTCCCGGGAACGGGCAGAACCTGGGAGTCGCATTGCGAAAACATCGACGTCGTACCCTCCGGCGGCGGCCAGCGCCGCGCCGCCCCCGACGTTCACCAAGCCGCCCACCGAAGGCTCGGTGCGCCCCGCCCCGCCGGGCGGGGCGAGCGGAAAACCGGTCGCCCGTGAGCTCCCGGGCCTGCGGACCGCGACGTCACGGACGGTCGAGACGACGCAGGGCGTGTACCGAACCGAGGTCTCCTCCTCCCCCGTCAACTACCGCGACGCCCAGGGCGCCTGGCAGCCGATCGACACCACACTCGTCGCCTCCACCGGGAAGGGTTTCGCCTGGCAGGCGAAGGCCGTCGGCTACGACGCCCAGTTCCCGGGCACTCTCGCCGACGGCCCGATCCGGGTCTCGCGCGGCGGTCGCTGGGTGGGCCTCCAGCTCGACGGCGCCACCGCGAAGGGCGTCGTCGACGGGGCGACGATCACCCACGCGGACGCGCTGCCCGGCGTCACCCTCGTCTACACAGTGCTCTCCACGGGGTGAAGGAGTCGCTGGTGGTCAGGGATGCCGCCGCGGTCACCTCGTTCCCGTTCCGGATCACGACCTCCGAAGGGCTGTCCGCCCGGACCGCCGGCAAGGGCTTCGCCGTCACCGGAGCCGACAACACGCCGGTGTTCACCCTGCCGTCGTCGTTCGCCGAGGACACCGGTGACCGCCTGTCCGGCCGCGGCGCGGTGACCTCGACCCTCGCCACCGCAGCCCCGCCGGCCGGCGGCAGCACCGTGACGAGCCCAACAGCCCCGACGACCACGCCAGCCCCGACAACCACGCCAGCGCCGACAACCCCGCCAGCGCCGACAACCCCGACAACCCCGACTCCGACAACCACGACGACGCTGACCCAGACCCTGGCGAAGGACTGGCTCACGGCGAAGAACCGGACCTGGCCGGTCGTCGTCGACCCGACGGTGACGATCGGGCCCAGCCAGATCACCGACTGCTACATCGCCGACGGCTCCTACGCCACGACGAACTACTGCTCGTCCGGCCTCATGGAAATCGGGTACGGCCCGGCGGCCAGCGGCAACGCACGTCGGCGGGCTCTGATGAGCTTCGACCTGTCGGCGATCCCCAAGTACGCCGTGGTGAAGACCGCCGACATCAAGCTCACCGTGACCGGGGCAACCGCGGGCTCGCTGAGCTTCCCCGTCTACCTGCTACGGCTGTCGCAGTCCTGGACGACGGCGGCGACCTGGAACAACAGCGGCAGCGGGGCGTGGACCGGCGGCGCGACGAGCGGATCGGCCTACGACATCAAGACCATCACGTCCACGACCGGCGCATGGCACATGTACGCCGGCAAACTCGCCCAGGACTGGGTCAGCGGCACCGTTCCCAACCAGGGCCTCATCCTGAAGGCGGACGACAGCGCCACGACGGGGGTGGTGCAGGTCGCCTCGACGCAGGCCTCGGCCTCCGGCGACCGGCCGACGATGACCGTCGACTGGAGCACCCAGACCGGTCGGCGTGACTTCAACACGTTCACCGGGCAGAAGCTGGACAGCAGCTGCGACGCGGGCGTCAACGTCGGCAACGGCAATCTGCTGCTGCAGTGCGTCGAGTACTCCATCAACGGCGTCGGCCGCCCGCTCACCGTGTACCGGACCTACAACTCCGGGGAAGCGGCGGTGTTCCAGAACGGCGCCGACACCCCGCTGGGGATTAACCGGTGGCGGCTGTCCACGGGCGTGTGCATCTTGCACAACGGCGACGGTGTCACCCACAATGGCGCCACCTTCTACGACGAGTCCGGCACGCCGTTCGTCTTCGAGGCCGGCGGTGGCCTGACCTACACCACCCCGCCGGGCCTCAACGCGAAGCTGGAGGAGAACGTGCCGGCCAGCGGCCAGTTCCGGCTGACGTTCGACGACTCCAAGACCGTGTACGTGTTCAAGAAGTTCACCTCCGATCCGCTGAACCTCGCCTACCAGCTCTGGAAGGTCACGGATCGAAACGGGAACGTCACGACCTTCGACTACACCGCCCGGCCGGGCTATGCGGAGGGGTTCCTCGCGACCATCAAGGACACCCGGGGACGGATCATCCAGGCGAACTACACCAACGACTCGTCCAGCGGCAAGGACTTCCTCACCTCGCTCTCGGACACCGCCGTCGGCCGGACGGCCACCTTCCACTACGTCGGCTGGAACCTGGACTACACCGTCGACGCCGGCGGCGAGGTCCGCGGGTACGAGTACGCCGACTTCGGCTCGGCCCAGGACGAGTTGTCCCGCTTCTACGATCCGGACGGCCGCATCACCGACTTCACCTACGACAGCGCCGGCCGGGTGCTGACCGTCACCCGCCATCCCAGTTCCGGGGTGGACAACACGACCACGTTCGCCTACAACGACGCGGCCAGCCCGCCGACCCGCACGGTGACCGACCCCCTTTCCCACACCACCACCTACGCGGTTGAGAACCGGGACTACGGCACCCGGGTCACCCAGGTCACCGACGCCCTGGGCAACGACCGTTCGAAGACCTGGACGGCGCAGGCCCGGGTGGGTTCGGCGACGAACGCGGTCGGCGGCACCTTCACCAACACGTGGGGCGCGAACAGCGGCGGCAGCCTGACGTCGACCGTGGGCCCGCTCGGCGCGACGACGAAGTACGGCTACACGAACACCGACCCGTCCTGCCCGGCCTCCACGCCCGCACCGACGAATCCCCAGACCCACCTGCCGATGTGTTCCTCGGACGCGGCAGACAACCGGTCGCTGTTCACCTATGACGGCCCCGGCAACCTCACCGCCAACGAGAACTCCTTCGGCGCGGAGGCGACGGTGGCCTACTACCCCGACGGCCAGCCGAACACCTCGACCGACCCGAACGGCAACGTCACCACCTACACCTACATCACCACCACCTACAACGGTGTGACCACCCACCAGCTCCAGCACGTCAATCCGCCCGCGGGTAACAGCCTGGCGCAGCGAACGGTCGACCTCGACAACGGCGAACGGCTCCAGGAACTGGTCACCGGCACCGGGGTGACCGTCGACTACTCCTACACCAACAACGACCGCCTCACTGGCGTCACCTATTCGGACACCACCCCCGACATCACCCTCGTCTACGACCATGCCGGCAACCTCATCGAGCGCGACGACGGCACCGGCACGACGACCTACGCCTACGACGGACTGTCCCGCCTGACGTCGATGACCCTGCCGGACAGCTCGACGACCAGCTACACCTATGACGCGGCGTCCAACCTGCTGACCGTCGGCGAGCTCGGCGGCACCACCACCTACGCCTACGACCAGGTCAACGACGTCGCGACGATGATCGACCGGGCCGGCAACCGCACCGTGTTCGGCTACGACGCCGACGGCCGGCGGGTGGACACCTGGGCGACGGCGAACACCGCGACGCCCCCGACCTCGTACGCGCTGCACACGCACACCACGTTCGACACCGGCGGGCGGGTGAAGCGGATCAAGACGACCCGGGCGTCGAGCGACGCGGACGCCAACCGGGTGATGGACTACGAGTACTGCTACTCCCCTTACACCTCGGGGACCTGCACCACGGCGAGCAGCACCGACCGTAACCAGATCCAGGGCCGCAAGGACATGATCGCGGGCACGGTCGCCACCTACACCTACGACACCGGCAGCCGGCTGACCCGGTTCAACAACGGCTCCGCGGACGACTACCAGTACACCTACCGGACTGATATCCCTGCTCGTCCCCAACGGCAGCGGCTACACCACCTACCACTACGTCGTCGACGGCCAAGCAAACATCGTCGGCCTCATCGACAGCACCGGCACCGGACGCGCCCACTACGCCGAGGAGGAGTCGAAATTTTCCGTCACATTCTTGCATACATGTTCGTAGTATTGTGGATTGCATTTTGGTTCCAAGGAATGAGGATTGGCGCAAAGAATAGGAGGGCAGAGGCCAGAGGAGAGTCGGTAAGGACATTCCATGGGGCATACGTCGACGCCATGATTCCCTTCGCCACAGGCGTTCTGATGGCAGGTATAGGGATCTACTTTCAGCGCTTGGCGTAGATCCGTCTTCCTGATGACGGGGAGGGATAGATCGATCTTGATCGCGTGAACCGCAGTAGTCGCCTTCGGCGGGCCATCGTCGTCGAGCTGCAGGACGATCCGCCCCAACCACATTGCACGTTCGACGAGCCGCGTGGAGTAGGAGTCGTTCCGAGGCCGCAATGTCAGCTTGAATCACCAGGCAGCCAACTGGGTGCTGAAGTCCGTCCGGCGATCAGCGGCTCGCCGGCCTGGCCCGCGGCGTCTGCGCACCGCCGCGGGAGAAACGACGTTTCGCAGCGGCCTGATCGGAGTGCATAGTTTCGCCTCCGGCGGGCCGACAACGCTCGTGGCACGCGATCCCCAGGGCGGCTTGATATCCCTGCTCGTCCCCGACGGCGGCTACACCACTACGTCGTCGACGGACAAGAAGACAATATGATCGACTTCGTCGACAGATCCGGCACCGAATGCGTCGGGATCGATGGTACCGGCCACCGCGGGCACCGCCATCGGAGTCGGCCGGGCACAGGTCCTTGCCCGACTGCCCTCCGTCGGAGGCTGTCAGGTGCTACCCACGACCACGGCCTGTCGGATGTCGTACCGGAGGTCTTCCGTGTTGAAAGACGTCGAGCAGCTTCCAGCCGCCAAGGCGATGAACAGGAAGGCCGTGTGGACGGGTCTCGCTCTGTGGCCACCACTGATACTGGGCGGACTCATGGGATTGATGTTCGGAGGTCCGGGTAGCGGTGCTCTGATCGCCGCCGGGAATCCTCGCCCCTGGCCCCCAGGGCAGGCATGGCGCTCTCACGATGAGGTCTGTGCCGCGGCCCGCGGTGCCGATCCGGGGTGTGCGGCGGCCGTTCGGGGCGCAGGCCAGGAGCCCGACATGGCCGGAGCGGGCCGCCGGGGCGCACCGGCTAACGTCCCCCGGTCCGCCACGCCCGCAGCGTAGGCACCGCCACGCTGACGCTGTTTGTCGCCCCGCTCGCCGGTGCCGCCGCGGTGGTCGTCGGGGCCTTGACGCAATCGGATACGGCATACTGCGACCGATTGGTGCCGCGAGAATCAGGCGCAGCACGGCCCAGGCAGTGTGGACCAGGCAGGCGCCATACGGAACAGGCGCGGTGAGCTCAGGCTCAGCACGGCAAGGCGTGGCAGGGACGGGCACGGTGCGGCCGGGTGGCCTCGGCGGGGCGGAGCGACCGCCGCCGAAGCCGGTCCGGAAGTGGTCGCCGACGGCGGCTATTCGGCGGGGTCGACGGGTTCGATCGGCTCGACCGTGGCCGAGCGCCGGTGGTCGAACACCAGGCTGGTCTGGACGTCGTGGACCTCGGGCCGGGCGGTGAGGCGGTCGATGACGAGGCTGTAGAGCCCGTCGATGTCCGGCACCGCGACGTGCAGGAGGAAATCGAAGGTTCCGGTCGTGGAGAACAGGCTCACCGTTTCGGCGAGGTCGGCCGCCCAGGCACGGAAAGCCTCGATCACCGGTCGGGAGGGCGGCCGGACCCGCACGGATATCAGGGCCTGCACCGGCCGGCCGATCGCGGCGAGATCGACCTCGGCGCGAAACCCGCTGATGATGCCCCGTTCCACCAGCGAGCGGACCCGCTGCAGGGAGGTCGAGGGCACCACGTGGGTGGCCAGGGCGAGATCCCGGTTGGTCCGCCGGCCATTCTGCTGCAACAGGCGCAACAAGGCACGGTCGAGCTCGTCCAAGCCGATTCCCCTCGCCGTCAGGGCATTGATGACCCGCCCTCGGAGTATGTATTGCGGTCGCGACATCGTAGCAACATGTCCCGGTATCGGGCGGGTTGTGCCGAGTGGGTCCTGTCCGGGGAACCCAGGACCAGGGAAAACGCAGACGGATAGATTTCGTGATGTGTGCGTCCGGCACTTTCGGGCCGGGTCCGCGGCGCCGCGCGGCGCCGCGGGCGGCCGGACAGCGGACCGGTTGCCGCTGGCTGGGGCGGATGGTAAGCCCACAGGGGGTGGATGGTGATCGGTGGGACACGCCCCCGGGACCGTGGCCGGGGTGGGATCCGCCGCCACCGCCACAACAGCCACCACAGCCACCACCCGTCCCGTGGCGGACCAACCACGCGTCCGCCGGTCAGCCGGTCGGGGACGAAATCCGACCCGTGAGGAGCACCCCGTGCCGCAGACCGTCCCGTTCGTCGACTATCTGGTGCTGGGCGAGCGACCGCATCTGGTCGCCCGTGAATGCACCGCGTGCGGCGCACGTTTCTTCGACCGGCGCAACGCGTGCGCGAGCTGTTTCGGCACCTCCTTCACGCAGGTGGACGTCCCCACCGAGGGCGAGGTGCGCGCGTTCACGATCGTCGCCCACGCCGCCCCGGGGGTGCCCGTGCCGTTCGTGTCGGCGACGGTGGACTGCGCCGGCACGAGCGTGCGCGCCAATCTCATCAACGTCGAGCCCACGCCCGAGGCGGTTCGCCTGGGGATGAAGGTGCGCCTCGCGCTCACCCCGGTCGGCGTCGACCAGGCCGGCACCGAGGCGGTCAGCTTCGGGTTCGAACCCCGACTCTGAGGCCCCTGCCCGTCCCGGGAACACGCACCCACACCTTTGGCAGGAAGAGACGACTATGGCAAGCGACGACGTGTGGATACTCGGCATCAGCATGACGCGGTTCGGTAAGCACCCCGACTCCGACCTGATCGACCTGGCCGCCGAGGCGACCATGAACGCGATCGCGGATGCCGGGATCACGATGCGGGAGATCGGCGTTCTCGCCGCGGGCAACCTGCGCGGCGGCGGCGGGATCGGCCAGGCCTTACAGAAGCAGGTGGGCCAGACCGGCATTCCCGTCTACAACGTGGCCAACGCCTGCGCGACGGGAGCGACCGCGATGCGGGTCGTCCACATGGCGCTGCGCGCCGGGGAGGCCGACTTCGGGCTCGCCGTCGGCGTGGAGAAGCTCGCCGGCGCCGGGCTGCTCGCCGGTGGCGAGCGGATGGGCGACTCCGACACCTGGACGCCGCAGGGCCGGTTCGGCGCGGTCGGCCCGCTCGACGGTCGCATCGGTACCGAGACGATGCCCGGGGTCTTCGCCCAGATCGGCATGGAGTACGGCCACCGCTACGGCGGCACGAGCTTCGAGCTGTTCGCCCGGATCTCCGAGAAGAACCACGCCCACTCGACGCTGAACCCGCTGGCCTCCTACCAGCGCCGGTTCACCCTGGACGAGATCATGAACGATGTCATGATCTCCTACCCGAACACCCGGCCGATGTGCTCGGCGAACTGCGACGGGGCGGCGGCGGCGGTCCTCGTCACCGGTGCCGCGCTGAAGACCCTGGCGCCCGAGCAGCGCCGCCGGGCGGTGAAGATCTCCGCCTCGGTGCTGACCACCGACCCGTGGGAGGAGGCCTGCCAGGTGCTGCCGAACGTCAACACGCTGACCCGCAACGCCGCGCGGCGCGCCTACGACACCGCCGGTGTCGATCCCGAGGACCTTGACCTCGTCGAGCTGCACGACTGCTTCGCCACCGCCGAGCTGGTCCACTACGACAACCTGATGCTGTGCCCGGAGGGCGGCGCGGTGGACTTCTTCCACTCGGGTGCGACCTGGCGGGACGGGTCGACGCCGGTGAACGTCTCCGGCGGGCTGGAGTCCAAGGGGCACCCGATCTCGGCGACCGGCATCGCGAACATCTGGGAGGTGGCGACCCATCTGCGCGGCGAGGCCGGCGACCGGCAGATCCCCGGTGCCCGCGTCGGCCTGGCCCACGTGATCGGCCTGGGTTCGGCCTGCGGCGTCCACATCCTCGAACGCGCCGCCTGACGGGTGCGGCTCAGGGCTGCTCCGGTGCGGCGGGGCGGGGGCGCAGGCCGTCCATGAACAGGTCCAGCAGGCGACCTGCCTGCGCGCGCTGGGCGGGTTCGCCGGCGGCGAGGGTGACGCCGGCGAGCCCGGTGAGCACGTCGACCGGGTCGACGTCGGCGCGGACGGTCCCGGCGGCGGCCCCGGCGGCGAGCAGGGAGGTGACGGCGTCGACCATCCGCTCGCGGGTGTGGGCGAACGGATCGCTGCCGGAGGCGATGACGGCCCGCAGCGCGTCGGCCATCCCCCGCTTGGCGGTGGTGTAGTCGAGGAAGGCGTCCATCCAGGCGCGGACGGCCGCGGCCGGCGGCAGGCGGCCCAGCAGCGCCGGCGCCG
>NZ_JAMQQF010000198.1 GCF_023716945.1 Frankia sp. AiPs1 | reverse complement strand
CCTCGGCGTCGATCGCCGCGCCGCCGGTGTGCACCCGCAGCAGGCCGGGACGGCGCGGCTGCGGGCCCGGCAGGGCGTAGAGCCGGTACCGGGGCAGGGTGCGGTCGTGCCGCAGCAGCACCGCGCCGAGCCGGGTCAGCTCGCCGTTCAGCGGTAGCCCACTCATGTGCGCGCCGACCACGGCGAGGTCGAGGAAGCCGGCCGGTGTGACCGTTCGGCGGGGCGGGTCCGTTCGGCGGGGCGGGTCCGACCGGGCCAGGGCGTGGCCGGTGGCGCCGACCGGCAGGCCCGTCCGGGCGTGCAGGCGCGACGCGAGGTCCGCGAGGAACTCGTCCTGGCCCGCGGGGGCGATGAGGGTCAGCCCGTGCGGGAGTCCGTCGGCGAAGCCGACCGGGACCGCGATGGCGGCCAGATCGAGCAGGTTGACGAAGGTGGTGTACCGGCCGAGCCGGCCGTTCAGGCCGATCGGGTCGGCCTGAACGGCCTCGACCGGGTAGGTCGTGGGCACGGTCGGCAGGACCAGGACGTCGATGTCCCGCCAGATCTCGTCGGCCTGACGGCGCAGTGCGCGCAACTGGGTCAGACCTCGGAACGTCTCCACCCCGGTAATCGACGCACCCGGCTCGAGCACGGTGCGGATGACCGGGTGCACCTCGTCCGGCCGGGCGGTCACGAACTCTCCGACCGAGGCGAACCGCTCCGCCAGCCAGGGCCCGCTGTACAGCAGCGCCCCCGCGGCCAGGAACGGTGCCAGGTCGATCTCGCCGGTCCGCGCGCCGGCGTCGCGGATCAGTCGCAGCCCGTCCTGGTAGACCGCTCGGGCCCCCCGGTCACCGAAGAAGGTGAGCTGCTCCGGCCTGGCCACCCCGACCCGTAGCCCGTGTGGGGGGTGCGGCGGATGGTCGTTGTTCCCGCCCGCCCCCTGCTCGGGCGGGAACAACGAAGCCGCCGGGGCCGCATCCGGGGTCGGCGCGGGGCCCGGCGGGGGCATGAGGGGCAGCCGGCGCGAGTAGGGGTCGGCGGCGTCGTAGCCGTTCATGACCGACAGGGCCAGGCGCGCATCCGCCACGCTGAGGGCGAAGACGCTCAGGCAGTCCAACGACCGGCAGGCCGGGACCAGACCGCGGGTGCTCACCAGGCCGCGGGAGGGCTTGAGCCCGACGACGTTGGTCAGCGCCGCCGGCACCCGGCCGGAGCCCGCGGTGTCGGTGCCGACCGCGAAGGTCACGAGGCCGACCGCGACCGCGACGCCGGAGCCGGAACTCGACCCGCCGGCGATCAGAGTCGGGTCGAACGGCGACACCGGCGTGCCGTAGGGCGAGCGTGCCCCGGACAGGCCGGTCGCGAACTGGTCGAGGTTCGTCTTGCCCACGCAGATGGCCCCGGCGGCGAGCAGCGCGGCGACGGCCGGGGCGTCCTGTGTCGGCTCGTAGGCGAAACCCGGGCAACCGGCCGTGGTCGGGAGTCCGGCGACGTCGACGTTGTCCTTGACGGCGAAGGGCAGCCCGAACAGGGCAGGCAGGTCCGGTGCCGCGGCTGCCAGCCCGGCGGGGTCATCGCCTGGCCCGGCCCTGTTGCCCGTACTGCCGCTGTGGCCGGTGCTGCTCCTGTTGCCCGCGCTGCTCCTGTTGCCGGTGCTGCCTGTGTTGCCCGCTTGGTCTGCGCTATCCGGGTTGTCTGTGTGGCCCGCGGGGGCCACGGCGGCGGTGGGAGCCGGGGGTGGTCCGAACAGGGCATCCCGTTGCGCGTCCAGGGCTGCAGCCTGGGCCAGCGCCTGCGCCCGGGGGAATCTCGAGATCCACACCGCGTCGTCCCCGCGGGTCTCGATCCGATCGTAGACGGCGGCGATCACCTCGGTCACCCGCAGCCGGCCGCTGCGGTACCCCGACCGAAGCACCGCTGCCTGCAGATTCAGGGCCTGCAGATTCGGCGCCTGCGGACTCGGGGCCTGCAGATTGGGGGGCTGCCGATTCGGGGCCTGCAGATCTGGCGCCTGGAGATTCGGCGTCGGCAGATCCGGCACCCCCAGGTCCGGGGCGGGGCTGGTCGGATCGGGGTGGTCGGGTCCCGACTCGGCGGGGGGTGGTGCCGAGGCCGTACTGGTCGGATCGGGGGAGGGAGCGTCGATGACCATGGAGTGAGACGGGGCTCAGACCGCGGCGGTGGCCGCGGTGACCGCCGTACGCACCGCATCCGAGGTCGCCACCGAGCCGAAGACGCCACCCTGCATCGTCACCATGTGCAGCGCGGCCGCGTGGTTGCTGGGATCCGTGGCTCCGGTGCAGTCCGACAGCAGCAGGCACTCGTACCCGCGGTCGTTGGCGTCCCGCATCGTCGTGTGAACGCACACGTCGGTGGTGATCCCAGTGAGGATGATGTGGGTGATGCCGTGCCGGCGCAGCACGAGGTCCAGGTCGGTCGCGTAGAACGAGCCCTTGCCCGGCTTGTCGATCACGACTTCGCCCGGCAGCGGCGCGACCTCGGGCACGATCTCCCAGCCGGGCTCGCCGCGGGTGAGGATCCGCCCACGCGGGCCCCGATCCCCGATGCCCGCGCCGATCCGCTTCGAGCGCCACAGTTTGTTCGGCGGGCAGTCAGACAGGTCCGGGCGGTGCCCCTCCCGGGTGTGCACGATGAGGAAGCCCAGCGGGCGCAGCGCGGCCAGCAGCGCCGCGGTCGGAGCGAGGCCGGCGCGGGTCAGCCCGAGGTCGTAGCCCATCGCGTCCACGTAACCGCCCGGACCGCAGAAGTCGACCTGCCAGTCGATGTTGATGACCGCGGTCGTCGCCGGGCTGAACGATCCGTCGTAGGGCCAGGCGTAGGGGTTCGCGACGACAGGCCCGATCCGCAGGTCTCCGGCGGCGGCCAGCCGGTCGGGATTCGGCAGGGGCGGTCCAGCCGTGACGGCGGGCCGGATCGCGCCGGTGAGGACTCCGATGTTTGCCGGGGCTTCGGTGCTTGCCGGGGCTTCGGTGCTTGCAGGGACATCGGTGCTTGCCGGGACATCGGGGTCCAGACCAGTGGGGGCTGAGGTTGCGGTGGTCATGACGGTCCTCCTCGTGCGAGCCGACGATGATCGGT
Source organism: Frankia sp. AiPs1 (assembly GCF_023716945.1). GTDB lineage: Bacteria > Actinomycetota > Actinomycetes > Frankiales > Frankiaceae > Frankia. The sequence continues at coordinate 6,774 of NZ_JAMQQF010000198.1, read as the reverse complement.
CGTGCTGGTGGGCGTCTGCCGCCTGCGCGGTCAGCTCCTGATCCCCGAGGCGCGGCTGCGGTTGAGCACCATCTGGGTGATCGCCCGGGCCGCCCGCTTCTCGACGACGTCCATGGACTCGCCGACGTGCTGGCGCAGGGCGGCGACGCTGCCCTCGAGATCGCCGGCGAGGACCCGCTCGACGATCCCGAGATGCTGGCTGATCGTCAGATGGACCCGGTCGGCGGTGACGAAGTCGTGCATTCGAACGGGGCGGATCCGAGCATTTATTGCGTCCAACATGTGGGCGAGTTCTGCGTTTCCCGACGCCCGGCTGAGGGTGATGTGGAAATCCTCGTCCAGGACGACGAAAGCGGGATCGGGGGCAGGCTGATCGTCGCGCAGGGCGCGCCAGGCATCCCGCAACGGCTCGAGCACCGCCGGGTCGTGCGCGGTGCCGGACTCCACCGCGCGCTGCAGCCCGCGCAGCTCCAACGTGACCCGGATCTCGTAGAGGTCGCGCAGGGCGCCGAGGTCGGGCTCAGCCGGGTAGTAGCCGCCATCCGGCCGCTTCTCCACCAGGCCGTCGCCGGCCAGCCGGGTCAGGGCCTCCCGGACGGGGGTGCGCGAGACTCCGAGCAGGGCCGCGAGGCGTTCCTCGGCCAGCCGGTCCCGAAAGGAGAACTCCCCGGACATCAGCCGTCGACGCAGTGCAACATATGCCTGGTCGCGAAGGTTGCCGGCGGCGGTGGACCTCGGGGTCGGCGACGGAGTCATACAGCCGAGCATCCGACATCGACGTCGACGGTGCGCCACCCCCCTCGGCCGGGCCGCCGCCCGGCAGCGATCGGCGACCGTCCCCGGCCGGTCGCCGGAGGCGATCGCGCCAGGATTCTCGCCCCTGTTGCATACTGCGCTGTATACAGAGCCGTGTACATGCATTGGACGGTAAGGATTCGACTGTTTCCGATCAATGCGCTCATTGTTACTTTCCGGCGACGAGGATTGCGGACGCGTTAACGGCCGTCCGTGGACGGTTCGGACGACGGGCGAGACGGAGGCTGACGCAGTGGTGGACGTCGGGTCGATGCGTGAAACGGGGGAGGCCGTAGTGCCGGAGACGGCGGCGGCTCGGCCGGCTGGGGCGCCCGGCACGGCTGGGGCGCCCGGCACGGCTGGGATGGCCGGGTTGGCCGGCACGGCTGGGGTGGCTGGGGTGGTGCCACCCGTCGTGCTCGTGCACGGCACGGCGACGACCGGGGCGGTATGGCGGCACGTGCGTCGAGAGCTCGGTGACCGGCCGGTGCAGGCCCCGGACCGGCCGTCCACCGGGAACCTGGCCGCGGAGCTGGCGGCGTTGCGGCCGCTGCTCGACGGCGCCGTCTACGGCGGGGTGAGCGGCGGTGCGACGCTGGGACTGGCGATCCTCGCCGCCGGCGTGCCCCTGGCGGGTGCCGTGCTGCACGAGCCGGCTGTGGGGTCGCTGCTGCCCGGGCTGCTCGCGCCGATGGCCGCCGCGTTCGCGCAGGGCGGCGTGGTCCCCTTCGCTCGCGCGCTGTACGGGCCCGCATGGAGCCCCGCCGACGCGCCCGCCGACCCGGACGCGGTCGTTCGGGACCTGGCGATGTTCCTGGACTTCGAGCCGCGGCCCCTGCCGGCGCGCACCTGTCCGACAATCATCACGGTGGGAGCGGACTCGCCGCCCGTGCGCCACCGTGCCGCGCTGCTCCTGCGGGAGAAGCTGGGGCTGGCGGTCCGGGTCGTGCCCGGCTGCGGACACGCCGCGCACCTGGAGGCACCGGCCGCCTTCGCCCGCCTGCTCCAGGGTGTCCACCTTGCCTCAGCGGCCGAGTCGGCGCCTGCTTCCTGCGGGTAATCCGGCTCCGACCACGGATTGCCCGCGCCGGAGACGGGGGCAACGCAGTAAACCGTGCCATGGCATCCGCAATTCGTCCGACCGGGCGCGGGCGCCGGCACGGCGCTCAGGCTTACCTACCGGTAGACGTATTGCGCCGGGAAAGCCGGCCGAGCGCCGCGATTTCCACCTCGTGGTCCGGGGGTGGCTGGCGGGGTCGTGCCGATCAGCGCTCGACGTGGTGCGGCGGAAGATCGGCGAGGAGTCGCTCGATGTCCGGATCGTCTTCCTCGGACAATGACTCGTCACCCCATCCGATCTCCCGTTCGTCGTCGAACGAGTCGTCGTCGCGCGGCTCAGTGGCGCCCATGATCTTCCCCTCGTGTGGCGCGGCCTGTTCGTTGCCGCTGTCCCGGTCCGGCGATCGCGGCCGGGGCGGCAGGTCGGTGCTGAATCGATTGCCGACGGATGACACTGCGTCGGCGCGGACTGGTTAGACGGGAGCCGTTGTTCGACCCGGCGCCCGGGCCGGTCACCCGCCAGGGCCGGCTGCTGCAATGCCGCCCAGGGGGCGCGAGGCCCGGATCCGAGCGGGATGGTGGCCACCCGGATCCGGGCCGCGCGCCGACGGTCAATCTACGCCGCCGGAACCATCACGGGCGGGTGGCGGCGTGGTCAGGGCGTGCCCGATCACCTCGACGACGAGCCGCAGGGTGGCCCTGCTGCCCGCCAGAAATGCGTCCGTCTCCCGTTGCGACCAGGCGGAAGCGACGATCCCGGGCTCCGGCATCCGGACGTCCAGGACCGCCCGGATGGACGCCCGGTAGCGGCTCACCGTGATCGGCGGATCCCCGATCGGATCCTCGTCGTAGTCCTCATCGCGGTCTAACAGCGCCCCGACCTCATCGGCGCGGCGTGGCGTGGGGGGCATCGGTTTCCTCCTCCGTCAATTTGCTACGCAGCAAAATAGACCCTAGCGAGGTTCTTGGGGAAGAGCAAAGTGGTTACGATGTTCCGCGTGGACGACGGTGAGCAGTTGGTCGGCATCGGGGACATCGCGTTCCAACTCAAGATCACTCGCCAGGCGGTGGACTACTGGACGCGCAAGGACTCCCGGTTTCCGGCACCCTTGCAGGTCATCAACGCGCCGACGGGTAGTGGTGCCAAAGGCACCAGAGTTTGGCGCAAGCGAGAGGTAGACGCCTGGATCGTGGAGCACTATCGACGACGCAAACAGTAGGCGGTGTGTCTGGCCCGACGGCACGGGCGCGTGACCCGATCCGGAGTCCATCCGGATCGGCGCCCGCCGCTGTCGTCAGCCTCGTCGGCGCATGCCGTCCGGAGGCGAACGGAAATGCCTGGCAGCCGTGCTGAATCGCACTATCAGCGCATTTCGGGGAGCTGTACGAAACGGAACGTCCGCTCCCATCCCGGTTCATCGGTGCGCGGTGCTCCGACCTGAGCGGAGCGCTGGTCGCCGGTCACCACCGTGGGGAAGGCCGGTCGGGTAGGCGCGGGACGTCCGTCTGCGTGCCACCCATGCCGGCTGCTCGGCCGCGGGACTGCGACCGTCGCGTCCCGTCGTACGGCCTCGTCGGAACCGGCATCGGTCAAGGTGCCGCTCTGTCCTGGCCGTCTGTTGCCCGGACGCCCAGGGCGGTGCGGTGCGTCCGGTCCGGACCGGCGCCGGAAAGCGGACAGAAGGTGCCGCAACGCGCCGTCAAGACGTCGGAGCCGACGCCGAGGGTCCGTGCGGGGTCGTCGGCTTGATGCGCGGGAAGCGGGATGCGCGGTCCTGTGGGATGGCGCGGTCCTAACCGGATGGCGCGCTACTCACGGGATGGCGCGGTCCTAACCGGAAGGCGCGGTCCTGTGGGATGTGTGTGGCCCATCGGGGCGGGCAGAGCCGTCGCTGTTCCGCGCATGCCGAAGGCGTCCAGGGCTGAGAGCGCCCGGACGCCTTCGGCAGACGGTGAACGTGTTTCGGTCGGTCAGGCCGCCGCGGTACTGGAGGCCGTGCTCGCCGTCGAGGGCGCCGACGAGGACGAGCCGCTGTTCGCCGTGGCGGGCGAGGACGACTCGGAGCTGGACGACGAGTCGCTTGCGCCGGCGGTGCTGGTGGCGTTGGCGCTCGCGGCGTCCGCGGTGTCCTTCGGGCGTTGCTGCGTGGAACCGCCGGCGGAGCTCGACCGGCTGTCGTTCTTGTAGAAGCCGCTGCCCTTGAACACCACGCCCACCGAACCGAACACTTTGCGAAGTCGTCCGGCGCAGGTCGGGCACTCCGTCAGTGACGCTTCGCTGAAGCTTTGCACGACTTCAAGGTCACGTCCGCAGTCGGTGCAGCGGTACTGGTAGGTAGGCACGTACTCCTCCCGGAGCTGGCACTCAGAAGTGGCGACTGCCAACTTTAGCTCGTGGACGGCCCCAGATGTTCCCGGGTGCCGTCAGTCGGTTCGCACCGTAGCGTACGACTTGGCGTGACGATGATCTTCACGCTGCGATCGTGCTCCTCCGTCGGGACGAGATCGAGCAGTTCCTGGTCGTACAGCACGGCAATCACGGGGACGTCGGGCGCGACCCGGCGCAGCGCGCGGTCGTACGAGCCGCCGCCCCGGCCGAGCCGCCGCCCCGCCCGATCGACGGCGAGCGCCGGAATGATCACAGTGTCGGCCGCGGAAAGGTCCCCCGCGGGTGCCGCCGCGGGTGGCTCCCGGGTGCCCAGGGCGCCCGGGATCAGCGTGCCGGCGTACTCGCGGAAGTCGAGGTCCAGATCGGCGCGCACCACCGGCAGCAACACCCGGGTGCCGCGGGCGAACAGCCGAGCCAGCAGGTCGGCGAGATCGGGCTCGCCGGGCAGCCCCACGTAGGCCGCGACGCACCGGGCGTCGGTGACCTCGGGGATCTGCAGGATCCGCGTCGCCAACGCCGCCGTCTCCGCCGGCGACCAGGGCTCGTGGCGCAGGGCCAGCGAGGCTCGTCGCTGGGCGAGCAGCCGCGTGCGCAGCCGTTGCTTGGCGGCGCCGCCCGGCGCGGCGTCACCGACCGGCGCGGCGTCACCGGCCGATCCGAGCACCGCGCCGGCCACTGGCCGGGGGGGCCACCGGGCCGGCGTCCCGGCGGCGGGCGTCTCCCACGGGTGATCGGGTGGTGGGTGTTTTCCCTGCACGTGCACAGCCTCCCGCAGGTCGGCATCACGGGGGCGGTTGCCGGGGCCGTGACGCGCGGGCGGGTGACGTCGTGGCCGCGCCGGTGGCGGCCGGCACCCGGTCGGGTACCGCCCGAGCTGTGCATCGCCCGTGCAGGCGCCCGCCGCAGTGCCCGTGCACTTCGACCCGGCTAAGGTTTGCCCATGCCAGTGACGAAGGCGGTTATTCCGGCCGCGGGTCTGGGCACTCGCTTCCTGCCGGCCACGAAGGCGGTGCCCAAGGAGATGCTGCCGGTCGTCGACAGGCCGGCTATCGAATACGTTGTCGAGGAGGCCTCTCGGGTCGGCCTGCGGGACGTCCTCCTTGTCACCAGCCGTACCAAGAAGGCGATCGAGGACCATTTCGATCGAGATGCGGACATCGAGGCGGCGCTGGAGCGTAAGGGCGACGAGACCCGCCTGCGTCGGGTCCGCGCGTCGGCGGAGCTGGCCGAGGTGCACTCGGTCCGCCAGGCCTCGCCGCGGGGGCTCGGTCACGCCGTCCTGTGCGCAGCCGCGCACGTGGGCGACGAGCCCTTCGCCGTCCTGCTCGGTGACGATCTCATCGACGAGCGTGACCCGCTGCTGGCGGAGATGCTCGCGGTGCAGGCCCGCTTCGGCGGCAGCGTCATCGCGCTGATGGAGGTCCCGCAGGAGCAGGTCTCGATGTACGGCGTCGCCACCGTGGAGTCCGTCCGCACCGGACCGGACGACCGGTACGGGATCGTGCGCATCCTGGACCTGGTGGAGAAGCCGCCGGTCGAGGAGGCGCCGAGCAACCTGGCGATCATCGGCCGCTACGTCCTGGCTCCGGAGATCTTCGAGGTGCTCCGGCACACCGAGCCCGGGCGGGGCGGGGAGATCCAGATCACCGACGCGCTGCGGACGCTGGCGCTGCGCGCGGCGGCCGGCGGCGCGGACGCCCAGCCGGTGCACGGCGTGGTCTTCACGGGCCGGCGCTACGACACCGGGGACCGGGTCGACTACCTCAAGGCGGTCATCCGGCTGGCCTGTGAGCGGGCCGATCTTGGTCCCGATCTCTATCCGTGGCTCGAGGAGTACGTCGCCGCCGGCGGACCCAAGGGATATTTGTCCTAATTGGCGGTTTTTCTCCGCTCATCGCCCCCTCATCAATCTGGTTGCATTCGTCTAACCTTGACGCTTCCGGTGTGGGCAGAAACGCTCCCGGGATCGACCTGCGCGCGATCGGCGCGCAGGTCGGGCGTGGATCGGCGGACATCGACGGGTGCGTGGCGCCCGCCCGGCCGCCGGTGCAGTGAAGGTGTCCGGGCTCCGATGGCCGTAGCCCGGATGATGTCGGCCGGGCACGCCGGGCCGACATCGAAGGGCAACAGGAACGGGGACGGGCGCCCATGACGACGGTGGATGAACACCTGGAGCGGATTCTCGCGGAGGTGGCGCCGACCCGCCCCCGGCGCGCCGGGCTGGAGCAGGCCCACGGCTGCGTGCTCGCCGCGGACGTCCGGGCCACGGTGGCCCTGCCCAGCTTCGACAACTCGGCCATGGACGGCTACGCCGTGCGGGCCGCCGACGTCGCCACGGCCACCGAGGACGCCCCCACCGTCCTCCCCGTCGTCGGTGACATCCCGGCCGGGCCCGGCACGCCGGCGCCGCTGGAACCCGGCACGGCAGTGCGGATCATGACCGGTGCCCCGCTGCCCCGCGGCGCGGACGCCGTGGTCCAGCTCGAGTGGACCGACGGCGGCCGCGAGTCGGTCGCGGTCCGCCAGCCCGC
>NZ_JAMQQF010000197.1 GCF_023716945.1 Frankia sp. AiPs1 | reverse complement strand
CCCCGGACGCTGCGCTCACCGCCCCGGACGCTGCGCTCGCAGCCCCGGACGGCCCGACACTGCGCCGGGCGACCCGGACCCCCTGGTTCTCGCTCCTGCTGTTCGCCGGCAGCGACGACGCCGCGGCCCGGCGGCTGCACGACGACGCCGCCCTGATCCGCGCCCGCTTCGGCGACCTCGTCACCGCCCACGTCGTGGCGACCGCTCGCGGCGTGACGACCGGCCCCGCCGGCCGGGACAGCGGCGGCAACCACACAGGCGGTGCGCATTCCGGCAGTGCGCATTCCGGCGATGGGCATTCCGGCGATGGGCATTCCGGCGGTGCGCATTCCGACGGCGATGACACCGTCCTCGATCCTGCCGGCCGGGCGCGGGCACGCTACGGCGCCGCGATCGGCGAGGCCGTCCTCGTCCGTCCCGACGGCTACCTCGCCTACCGGTCGACCACCGACCACCCCGGCCGGCTGGAACGCTACCTGCGCGCGCACGGCATCACCCCGGCGCCCGCGGGGGTCGCCCCGCCGGCCTCGACCACGGCCGCGGGCAGGACCTCCTGACGATCCGAGGCGAAACCGGCCGGCGACGCGCCGCGACGGGGTCGTGCCCTCAGCCCGCCCCCCGCTCAACCGGGGTGGACAGCTCCGTCCGCGCCTCGGCGAGCGCAAGCGGGTCCAGGTAGTCGCGAGACAGGACGATCTTTCCGTCGCGGACCCGGAACACGGCGTTGATGGACTGCTGGTACGCCTTGCCGGTGGTCGTGATCCTGCCGCGGGCCTGGTAGTCGACGATGACGACCTCCGGGTCGGCAGTCTCCTGGATCACCATGGCGTCGAACGACTCTGCTTTCAGACGCTGACCGGGCGCGCCGACGCCCCCCGAATCAGCACCGTGAGCCGCCCGCACCGGATACAGCTCCATCGGCGCGCACCCGAGCCGATACCCGCCGCGTCGGCAGTGGTCGGCCTACGCCGACGGGAGTTCCTCGCTTTGAGGATCCGCCGGTCAGGAGCCGTCTCCGCCGGGAGGAGCCCATGGCGGAGAACGACGGCAGGCGCTGGAACCACAACATCCACTACCACTCTCGCATCCTGCGCGCGACCCCCGAGGGCGCCCAGCGTGCCCTGGACATCGGGTGCGGCGAGGGCATGCTTGCCCGCGAACGTCGGCGGACGGTGCCCTGCCACCACCCGGTAGTCGACTCGCCGCCATCGCCACCATCCCCACCGTCGTCACCGTCGTCACGGGATGGCCGCCGGGGCCGTCGCTCCCGGATGTTGGTGAGGAACTGGCCACCAGCCACAGACAACGGATCGTGCCGGCCAGTGGAGGCCGTGACCCGCGCTTCGCTCCTCTCTGCGGCATCTCGACGGATGACCGTCGACGCCCGCCACCCAGACGAACATACGTTCGACATCGGAGATCGGTTGACCTACCGTTGACCTATGAGTTTCGAGGACGGCGCGCGAGACGGGCCGGTGCCACCGGCGCGGCTGGCGGTGATCGCCGGGCAGGTCGAGGGGCTGCTGTCGGAGGAGACCTGGCGGCTGTCGGACGGTGAGTTGGAGGCGTTGATCGAAGGAGTCTGCCGGCTGGTCGGGCGGGTCGCGGCGGCGCGTGGTCGGCTGCTGGTCGAGGCGCAGGATCGGGGTTTCGCGCTGCGGCAGGGAGCGGTGGACACCGCTGCCTGGTTGCGGGGTCGGCTGGCGCTGGCGTCCCGGGAGGCGCGTCGGCAGGTCGCTCTCGCCCGTGATGTTCACGAGGTGTGCCGGGCCACCGGCGCGGCCCTGGCGGCCGGTGAGATCACCGTCGAGCACGCCGTCGTGATCTGCGAGGCGATGCGGTCGCTGCCCACCGGGGTGACACCCGAACAGCGCAGCGAAGCCGAACAGGCCCTGCTCGCCTTCGCCCGCTCGTTCGATCCCTACCAGCTGGTCAAACTCGCAGCCCGCCAACGCGAAGCACTGACCACGGTGGACACCTCCCCCGGCGGCGACGACCCGCACGCCGACAGCCACACCGGCGAACACAACAACCCCGGCAGCGGCCGCACGGGCAATGCTGGCGCCGGCAATGCTGATGGGGATGGTGACAGGGCGGACACGAACAACCGCGAGAAGCCAAGCCCCGATCCCGCCGACATCCGCCGCCTGACCCTCACCGACACCCCCGCCGGCACCACCCTGCTCAGCGGCGAACTCGATGCCGAAGGCGCCGCGCTGCTTCGCACCGCGTTGGACAGCCTCGCCGCACCCCGCCCCGCCGTCGACGGCACCCCTGATTCCCGCAGCCCGGCCCGCCGCCGCGCGGACGCCCTCATCGACCTGATCAGCCGCGCCCTCGGCGTCGCTGCACTACCGGAATCCGGCGGAGTTCGACCCCACCTGACCGTCACGATCCCCTGGAGCACCCTGCTCGCCGCCGGCACCATCCCCGCCACCACCAGCTGGGGGCTTCCTCTGCCCCGTGCCGCCCTGGCCCGACTGAGCTGCGATGCGGAGATCAGCCGCATCCTGCTCGACCCCGCCGGTGTCCCCCTCGACGTCGGACGATCAACCCGCACCGTTCCCGCGCACCTGCGCCGTGCCCTGGCCATCCGCGACCAGGGCTGCGTGTTCCCGGGTTGCGATCGGCCCCCGTCCTGGTGCGAAGCACATCACGCGATCCACTGGCGCGACGGTGGACCCACCACCCTGCACAACCTGCTCCTGCTCTGCCCCACCCACCACCGTCAGGTCCACCACGACGGCTGGGACATCGTCTTCACCGCCGATCACCACCCCGCACTCGTCCCACCCCACCGCATCGACCCGCTACGCCGACCCCGCCGCAACCCCTACAGCCAACCCCCGCTACACCAACGAGCCACCGCCTGAGCGGAGCGAGCCGGCCGACCGCCTGTCCGGCCCCTCCGTCGTCACCCGGCTCGGGAAGGCGCATGCCCGCCGAGGGTCACCGCACGCCCAGCCGAGCGGCACCACACGCGGATCGCAGCACTGTGTACCCACCGCCCAATCAAGCGTCAACTGGGTGGGAGCTCCAGCGATGGGACGAACGGCGGCGGATGTTGCGGAAGGTGATCAGGGCGGTGGCGCACATCGTCTGTCCGGGTCGGTGGGAGTCGATTGCATCGTCGGCCCTGGACCGGCTCGCCCCCGCGCCAGGGGCGGTGTTGAGCCTCGTATCGCCGTGGGCCTCGGAGAGGTCGGTTGCGCCGTCTGTGGTCGGAAGGCACCAGACGTCGGCAGCGGCGATGGTCGTGGTGAGGCCCGCGTTGACCACCCGGCCATGGGCGAGGAACGCCGCGCCGCTCGCCGGGGCGAGGATCTTCAGGGTGATGTCGACGGTCATGTTGACCCAGCCGACCGGTAGCAGCGTGCCCGCGGCGCAGCCGGCGGCGAGGTCCGCCAGCGAGGCGAGGACGCCGGCCTGTAGGTGGCCGTCGTGTTGGGTGAGCTCGTGGCGCCAGGGTTGGCGGAGCTCGACCTCACCAGGCGCCACCCACCCGACCCGGAAACCCAGCCGGGCCGCGGCCGGCATGCTGAGAACCGTCTCGGTGACGAACCGGACGTAGTCGGGGTTGACCGGATGCGCCGCCATCGGGCCCGTCTCAGCCGGCCGGAGACGAGGCCGGCGCAGCTGGCGGTATCGGCGCGACTGGGGGGTCGGGCGCGTCTGGCGGGACGGATGGTACGGGGGGTGCCGGCGGGACCGGGGGTGCCGGCGAGGTGGTCACGGCATGTCGAGGAGGCGACGGCGCCCACGGTGCTAGGTCACCGGCCAGGTAGCGGCGGCGGGCGGTGGCTCGCATGATTTTGCCGCTGCTGGTCTTGGGCAGCGTGCCCGGGCGGACCAGCACCAGGTCCGCCAGTGTGAGGTCGTGTTGGCGCACCACTGCGGCGCGGATCGACCCGGCGACGTCCGCGGGGTCGGCGGCCGGGCCGGGTTCGCCACGCACCTCCTGGACGATGACGGGGCGTTCCCCGCCGGGGCCGGGCACCGCGAAGGCGGCGCAGCCGCCGGGCCGCAGCGCGGGATGCGCCGCCGCGGCGGTCTGTTCGAGGTCCTGCGGGTAGTGGTTGCGGCCGCGGATGACGAGCATGTCCTTGTGCCGGCCCACGACGTGCAGCTCGCCGTCGACGATCAGCCCGAGATCGCCGGTGCGCAGGTAGGACCGGCCGGGCGCGTCAATGCAGCGGGCCTGGAAGGTGGCGGCGGTGGCCTGCGGGCGCCGCCAGTAGCCGGCCGCCACGTGGTCGCCGGTCACCCAGATCTCCCCGATCCGGTCGGGCGGACAGCCGCGCCCGGTTTCCGGATCGACGATCCGCACCTCGGCGGCGGGGACAAGGCCGGAGCCGACGAGGGTCCGACCGCGGCCGGGGGCGGCCGGGGCGTAGCGGCCCTCACCAAGGCCGTCGACGTCGGCGTCGAGCAGGCGCGGGCCGCGGCCCTTGCAGCTGCCGGTGACCAGCAGCGTCGCCTCGGCCAGGCCGTAGCAGGGATAGAGCGCGCTCGGGTCGAATCCAACCGGGGCGAACGCGCCGGCGAAACGACGCAGGGTGTCGGCGCGGATCGGCTCGGCGCCGTTGAACGCGACCCGCCAGCAGCTCAGATCCAGGTCGGGCAGGTCGCCGCGGGCCGCCGCGGCCGCGCAGACGTCGAAGGCGAAGTTCGGACCGCCGCTGGTGTGGGCGCGGTAGCGGGAGATCGCCGTGAGCCACAGCAGTGGACGGCGGATGAACGCCCCCGGGTCCAGCAGGACGCCGGTCGCGCCGAGGTACAGCGGTTGCAGCACGTTGCCGATGAGGCCCTGGTCGTGGAACAGCGGCGCCCAGCCGACGAACGTCGAGTGCCGGTCGTGGCCGAAGGCGAGCCGGATCATCTCCTGGTTCGCGGCCAGGTTGCGATGGGTGACCATCACGCCCTTCGGGTCGGCCGTGGACCCGGAGGTGTACTGAAGGAACGCGACCGAGTCCGGCTCAGCGGACCAGCCCGACACAGGGACGGCTGGCACAGGGACGGCCGGCAGAACGGTGGGCGTTGGGGCGTTGGGCGTTGGTGCGGCTCCCGGCAGAGTGGTGGACGGCCGAGTGGTAGCCGCCGGGGCGGAGGGCAGTGAGGCGGAGGGCAGTGAGGCGGTGCCGGATGACTCCGGGGACGGGCCGGGATCGCTCGCGTCCACCGCGATCCAGGCCAGCGGGCCGGCGACGGCCTCCAGCGGCACCCGGACCATGTCGATCATCGGGCCGGTGGACAGGACGGCGGTCGGCGCGCAGTCCCGCACGATCGCGCGGGTGGCGTCCCGGACCGCACCGCGCCGCGGCGGGTTGACCGGCACCGCGATGACGTGCGCGTACAGGCAGCCGAAGTAGGCGACGATGAACTCCAGGCCCTGCGGGAAGACCAGCAGGGCCCGCTCCCCCGGCCCGCAGCGACGGCCCAGCCGGTCGGCGGTGGCCAACGCCCGGATGTACAGCTGCCGGTAGGTCAGCGTCGCCTGCTCGTCGCCATGCTCGTCGAGCAGGACGAACGCCCGCGCGTCCGGGGCGCCGACGGCGCGCCGGCGCAGCACGTCCGGCAGTAGCGCGCCGGCGACATCGTGATCGGCTCGGACCTCCGCCGCCGCCACGCCCGTCACCAGGCCCCCGCCAGCGCGACGGGCAGGCTGGTCAGCCCGCGGACGATGAGGCTGTGTTCCTGCCGGGGAAGGTCCCGCTCGCCTGCGTCAGCGCGAAGGTCCACCGCGGGCGCGAGGCGTTCGGCCTGGCCGGTGAGGCAGCCGAAGACGACCTCGGCCTGGGCTCTGGCGAGCATGCCGCCGAGGCAGCCGTGCATGCCGTGACCGAGGGCGAGGTGGCCCCCCGCCGGGCGGGTGAGGTCGAAGGTGTCCGGCTGGTCGAACACCGCCGGATCACGGTTGGCCGCGCCGAGGCAGAGCAGCACCTGCTCGCCGGCGCGGATCCGGGCGCCGCCGAACTCGACGTCGCGGGTGGCGAGGCGCTTGGTGAGCTGCAGCGGGCTGTCGTACCGCAGCGCCTCCTCGACGGCGGCGCCGACCAGCTCCGGCCGCCGGTGCAGCAGCGCCGCGGTGTCGTCATGGTGCAGCAGCGCGAGCAGCCCGTTGCCGATGAGCGCCGTCGTCGTCTCGACGCCGGCGACGAAGCACATGATGCACAGGAAGGCGATCTCCTCCCCGGTGAGCCGGTCGCCGCCGCCGGTGCGCGCGGCGAGCAGCCGGCTGACCAGGTCGTCGCCGGGCCGGGCGCGGCGGGCGGCGATGACGCCGGCCATCGCCTCGGCGAAGATCGCGACGACGTCGCCGACGCGGTCGATCTCGGCGGGCGCCATCAGGCCGGGTTCGAGCAGGAACCGGATGTCGTGCGTCCACCGGCCGACCTCGGCACGCACGTCGCCGGGCAGCTCCATCCAGTCGCTGAGGACCGCGACCGGCAGGGGCGCGGCGAGGTCGGTGATCGCGTCCAGACCGCCACCGTCGGAGCGCGCCCGGTCGAGCAGCCCCTGGGCGATCGCGGCGATCCGGGGCCGCAGCCGGGTGACCTCGGCGGTGGTGAACACCCGGTTGACCAGGGCGCGCAGGCGCGCGTGCTGCGGGTTGTCGGTGAAGACGAGTGAGGTGCGCGCCAGCCGGACCATCCGCTCGGCGTTGTCGGACCTGCCAGTGTCGCCGGCGGTTGCGGAGCCGAGGGGGGCGGCGGAGCCGAGGGGGGCGGAGCCAAGGGCGGCGGCAGAGCCGGCGGCGGAGCCGAGGGCGGCCCGGCTGACCAGCCGGGGGATCAGTCCGGCGCTGAAGGTGCGGTCGCGCAGCACGGCGCGGACGTCGGCATGGCGGGTCAGCACCCACATGCCCATCGTTCGCAGGACCGGCGAGGTCCGGCGCAGCTCCCGGTAGATCGGGTAGGGGTCCGCGCGGAACGCGGCGCTGAACGGATTGAACCGCGGCGCCGCCGGTGCGGTCGACGCGGCTGGAGGGTGCGTCATCGGGCCGGTCCGCCGGGGCTGTCGGGGCCGCCGGGGCTGTCGGGGCTGCCGGCACTGTCGGAACTGCCGGGGCCGGGGCCGCGGTAGGGGGCGAGCACCAGGCGCAGCAGGCAGATCCTGCGCATCCGGAAGCCGACCGCGGACAGCCGCAGGTAGCGCTCGTAGCGGGCGACGACCTCCGGCCCGACGAGCGCCACCGCCTCCGCGCGGTGGGCCCGCAGCCGGCGGGCCCACTCCTCGCAGGTGCGGGCGTAGTCGAGCCGGCCGTTGTGCAGCGCCCGGACCTCGAAGATCCCCTCGGCGGCGGCGGTGATCTCGGCGAGAGTGGGCAGGTCGGCGTCGGGGAAGATCTCCCGTTGGATGAACCCGTTGGCCTGCTCGCGGCGCATGCTCGCGTAGGCGATCGTCTGCAGGGACAGCACGCCGTCCGGCGTCAGCCACCTGTGGCAACGGGTGAAGAACTCCCGGTAGATGCGGATCTTCTCGGCCGGCGAGTCCGCCGGCGTGGCGAAGTGTTCGAACGCGCCGATCGAGATGATGCCGTCGAAGCGGCCCTCCGGGTGGTAGTCCAGCCAGTTCTCCAGGCGGACCTCGACACCGGGATGGGCCTGCGCCCGGACGTGGGCCGCCTGGCGCTCGCTGAGGGTGAGGCCGACCGACCGCGGCACCCCGTGCCGCACCGCCAGCCGGGCCAGCACCGAGCCCCAGCCACAACCGACGTCGAGCACCGACCGGGCCCGGTCGGCCCCCACCGCGTCGAGGTGGAAGCGCAGCTTGCGTTCCTGGGCGGTCGCCAGGGCGTCGCCGCCGCCGATGTCACCGCCGCCGCCGCCGATGTCACCGCCGTCGATGTCGGGCGTCTCCCCGGGGACCGGTTCCCACATCGCACAGGAGTAGGTCAGCGAGCTGTCCAGCCAGAGGCGGTAGAACTCGTCGCCGACGTCGTAGTGATGGCGGACGGCCGCCGCCGCCCCGGCCACCCGGTCAGCGGTGGCGGGCGCCGTCACCGCTGGGCCAGGTCGGGGCTGGCCAGCGGCTCCCGGGCGCCCTGGTCGTGGAGGTAGGCCGCCAGCGCGTTGAGCGTCGGGTTCTCGAACAGCGCCTCGGGGGCCACGTCGACGCCGTAGTGGTCCTCGACCGCGATCAGCAGCGAGACCGCGACCGCCGAGTCGACGCCGAGCCGGTCGAAGTCCGCGTCGAGGTCGATCTCGGCCACCGGCTGCTCCAGGATGTCCGCGACATGCTCCTGACACCACTGGGCAATGGGGCCTGTGGGGTCGATGTTCTCCGGGCTGTCCGGCACCTGTCTTCTCCTCCGTGCGTCAGGTCTGGGAATCCGGGGGTCAGGCCGCGGGGTCGAGCCCAGCAGCCGCGGGGTCGAGCCCGGCAGCCGCGCGGCGCCCGGTTCGCTGGGCCGCCCTGCGCTGCCCGGACGGCACCCGGATGTCCCGGGCGAGCCCGCCGGCCGCAAGAATCCGGATCAGCCAGTAGCCGGGATCGAGCCGGTACCAGGTGAGCCCGAACGACGGCGAGTCGGGAAAGGCGTGATGGTTGTTGTGCCAGGACTCCCCGAAGGTCAGCAGGGCGAAGATGCCGCCGTTGCGGCTGTTCTCCCGGGACTCGTACGGCCGGGTACCGAACATGTGCAGGACCGAGTTGATCGCCCAGATCGTGTGTTCGAGTACGAACATGCGCACGAGGCCACCCCAGAGCAGCCCGCTGACCGCGCCCGCCCAGCTCTGGTAGGCCAGGCCGCCGACGAGGGCGGGCAGCAGCAGCCCCAGCACGACCCACAGGTGGTAACGGCGGGCAACGCGCATCAGCGACCGGTTCCGGATCAGGTCCGGGGCGTAGTGCGCGACATTGGGATATTCGTGCCGGCGCATCCACAGGAAGTGCGAGTGGACCAGGCCGCGCAGCCGCCCCCGCAGCCCGCCGCCGGCGAGGTTCGGTGAATGCGGATCACCTTCGCGGTCGCTGCACTCGTGGTGCCGGCGGTGCAGTGCGACCCAGGACACGACGCCGCCCTGCCCGGCCATGGAGCCACAGACCACCAGCGCCGCCGCCGCCGACGGCGCGGCCTTGAAGGTGCGATGGGTGAACAACCGGTGGTATCCGACGCTGATGCCCAGGCCGGTCACCAGCCACAGGGTGATGAGCAGCGCAATTTCGGTGACGCCGAGCGGATGCACCCACAGAAAGGCGATGGCGGCCGCGGTGCCGGCAATCGGGAGCACGTCGAACAACAGGAAGTGACGGCGCTGGAGGCGGTGCAGAAACGGGTTGCTGACCGTCTTGCGGCGCGGCTCCGACGCCACGGCTGCACTGTCGGCCACGGCGACAACGGCGGCACTGTCGGCCACGGCTGCATCGGCGGCCACGGCTGCCACGGCTGCATCGGCGGCACTGTCGGCCACGGCTGCACCGGCGACGTCGGTGGCGCGGCCGGCGGGATCGGCTCTCGCCATCCGCGGTCTCCCTCCCGGTCGCGTCGGGCGTTCGACGCATCCGTACCGGAGCGTGTGCTCCAGGACGGGCCCAACGCTAACCACGTGGGCGACGGGCCCGCCGTCGCCATTGGTTTATCGAATCGAAGGGGCCGCTTTCGCGTCGACGTTCCGCGGGGGTGTTCACCAACTCGACGGCTGGGCGACCCCGGCGGGCAAGGCCCGATCCGCCGAGCCGAAATGTGTGCTCGCTTCGCTGGGTGAGCGCTGCCAGGGGCGAGGGTCGCCACCCGGGCACGTTGGAGGATCCGTGGACCGCCGCCGGGTGCTTGCGGGAATCGCCGCAACACCGTTCGCCGCCGCTCCGCTCGCTGCCTCGGTGGTGGCGGCCGGGCCCGCGCTCGCCGCCGGGGCAACCGCCGCC
>NZ_JAMQQF010000196.1 GCF_023716945.1 Frankia sp. AiPs1 | reverse complement strand
CCGCCGCACGCGACGACCACGACCTCGCCGGGTGCCCTCGACGACCAGCTCGAGGCCGTACCGGCCGACCGGGCCGGCGCCCTGCGCAGCCCAGGTCGCTCCGGTCCGAACGCGGGTTCCGCCCGCCCGCCCGGCGCCGGCCGTCGCGCCAAGCTGCGGCTGTCCAAGGTCAACCCGTTGACCGTGACCCGGCTCAGCTTCGCGTTCTCCCTGTGCGTCTTCGTCGTGTTGCTGGTCGCGGTCGCCGTGCTGTGGTTCGTGCTCAACTCGATCGGGGTGTTCAACAGCGTCACCGACGCTGCGGACACCCTCACCGACAGCAGCGCCGGCGACGTCAGGAGCTGGCTGTCGTTCGGCCGCGCGATGGAGATCAGCCTGCTCATCGGCGCGATCAACGTCATCCTGATGACCGCGCTGACCACCCTCGGCGCCCTGCTCTACAACCTCTGCGCCGAGATGATCGGCGGCATCGAACTCACCCTCAGCGACCAGTAGCGCCAACGGACGGCGGCGGCCGCCACCCCGGCCCCGCCGTCCTGTATGGTTGCAGTCGTTGCCGGGACCTATAGCTCAGTCGGTTAGAGCGCTTCCCTGATAAGGAAGAGGCCGGTGGTTCAAGTCCACCTAGGTCCACCAGAGTGGCGATGTTTGAAACATGATCCTCGCCCCTTTTGGTCTGGTAAGGCGCAGCGCCGTTCGGGTAGATGCCGGACGGCGCTTTCGTTTCCTCGTGAAGGGGCCTGCCGTCCCCGTGGACGACCGGGGGCCCCTCGCTGGTGGAGACGTGTAGGTCCGGGGCTCCGGGTTCGTCTGCGGCGTTCTGGGCCTTGATCAGGTTCTGAGTCTCCTGGCTCAGCAGGGCGGCAAGATCGTCGCCGAGGAGTTGGGCGAGTGGGGGGAACAGGTCCGCCCCGTGAATTCCCTTGTCAATGATCCAGAATCGGCGGAACACCGCTTGGTTGAGTTGGCGCTGCACGAGTGCCGGGGCGGTGGTGTAGAGGGTGTGGCTGTCCTCGCAGAGGCTCAACAGCCGGTCGAGAATCGCGCCGATCGACTGCCATTCGCCTTCGCAGGCGTGGAGCATCGCACGCGCCTTACCAAGGTCACGGTCTATCCTCTGTTGCTCTTCCTTCAGGAATTCCTCGCTGATGGCCCCGTTGTAGTAGGCGCGCATGCATGCGCGCCGTTCGTCTTCCAGGTCGCTGATGCGGCGCTTCTGTCGGTCTGCCTGTTCGGTGCCGTTGGTCACGAGGGTCTGCGCGCTGTCGAGGACGATGTCGCGTATCCGGGCCTTTTGCCGTGGGGTGATCTCCACGCGGCGCCACCAGTCCGCCACGAGCCGTTCGACCACCTCGATCATCACATACGGCTGTTCGCATTGTCCGCGTTGCCGGCCGAGGCAGTAGAAGTAGGGGTATTTCCCGCCGCCCCGTCCGGTCGCGTTCATGATGCCGAATCCTGATCCGCACTGACCGCAGAACAGGCTACCTTTCAGGGGGTGGAAATGCTTGCTCGGCTTGTCGCCGGCGGTGGCGCGAGACCGCAGGATTCCCTGAACTCTGGTGAGGGTCTTTTCCGTGACGAAGGTGGGATGCCGGCCGCCCGGGTATTCGACGCCGTCGAAGGTGACAACGCCGATGTAGTAGCGGTTCGTCAACATCTTGTGGATATGGGAGGGTTGTAGCGGCCGTTCCGGGCGTTTCCCTGCGGCGCGGTTGGTCAGGCCGCGGTGGTTGAGTTCGTCGGTCAGGCTGTCCACCGTCCATGTGCCCGTGGCGAACTGCTCGAAGGCCCATTGCACGAGTCGCCACCGGTCATCGTCCAAGATGACATCGGCGATGTTCCGTCCCTCGCTGCGGATCCGGACGTTGAGGTAGCCGATCGGGGCAAGCCCGGGGGTGCCCCCGTTCGCGGCCTTCTGCCGCATCTTGTATTTGATGTCTTTCCCGCTGGCGGCAGACTGATACTGGTTGATCACGGCGAGCATGCCGTGGAGGAGTTCACCGGCCGGCGTCTCGTCGATGTTCTCCGTGGCGGACACGAGAACAACCCCGAGATTCCGCAGGCGCAGCGTGAAAGCGGCATCTTCGTACCGGTCCCGCGCAAACCGGCTGAGCTGATAGACGATCACAATGTCGATGTCCCGGTCCCGTTCGATCCGGGCGATCATTTCGCGGAACGCTTCGCGGCGTTCGAGGTTCTTGTGAGCCGAGGCGCCCGGCTCGACATATTCGTCCATCATGTCGGCGTTCAACGTCTCGGCTTTCGCCCCGCACGCGACGCGCTGCGCCGGAATCGAGATGCCTTCCGGATCGTAGTCGGTGCGCACCTGCGACTTCGTCGACACCCGAAGATAGAAAACCGCCCGCAGTCGCCGAGAAGACGATTCGGGCAACGGCACAGGTGATTCCGGGGTGAATTTCGGGGGCATGGGCACACCCTTTCTCGTGGTGATCGTCGCGGGCATGGTAGCACGACGTGACCCTACGAAAACCGACTCTTCGAGTCGTGACCGAGCCTCCCGGCTTTTTCTGTTCGGGCCGAGGGAATCACCGCCTTTTCCTTCTCCGCTTCTTCGCGGACGAGGATGTCCGCCCAGGCGACTATCGCGGCGGCGAAGTCGTCGCAGTCGATTTCCGGCTGATATTCGGCGAGGATCTGAACCTTGTCACGGCGTGCCGCGTCCAACGAGCCGATACCCGTTTCTCTCGCGTGATCCGGATCATCCGAGGAATGACGATGTCCGCGCAGGCAGCGGTAGCCCCGTCACAGCACGTCGCCCCCGCCCAACGAGGGCATGCGCGCGACAGCGACCCCACGGCCGCTACGGCTACCCCGACCCGTCCGCCCAGCTCAGACCGGCGGACAGGCCGTCGTACCCGTCAGCGGCGCCGCTACCCCGTAGCGGACATCCCGCTACCGTCACACAGAGTGAATAGCCCGCCGGTTAAGGTGATCCACCGCGCCATGTGTACCCGGGTTTCCGCCCGGCCGTCGTGGATTCTCCGAGGACGGACACGACCGTGAGAAGACGACGCACGCCGGTCGCCGAGGAGAGGCGCGTGCCACGGCCTGCCGCGCCCGGCCGACGCACCGAACGGCCAGCAAAGATCCACAACGATGTCATACCCACCCACTTCACAGGAATCGGACTGACGATCATTCGAAGCGGCGCACGGCAGGGCACACCGATCCGAGCCTAATTATCCCACTACAGCGAATCGGACAATAGAGCCGAGAGCCGGGACGAAAGCCATGGTTTGAACACGGAAAGCCGAGTCCACGATCAAGATGTGTGGCAGTGCTCCGACCGGGCCGTGACAACTCTCGATCGGCCGATCGGACCGGTGTGCACGATGTGTGCACGGGCCGTGCAACGCGCCGTGCACCGGTGTGCACGAGGGCGTGCATGCACGGCCCCAACGCGCGTGCGCGCGTCTGCGCGCGTTGGGCGTCCGGCCGCCCCCGGCGTGCACGGCGACCGACCCGACGATCACCGACGCCCAGGACGCGCCGAACCATCGCCCCGGCACAAGTGATCGCCAGACACGCGAATATTCGCCTCGGAAGTGTCCGACCGGACCATCGCGGGTGGTCGGCAGGACAGCCACGGCGCCGTATCCTGAGGATGACTTGCGCACGCGGGGCGAGAAGAGGGCGTGATGGTAGACGAGTCGGCACCGGGAACCCATCTCCAGAACCTGCGCCACCGACGTGGCCTGACTCAGGAAGCACTTGCGGACGTGGCCGGACTCAGTGTTTCCACGATTCGTAAGATTGAACAGGGTGGAAGTGCCCGGATCGAAACGCTTCATATCCTCGCGCGTGCCCTCGACGTCGAGACATCCACTCTCTTCGGATCGGCTTCCCCTGCCCCCACCCCCGACCGCGAGGAAGACAATAAGCTGAATCTTCTTCCTCTGCGTCGGGTGCTCACTCCCGTTGTCGGCATCGGAGGAGTCGCGTCCTTCACGGGACAGCCGTCCGGTGAGGTGCGGGAGTCGGACCTGCGCGCGGCGCTGTCGGAAGCCGTTCGCCTTTACCACGCTGACGACTTCGAGGCCGTCGCCGCAATGCTCCCGCGAATGGTCCGCGAAAGCCACTGGCTGATCGACCATGCCGCGTCCGAGGAACGGCCCCCCCTGCTGCGGCTACGGGCCGAGATCTATCAACTTGCCGGATGGTTCCTCACGCAGGTGCGACAGTACGATCTTGCCTATACCGCCATTCGGGACGCGATACAGGACGCAACCGGTGCGGGAGACCCTCTCACCGCCGCATCTGGCGCCATCTCGCAGGCGTGGTTGTTCATCAGACAGGGTCGGTTCACCGACGCGGAATCGCTCGCCCGAGACACCGCCTCGACGATCGAGCCGCGCATGTCCACGGCCACCGATGCGGAACTCTCGGCATGGGGATGGCTCCTGCTGCGCGGGTCGGCCGCCGCGATCCGCAACAATCGGCGTGACTCCTCCGACGAATTCCTGTCGCTCGCCGAGGTTGCCGCATCGCGTGTGTCCGTCATCCGCTCGCCCGGTCGCTACCACCAGTACCTGACAACTTTCGGTCCAGCGGTCGTGACGATGAAACGCGCCGAAGCAGTCATGATCACAGGTGACGCGCGGGGGGTACTGAGACTCGCGGAGTCGATCCCGCAGCCACGGACAGGCCGATACCGGTCCGACAACCTGAGCCGCCATCTCCTCGACGTCGCGTCCGCCCACACCACGCTACGGGACTACCGCGACGCCACCGACATTCTTCTCCATCTGCGGAAGAACTCCCCCGAATGGCTGCGGCATCAGCGCAAGGCCAAGGACGTGCTTCTCACCATATTGCAGAGCCGCAAGCGATCGTTGGGTCAGGAGCTTCGCAGCCTAGCCGACTTTTTGGACATATCCGTCTAGGGTGGCGCGGCTATTACGTTACGTGGTAGCCGTGATCGGGCGGGGCGCAAAGTACCACGGATCACCGCTCGTGGTCGCTTTCGCCGAGCCCTAGATTCTTCCGCAGGCACCCGGGTCCGGTCGCAGCAGAAGGCCCTTACGCTCCCTTCTGACTCCCGGACTCGGGTCGCCGACCGCGAAAAAGACCAGTGTCGATCGGCCCCACAAGGGCGGAGCGGAGGCGGGATGGACGAGGACGTCACGATTTACGCGCTGATCAGGTTAGGGCCGGTCGGTCCGAGAAAGGTGATCGTCTGGTTTGAGTCCCGCGCGGCGGCACGGCAGTACGCGCGGGACAATGGGATCGTGCATTTCGCGATCGCTCCCATGGAATTCGATGCTGGCAGGCCGCGCCCAGTCGAACCACAGGAGACAATCACGTGATGGGCGTCGGAAACAGCGGCAAGAGCGTCGCGGATGAGTTCCGGGAATACGCCGAGATCCTGCTTGACCGCGACAGCGAATTTGATGGTGCCCCGTCCGGTGACCCGCCGCTGCTTGCCTCGGACTACCGGCGTGCCCTCTACGCTGTCCTTGCTCTTGAATCGGAGCTTGAACGCACGACAACCAGTCCGGTCAGTGACGGGGAAGTCGAGGCATACCGGCTCGGTGGCGCAGCCATGATCGACCGGATACATATCGCGATCGGGGAGGCGTGGGCGCCCCGACGACTCGCCGCGAGGGAACACCGACGGCACATCGGCAGACCGGGCCGGCCGGAGATCATCGACGAACCCGACGAAGGATCGCAACCAATGACCTGATCCGAGTGCTAGCAGGATGCTTGCAAAAGTTAGCATCCATGCCTGTCGGCACCGGCTCGGGTCGTTTCGAGATCACGAGCACGAAAAAGGGGCTCCCCGTTTCCCGGGGGAGCCACTACGTACGTTCAGTGATCCTGTGACTACACTCCGCCTGTCCGACTGGAGGGCTTGGGGCGTTCCCGCAGGTAGCGGTCAAGATCGGGGTTCAAGGTCCACCCCCGGAGCTCCACGCGCGCTGGCTTCGCCTGTTCGTCGCCCTTTGGGCGGCTTTCCGGTTGCCGCAATGTCTGCCCGGGGGGCGACCCCCGGACCCCCGGATCTCGGGTGGTGCGTGCTCGACCTGCCGTGTCCAGCGGGTCGCCGGAGCGAGCACCACCACGGTCCGAGTCTCTGCGCCCCGCCTCCCCACCGCCGGTCGACATCACCGCCCGTGCGGGCAGCGCGGCGGCGACATGAACGACGACCACGACGCCGTGATTCTCGCGCCGATCAGGCCCGCTCCCTCCCCGCGGCGGCATCGCCGGCCGGCTGCCCCCGAGGGCGGCTGCCGGAGAATACGCACTTCCGCGCCGGTGCGACCCCGCCGACTGGTTCCCGGGTGGTCGCCGATCAGCTTTTCAGACGGTTTCCAGGTGCTTTACGGTCGGGCGGGTGGGAGCGGCGGCGGCGAGGAAGAGAACCATCCACCAGCACCCCCTGGCGGGTTTCTCGGGAATCGCCGACATCCGTCCCCGACGGGTTTTCCGGGTACAGCCGGTCGCCATATGACGGCAAGCCGGACGCGCCGCCGTGCTCGGCTCGCGGGACGACCGGGGATCGCCCCTGCGGGGGTGGAAGAACGATCCGGCCATCCCCCGCGAGCGACGCCAGGTCGGTCAGGACCGGGAACAGTCCGCGGCCTACCGTGAACGCGATGTCCCGGCACGTTCGGCGGCCGTCGACACGGGCCAACAGGTCGGCCTGAGCCCCGCCCGCCGACGCACGTCGTGACGATGGGCTGGCCAGACGTGGGCGGGTCTGGGGCTCCAGGCCCAGGCCGGCGCGCCAGCGGGAGGCGTTCGCCAGCCGTCGGCTCGTCTCCCGGATGGCCCGCTCGACCTCGATTCCCGGCTCCACGGGCAGCACCGGGGGCAGGAAACCGGCTCCGGCCGGCTCCGCGGCCACCCTGTCGATCTGGGTCATGGCCAGCGCGAACAGGGCGTCCATCGTGGCCATCCGGGTCACCACCTGTACGCCCGCACTGCCCAGCAGCCGGCGTTCGACCAGCGCCGTCGGCAGCCGGCCGCTCGGCGCGGCCGCGGCGAACACCGCGGTCCACTCCTCGACGGAGATGCGCCCCGACCGCAGCAGCAGCGATTCGAGTCCGGGCGCCGCCGAGGTGGTGGCGGTCGTGAGCAGACCGTCCCGAAGGACGACCTTTCCGCTCGCCTCGCCCAGCACCACGACCGTGCCGGAGAATTCCTGCCGGGCCTGCCGCCGGAGCTCGGCAAGCAGAATGTCGACGCCGGCCGGCATTTCCTCCGCCGGCGGCATACCCGTCTCCTCCTTGTGGGGTGGGCCGTCGGTAGAAGAAACGGGGGTCTGCGTGTTCTTTATCTCATCCGGCATCGTGGGGTCCTCGATGTGACAATCCGTTCGTGCACGGGTACGGTCGCCTCGTCTACACGATATGCCCGCCGACGTGCACGCGAATACTAAAAGGCCTGCCGACGCAATTTCGTCATGCTGTCAACGGGTTGAAGGGTACATCATGGACATCGAGACCGCACTCAAGGAAGCAATGACAATCGACGGTGCGATCGGTGTTTCGCTCGTCGATTACGAGAGCGGAATGATGCTCGGTTCTGCCGGTGGTGGCCGGACACTCGATCTCGAGGCGGCCTCGGCCGGCAACACCGACGTCGTGCGCGCCAAGGCCCGCACCCTCGACGCGTTGGGGATCAAGGAGGGGATCGAGGACATCCTCATCACCCTCGATCAGCAGTACCACCTGATCCGGCTGCTCCACCGTGGCGGCAGCCCGCTGTTCTTCTACCTGGCCCTGGACCGGCCCCGGGCGAACCTCGCGCTTGCCCGGCACAACCTGCGCACCATCGCCCGCGGCCTCGACCTCTGACGGCCCAGGCCCCGGCGGCGTCGGCAGACGCCGAGCAGAGAGACCTGTCGGTCCGCGCGGACTTCCGTGGCGGAAGAAATGAGGCGTCGATGAGCACAAGCACGATCACCGATGGGGTACTCGCCGAGCTCTACGCCCTGCGGGACCAGGTTCCGGGCGTCACCAACAGCGCCGTCGCCTCCGCCGACGGCCTGCTGGTCGCCGCCGACGCCGACGGTGTCCGACCCGAGGTGCTCGCGGCCATGGCCGCCGCCGCCCTCGGTCTCGGCCGTTCCACCGGCCAGGAGGCCGGGATGGGGCCGCTGCGTGAAGTGATCACCCGTTGCCAGAGTGGGCACATCATCGTCTACGCGGTCGGGGAGACCAGGCTGCTCGTCGTCCTGGGCGACGAGGGTCTCGACCTCGAACGGCTGCACCTGCAGTCGCGGCCCGCCGTGACGCGTCTCGCCGGGCTGCTCGCCGCCTGAACCTGCCCCGGGGTGCCGGCTTGCGGGCCGGTACCCCCGACGGCGGGCTTACCTGGCTTCCTCTCGCCTCGCTCTCGCCTCGCCGCGCCTGTGGATAACCGGAGTTGGCACGCACGGGCCGATGCGCTCGGGTGGCTCATGTGTTCGAATGCCCCCGTGCAGTCGTGTTCACTGTGTGGCCATGCGTGGTCGGAACACCACGGTTCCGGGCAACTGTCTCCCTGGGTGACGTGTACGTACGGCTCGGTGAGCTGCTTCTGTCGGCGGACAGTCGAGGAGGCCCACGGCGAGATGGGTGACACGTCCGGGCCGACGTGTGCCACCTGTGGGCAGCGTCCAGCCGAGGACACCCAGTGCCGTCAGTGTCGGGAGGAGCGCCAGCGCCGCGCGGAGGAGGAGTTCGCCGTCTGGTGGGAGCAGCTCGCCCGCAGCCGCCGGGCCGGCCGCCGTCCATCCGGCTAAGGGGTCCCGCCGCCGGGTCTCGCCGGCCGAGCCGCGACCGCCGGGCTCCGCCGCCGGTCCCTCCGCGGTCCCTCCGCGGCCCTTCTGTGATCCTTCTGTGGTCCTGCGGCCAGTTCTGCCGCGAGTTCCGCTGTGGTCCCGCGGCCAGCCACCGACATGCCGGGCGCCGCCGGATGAACTGCTTCACCCGCCCGACGGTGCGATATTCGCGCGGGGAGCGTCGATCCGTCGCGCGGATGGCGGGGGCGCTCTGCCAAGCTCGTAGGCAAAGCATCAGCATGTCGAGGATCGACGGCGGCCCGGTTCGGCCTGGCGGACGGCGGGTGGGCCGGCCGGCGCCGCGCCGCCGCCCGCGCGGGCGCGCCGACGGTCGGATGGAAGGAGAAGCCCGCCATGGCCTCGCGTACCGCGCGATCGGATGAGGCGAACGAGAAACGGGATCTGCGGGTCCGGGTCCTGGGAGAGCCGGTCGACGCCTATCCCGAGGTCCCGCCCGAGGTGGCGCGGGGCACCGTCCGGCGCATCACGGTCGTCGGGGAGCCAATCCTGCACCGACCCTGCCGGAAGATCACCGAATTCGGTACCCCGGAGCTCGCTGCCCTCATCGACGACATGTTCGCCACGATGTACGGCGCCGAGGGGGTCGGGCTCGCCGCGAACCAGATAGACGTCGATGCCGCCCTGTTCGTCTACGACTGCACCGACGAGGACGGCGTCCGGCACGTGGGGCACCTCGTCAACCCGGAGCTGGAGGAGCCCGATCCCGCCGAGCGCCGGCTGGTCAAGGGCGAGGAAGGCTGTCTGTCCGTGCCGGGCGCATACATGGAGGTTGCCCGGCTCGAACACGCCGCCGTCCGCGGCCAGGACTGCACCGGCGCCCCTGTGCGGCTGGCGGGCACCGGCTACTTCGCCCGCTGCCTGCA
Source organism: Frankia sp. AiPs1 (assembly GCF_023716945.1). Taxonomy (GTDB): domain Bacteria; phylum Actinomycetota; class Actinomycetes; order Frankiales; family Frankiaceae; genus Frankia. Next base: position 259 of record NZ_JAMQQF010000196.1, on the reverse strand, counting down.
GCACGAGACCGATCATCTGCACGGCGGCCTCTACCTCGACCGACTGTCCAGCCGGGGACGCAAGAAGGCGCTGAAGGAGATGGCGGAGCGGACCGAGGAAATCTTCGCCCGCCGTGCCGAGGTGGCCGAGACTCTCGGCAAGTAGCCGCCAGCGATCCGTCCTGGCGCCGGCCGGCGCCAGGACGGCCGCGAGACCTTCGCGGGACCGCCTGGCGCCCTGGTGGATCAGCCCCGCCCGGCCGGTCGTGCCGGCCGGGCG
>NZ_JAMQQF010000195.1 GCF_023716945.1 Frankia sp. AiPs1 | reverse complement strand
GGATTCGGCCGGCCGGGCGGCGCCACACCCGGTGGGTGACACACCGGCTCCCGTCGGCGCCGCGCGGTCCGCCACCGGACGGTCGGGCTCCGCCGCGCCCGCCGCGGACGGTCGGGGCTCGCCGTGGCCCGGCGCCGGCGGATGCTCAGCCATCGTCGCGGGGGGTGTCGGGCACGAGCGCGCGTGCCGCGTGCCGCTGGACGAAGTCCAGACTGCCTTTGAAGATCGTCTCTTTGTCGTTGTCGAGGGTCGCGACGTGCCAACTGTCCGGCAGCAGCCGTTCCTCGATCGGTGCGCGCACCCCGGCCAGCAGGATCGCTCCCGAGCTCGGCTCCACGACGTGGTCGACGACGCTGCGGTACGCGAGCACCGGACAGTCGATCCGCTCGAGGTCGCCGCGGGTGACCCCCCAGAGCTTGCGCAGCGAGGCGAACGCGAGCAGCGGCACCCGGTCGTAGCCGACCTCGGGCACGCCCTTCGCCTTCACGTCGCCGGCAACGCCGCGCACGGCCGGGATGAACCGCCCGAGCAGCGGGGCGAGCGCGGCGTGCCACCGCTCGGTCGACAGGCTCGCGTTTACCGTGACGATGCCGGCGATGTCGGAGCCGTGCTCCTCGGCCAGCCGCAGCGTCAGCGTCCCGCCCATCGACAGGCCCATGACGAACACCTGCTCGCAGTCGGCCCGCAGGCGAAGAAACGCGCCCTGCACGGTGTTGTACCAGTCCGGCCAGGTGGTCGGGACCATGTCCTGCCAGCGGGTGCCGTGGCCCGGCAGCAACGGGCCGGAGACGGTCAGCCCGGCGGCGGCGAGAGACTCGCCCCAGGGCCGCATGCTGCCCGGGGAGCCGGTGAACCCGTGGACCAGCAGGACGCCCACCGGGCCGCCCGCGAACTCGAACGGTTCGGCACCTGGTAGGACGGCTGTGCCGGTGAAGCCCGCCATCGTGATCCGCCCTTCGTGCCCTGGGCCCGCCCGCATGCCACGTCGCGGGCGGCGCGAAAGGAAAGCGCCGGTAAACGTATGCTCGCACGGTCCGCGGGCTGAGGCCACGATCGTGCGTAAGTCACGGTCGTGCGGACGCCATCGCCACGCCAGGAGCCCGCTGGGACCGAGAACGCCCCGGCTGGGATGATATAGGCGCGGGCCTGTCCGCGCCCGCTCGGCGAGTCCCGTGCCGCCGGCGCCAGGCCGGGCAGCCGCGGGCACCACGCGGGCCGCGTCGGCGTTAGATGGACGTGATGATGGCCGATCCCCAGGCTTGCGGGCGGCTGGCGTACATCGGCGACCATGGCCGGGCCGCGCCCGCCGCGAGGCCCGCGTACCGTCGCAGTCCGCGGGCCTCGGAGCGCCGCCGGGCTCCACCTGGCACGCGGTGGGATGCTCGGTTCTGGTGTGATCGGCTTCGGCGGATGGAGACGGGCGGCCTGGCCACGGCCGCCCCCGGCGGGCGTCGTCTGACGGCGGTGACCAGGTGGGAGCTGTCTTGTTCTACTGGGTGCTCAAGGCGGTCCTGACGCCGATCCTTCGGGTGTTCTGGCGTCCGTGGGTGGAGGGAGCCGAGAACATCCCCCTGGACGGCCCTGCGATCCTCGCCGGAAACCACCTCTCGTTTCTTGATCACTTCTTCCTGCCGGTGGTGATTCCGCGTCGGGTGACCTTCCTGGCCAAGAGCGACTACTTCACCGAGGCCGGCGTCAAGGGCTGGTTGAAGCGGGTGTTCTTCAGCGGCGCCGGCCAGATCCCGATCGACCGCAGCGGCGGTAAGGCGAGCGAGGGCGCCCTGCGCTCCGGCGTGCGCGTCCTGCGGCAGGGCCGGCTGATCGGCATCTACCCGGAGGGGACCCGCTCGCCCGACGGCCGCCTCTACCGCGGCAAGATCGGTGTCGCCCGGATGGCCCTGGAAGCCGGCGTGCCGGTGATCCCGGTCGCGATGATTGGCACCTTCGAGGTACAGCCGCCCGGTCAGCTGGTACCGAAGATTCGCCGGATCGGGATGCGGGTTGGTCCGCCCCTCGACTTCTCCCGTTACGCCGACATGGCGGACGACCGGTTCGTGCTGCGGTCGATCACCGATCAGATCATGTACGAACTGATGGCCCTGTCGGGCCAGGAGTACGTGGACATGTACGCCAAGCGGGCCAAGGAAGAGATCGCCGCCGCCCGCGCCGCCGGGCTCGAGGTCGTCGACCTGCGGATGGAGACGCTGCACACCGAGTTCCGCGACGTCGGCGCCGTGATCTACTTTCTGCGCAAGGTGATCTGGATTGTTCCCGGGTTCACCGTCGAGCGCTACCGCGAGCGCCTCGCCGAGCTGCACGAGCGGATCCGCACAACCGGCCCCTTCACCGCCCGCACCACCCGCTTCCTCATCGAGGCCCACCGGCCGCAATGACCTGACGCGCGTCGGGGTCCCTTGCGGCGGACAGTGTCCTTCTGGGCGTTGAACCGGCGTGCGCTCGAAGCCTGTACTGGCGTCCGCCCGGTCTCCTGAGATCGACATCGGTCGGACCCGGACGACCTCTTGGGTGCGATTCGCTCGGTCGATTGTAGATGTTTTGGATGGTCCGTTGTTCGTGTGATGATAATGTCGGTCTCTCCTGCCTTGGGGATAACATCCCGACATGTGCGCTGCGACGGTTGCGGCCATGCGCAAGGGGGAAAACGTTGTCCTCAGTGCCCTGGCCGACGAACTCGGTTCCATCTCGGTCATCCTGGAATGGGCTATCAGGGCGGAGTATCCGCTCGATGCTGACGTCAGCGTTCTCCTGCTGGGGGATGACGGCAAGGTTCGTTCCAACGACGATCTGATCTTTTACAATCAGCAGTCGGGGGCGGGTGGTGCGGTCCGGCTGCGGGGTAAGACCCGGACTCCGGAAGGTCCGTCGGTGGCGTACTCCGACATCGTCGACGTCGACATGGACGACGTGCCCGACAGTGTCGAGCGGGTACTGCTTGCGGCGAGCCTCGATGGCGCCGAAGGGTCCATTCAGGAACTCGACTATCTCCGGCTCCGAATGCTTCGTGGATCAGATGCGGTGGAACTGCTCAGTTTTGCTGTAGCTGCCGCGCACCGGGAGACCGCCTTCGTTCTCGGGGAGATCTACCGCCGCGCCGGGCAGTGGAAGTTCCGCGCGGTGGGACAGGGCTACGACACCGGGCTCGGGACGCTCGTCACGGAATACGGCGTGGAGGTCGACGCCGAGGACGAGACGAGCGACGGTGGTATGGCCGAGGACGGGGAGGCGGGCGCGGTCCGTACGGTTCCGGTTCCGGTGGACGCCCCGGCCGGCGAGCCGCGCGAGATCGTCGGCGGGTCGGATCCGGTCGTCTCGGGTGCGGGCACGGCGCGAGCAGCGCGGGAGGCCCGAGCTGGAGGGCGACGCGCTCATACGGTGACGACGCGTAAGCGGCTGTCGGCTCGTCGACTGTCGGCATCCAAGGGGAGACGGGCCCTCGAAGCAGGGCCGGAGGACCGATGGCAGCCCGCCCGCCTCTTTCCGGTGGCGGGCATCGGGGGGGCCGCGGAGCAGGAACGGCGCGCGACCTCCGCGTTGCTTGCCGTGATCGGCTCGGTCCGGGAGTTCGGTCGCTCGATGACGACCCGGTTCGGTGCGCCCGCCGGTCAGATATCGACGTTCATCGAGGTGCCCTTCAACCGGGATGACAAGCCCTACGTTCCGGACGGACTGATCAGAGTCACCCGAGGCCAGCGAAGCTGGACGGCGCTGGTCGAGGTCAAGACCGGAACCGGCGAACTCACCGCGGATCAGGTCGGCGCATATCTCGACATCGCCCGGGAGCAGCAGTTCGACGCGGTGATCACCATCTCGAACCTCATCACGACCGCAGATGAACGACATCCCGTCGGTATCGATGGGCGCCGAACCAGAAAGGTGGCGGTGCATCACCTCTCCTGGGCCGACATTCGATTCCGCTGTCAGCTTCTGCTCGAAAACGACCTGGTTGCGGATCGCACACAGGAGTACGTTCTGGGGGAGTTTCTCCGCTATCTGGACCACTCCCGCTCCGGCGCGCAGACGTTCGAGGACATGGGTTCCTCATGGGTGACGGTGCGGGGCAGCGTGGCGGCGGGCACACTGCGGCCGACCGACCGGGGTCTGCCGTCGGTCGCGGAACGCTTCGATCAACTCGTCCACTTCCTGTGTCTTCACCTGGGCGGACTACTCGGCGTCGAGGTTCTTCCGCAGGCGGGCCGTCGCGTCGACGCTGCGGTGCGCCGGCAGGCGCTCGCCGACGAGCTGTGCCGGCAGGGAACGCTGTCCGCCACGCTGCGCATTCCCGGAACGGTCGGCCCGCTGGCGGTCAGCGCGGATCTACGGGCCGGTCGGGTCGTCTGGGCCGTGAGCATCGACGCACCACGGCAGGGCCGCCCGGCGACACGGATCAGGTGGATTCTGCGGCAGCTCGGCGAGGCGAACGGAAACCTGCGCATCGAGTCCTTCGAACAGGGCTCGCGCGAGGCGGCCCGGGCCGAGCTGCTCGCCCTCGTCCGACAGAAGCCGGAGATCATGATCTCCGACTCCGCGCACGAGATACGGGCCTTCCGGATTTCCCTGAGTGCTCCGCTCGGGACGAAGCGTGGCGTCGGGAAGGGAACGTTCGTCACATCGGTCACGGAGCCGTTGGAGAAGTTCTACGAGGAGGTCGTACAGAACCTGCGCGAGTGGCACGGCCAGGCGAACGGAGGTTCCCTGGCGGACGAGGCCTGACTGGCAGGCCGTGACGCGCCCGGATGTCCGGTGCGATCCGGGTCCGGTCAGCGGCGGACGGTCCAGCGGCGGGGGTTGGTCGTCGCCGGGATGTGGCGGCAGGTCAGGCCGGTGGTGATAGGTGGCCTGCGACTCGCCCGGCTCAACAAGGGCAAAAGTGGCCGGCGTGTTCGAGATTCATCTTGTTGCCGGGACGGCGTGGCGTTTCGAGGTGCCCCGGGTGCATCTTGGTGGCGCGGAGAAGGTCGCCGCAGTGCTTTCCCGGAACGCCTACTGAGTGGAGCCTTTGATGACGACGTTCCCGGCTGTGTCACACGTTGCCGTGACTGTGACCGATCTGGCGGTCAGCGTCCCGTGGTATGCCGCCCTGTTCGGCGTCGAACCGGTGCTCGACGAGGACACCGGGCCGTTCCGGCACGTCGTGTTCGCCATCGGCGATGGCCAGCTTTTCGGCCTGCACGCGTTCCCCGACGGCGACCGGACGACCGGCTTCGACGAGCGCCGCCGCGGCCTGGACCACATCGCCTTCGGCTGCGCCGACCGGGCGGGGCTGGCCCGCTGGCAGGACCGGCTCGACGAGCTCGGGGTCAGGCATGGCGGCATCGTGGGCGCGCACTACGGCAGCGGGCTGTCGTTCCGCGACCCGGACGGCATCGCGCTGGAGTTCTTCGCCCCACCGGCGGCAGCCTGACCGAGTACCACCGGTCCCGCCGGAAGCCGTCGGGCATGATCGGACGATGGGCGGGCGCTGGCGCGGACGGCTGCGACGCGCCACCGACGTCGGGATCGTGCTCCTGATCGGCCTGTTCCTGGTCGCGGTGGTGCTCGACGAGCACGGCCGCACCCATGAGCCGCTGCTGATCGTCCTCGGCCTGCCGCTCGGAATCGGCCAGTCACTCGCGCTGTACTGGCGCCGCATCCGGCCCGGAGCCGCGCTCGCCGTCGCGCTGGTCGGCGGCCTCGTCATCCAGATGCTCGTCCCCTCGGTCGTGATCCCGATCGCGGCCTTGATCGCCATCAGCTCGTTCGCCGCCGCCCGGCCGCCGTTGCGCTCCCTGCCCGCGCTGGCAGCGCTGCTCGGCGTGTGCGCGGTCGACTTCGCCTCCGCCAGCCGCGAGGACACCTACTTCACGATCGTCCTGGCCATCGCCGCCTGGGCCATCGGAGAGATCGCCCGCAATCGCCGGGCCGCCATCGAGGGGGAGGCCCGGCGGGCGGTCGCCGAGGAGCGGGCCCGCATCGCCCGGGAGATCCACGATGTCGTCGCGCACAGCGTGTCGGTGATCATCGTGCAGGCGGCGGCCGCCGATGACGTCTTCGACACCCGACCTGACCAGGCCCGCCGCGCCCTGCGCTCGATCGAGACCACCGGGCGGGATGCGCTGGCGGAGCTACGCCGCCTGCTCGCCGTCGTCCGTCCCGGCGGCGACGAGGCGGGCCCGGTGCGTCCGCAGCCCGGCCTGGCCCGGGTGGACGAGCTGGGTGAGCCGCTGCGCGCCGCCGGGCTGCAGGTCGCGATTCGCGTGGTCGGCGAGGCCCGCCCGCTGCCCGTCGGGATGGACGTCTCGTCCTACCGCATCGTCGGGGAGGCGCTGACCAACACCCTGCGCCACGCCCGCGCGTCCCGGGTCGAGGTCACCCTCGCCTACACCGCGGCCACCCTCGACCTGGAGATCGTCGACGACGGCATCGGCACGCCAGGCGTGGGGTTCGCCGATACCGGTGCGGCCACGGGCGCCGGTGCCGGTCCCGAAGGCGGCCCGGGACCGGTCGTCCGCGCGGGCCGGCGCGCCGAGACGATCACCACCGCGCCGGCGCCGGCAGGCAGGGGCGGCGGGCACGGCATCATCGGCATGCGGGAGCGCGCTGCCATGCTCGGCGGATGCCTGGAGGTCGGCCCGCGTGGCGGCGGCGGATTCCGGGTCCGGGCGAGCCTGCCGCTGCCGGCCGACCTCGGCGGGAGATCGATATGACGACCGAGGCGCCTCCGCCGATTCGGGTGCTGCTGGCCGATGACCAGGCGCTTGTTCGAGGCGGGTTCCGCATGATCCTCGATGCCCGATCCGATATCGAGGTGGTCGGTGAGGCCGGCGACGGGGCCGAGGCGGTCGAACTCGTCGGCGGCAGCAAACCCGACGTCGTGCTCATGGACGTGCGGATGCCGACGATGGACGGCGTCGAGGCGACCCGGCGCATCGCCGCCTCGGGCAGCGCGGCGCGGGTGATCATCCTGACCACGTATGACCTCGACGAGTACGTCTTCGCGGCGCTTCGGGCGGGCGCCAGTGGATTCATGCTGAAGGACGTTCGGCCCGCCGAACTCGTCGATGCGGTCCGCGTCGTCTCCCGTGGGGACGCGCTGCTCGCCCCCACGGTGACGCGGCGGCTGCTCGACCGCTTCGCGCAGACGCTGCCGTCCGTCGCCGATTCCCCCGCACCCGACGGTCCGGCCGGGCGCCGCCGCGCAGGCGTCGGCTCCCTCGGCCGCCCGGTCCGTGCGGTCCGGCCACTCGAAGCGAGTGGGGAAGCCGGGCGGGGCACCCGGATCCGCAGCGGGCTGGAGGAACTGACCGAGCGGGAGGCCGTGGTGCTCCGGCTCGTCGCGCTCGCCCGGTCGAACGCCGAGATCGCCGCCGAGCTCGTGCTCACCGAGGCGACCGTCAAGACGCACGTGTCGGCTGTGCTGCGCAAGCTCGGCCTGCGCGACCGGGTACAGGCCGTCGTCTTCGCCTACGACTACGGACTGGTGCGCCCCAGGCCGAACTGACCCAACGCGGGCATCCAGCCGCGGGCGTTCAGCCGAGGATGACCTCGCCCGCGCGGCCCGGTGCCTCGGTGCCTCCGACCGGCGGACTGCGACCGCAGGAGGAGGCAGGTCCATACCTTCGGCGGATGTGCCCGGACCACCGGGGATCTAGCTTCCCGAGCATGGCCGAACCCGCCGAACCCGCCGCCCACCAGCCGGCGTCTGCCGTGCCGCCCGTCCCTGCCGGTTCAGGCTCGGCTGACCCGCCCGCGACCGCCCGCGGTCCGCGGCCGGGCAGCCTCGATCGGCCCGGGCGGGCGCGTTCGCGGCTCGCCGGGGTCGCCTCGGCAGTCGTGGTCGGGCTGCTCGTCGTCGCCGTCAACCTTCTGCCCAGGCTGGCCGGCGACCTGCCGCACGTCGGGCTGCCCGCGATCGACCTGCCGGAGGTCGAGCTGCCCGACTGGTTCCGCGGAACCTTCGACGCGCTCCGCCCGGTGCGGATCGCCCTGCTCGGCCTGTTCGTACTCGCCGCCGCGTTCGGCGAGTACAGCCGGCACCGCAGGTCGTCGAATTCTCCCGGGCCGGACGGCGACGACCTGGGGGACGGGAACGCCGAGCGGTGATCCAGGTACGGGAGCTGACGAAGATGTACGGCGACACGGTCGCGGTGGACCAGTTGACCTTCGACGTGACCCCGGGCGTGGTGACCGGGTTCCTCGGCCCGAACGGCTCCGGCAAGTCGACCACCCTGCGGCTGATAGTCGGCCTTGACCGGCCCAGCAGCGGCCGGGCGACGATCGGGGGCCGCGCGTTGCGCGATCTCGCCGCGCCGATACGTGAGGTCGGGGTGCTCCTCGACGCGAGGGCCGCGCCGGCCGGCCTGCGGGCCCGCCAGCACCTGGCCTGGCTCGCCCGGGCCGGCGGTGTGCCTGCCCGGCGGGTCGACGAGGTGCTCGCCGAGGTCGGCCTCGCCGACCTCGGCGGGCGCCGGGTCGGCGGGTTCTCGCTCGGCATGCTCCAACGGCTCGGCATCGCCGCCGCTCTGCTCGGCGACCCGGCGGTGCTGATCCTCGACGAGCCGGTGAACGGCCTCGACCTCGACGGCGTCCGCTGGGTCCGTGGGCTGCTGCGGCGCTGCGCCGCCGAGGGGCGCACCGTGGTCGTCTCCAGCCATCTGCTCAGTGAGATGGACCAGACTGCCGATGAGGTCCTGGTCCTCGGCCGCGGTCGCCTGCTCGCCCATGGCAGCGTCACCGAGATCACCCGGGCGGGTGCCGGCACCCACATCCGGGTGGCGTCGCCGCGTGGCCCCGAGCTCGCGGCGGCGCTGCGGGCAGCGGGTGCCTGCGTGACCCCGGCACCGGACGCCGACGGCGTGCTGCTGGTCACCGGCCTGACGGCGCCGGCCATCGGCGATCTTGCCGCCGGCCGTGGGCTCGCCCTGCACGAGCTGACCGAGCGGCGGGCGACGCTGGAGGACGCCTTTCTCGAGCTCACCGGCGACACCGTCGAGTACCAGGCCGTCGAGCGCCGGGCCGTCGACTGGCGAGCCATCGGCCAGCAGGGGGCCGGTCGTCGGGGGGTGAGGCCATGAGCCGGGCTCCTGCCGCCCCGCCGGGGTGGACGGCCACGGTCGCCGGGGAATGGCTCAAGCTGCGCGCGATGCGCGGGAGCCTGGTGATCGCCTGTCTCGGCCCGCTCCTCGGGACCGCGCTGTGCGTGCTGCTCGCCGTTGCGGTCGGCCTCGAGTCGGACGGCTGGTCCCAGCAGGACCGCGTCGAGTTCGACCCCTTGCTGTTCCCGCTGGTCTCGGGGCTTGTCAGCGCCGTCCTGCTCGTCGTGCTCGGGGTGCGGGGCGGCGCCTGCGAGTACCGGGCGGGGCTGGTGCGACTGACCCTCACGGTGACGCCGCGTCGTGGCCGGGTGCTGCTGGCCAAGATCGTCGTGATTGCGGTGGCGAGCTGGGTGGGCTTCACGGTCGTCACCGTGCTGGCGGCGCTCGCGGCCCAGCCGGTGTTCCATGCCTACGGCCTGCCGGACGTGACCAACGCCGACCTCGCCGCCGGCAGGGAGGTGCGCACGCTCGCCGCGGACATCGGGCTGGCTCCGGTCTTTCCGCTGATCGGGCTGGCCCTGGCAGTCCTCACCCGCAGCGCGGCCGGAGCCCTCACCTCGGTGCTGGCACTGCTGTTCGCCCCGTCGATCGCGGGCGGGCTGCTGCCGGCCTGGTGGGCGGCCCACATGCTCATCTATCTGCCGGGTCCGGCGACCGACAGCCTCTCCCTGACCGGGTCGGACGACGTCGGCCTGCTGTCGCCCGGTGTCGCCGTACCGGTGGTCGCGGCGTGGCTGGCCCTGTTCCTCGGTGCCGCCCATCGCTGCCTGCAACGCCGCGACGCCTGACCCGGCCGGGCCGGCGATCGCGGTCTCGGTGGTGGTGATGCGCGGCGAGGCCGCGGGCCACCGCCCGGCCGAGCAGGAACAGCACGAACAGCATCCCGGCGGCCGGCAGCGCCAGGACGACGGCGGCCGCGGCGTCCGCGAC
>NZ_JAMQQF010000194.1 GCF_023716945.1 Frankia sp. AiPs1 | reverse complement strand
GGTCGGCACCGAAGCGGGGGGCGGGCAGGGCGCGCCGGTCGACCTTGCCCGACGGCGAGAGCGGCAGGGCGGGCAGGAAGGTCAGCGTCGCGGGCACCATGTGGTCGGGCAGCACCGCGGCGCCGTGGGCGCGCAGGGCCGCGGCATCCGGCTGCGCGCCGTCGGCGAGCACCAGGTAGGCGGCCAGGTACCGGCCGCCGGGGCCGTCGGTGCGGGCGGCCACCGTGGCCTGGGCGACGCCGGGGACGGCCAGCAGGACGGACTCGATCTCACCGAGCTCGACCCGGTAGCCGCGGATCTTGACCTGGTCGTCGACGCGGCCGAGGAACTGCAGCGCACCGGACGGCAGCCGGCGCATCAGGTCGCCGGTGCGGTAGAGCCGCGCACCGGGCGGGCCGTAGGGGTCGGCGACGAACCGGCACGCGCTCAGGCCCGGCCGGTTGAGGTAGCCGCGGGCGAGCTGCGCCCCGCCGATGTACAGCTCGCCGGGCACGCCGAGGGGGGTCAGGCGCAGGTTCTCGTCGAGGACGTGGCAGGTCGTGTTGGCCACTGGCGACCCGACGGGGACGGCGCCGACGACCCCGACAGCTCCGCCGACTCCGACGACTCCGACGGCTGCGGCCCCCTCGGAGGCGGCCCCCTCGGAGGCCGCGTCCTCGGAGGCGGCGTCCACCGGGTGCAGCAGGGCGCCGACCGTCGTCTCGGTCGGGCCGTACTCGTTGATGACGGCGAACCGGTCGTCGAGCGGCCGCTGCCACTGGTCGAGGGCCTCGCCGCGCAGCTCCTCGCCGGCGATGACGAGGGTGCGCGGGCCCTCGTCGGCGAACCGCACCGACGACAGCAGCGGCAGGTGACTCGGCGTGATCTTGAGGAAGGTGGCGGCGCCGGCGGCCTGGGCGATGGCGTCCGGCGAGTCGGCGCACAGCTCGACCGCGCCGCCGCAGGTGAGGGTCGCCAGCAGCGGGGTGACCGAGAAGTCGAACGAGATCGAGGAGTGCATGAGGGTGTGGCCGGCCAGTCCGGGAAAGCGTGCCACCGCCCAGTCCAGGTGGTTGGCGAGCGCCCGGTGGGCGACGACCACGCCCTTGGGCACCCCGGTCGACCCGGAGGTGTAGATCACATACGCCGGGTGTTCGGGCAGCAGGGGGGTGACCCGGTCGGCGTCGGTCAGGTCGCCGTCGGGCAGTGCGCCCAGGCGCGCCCGGGTGTCCGGGGCGTCGAGCAGCACCGCGCGCAGGTCGTCGACGGCGGGCAGCGCCCCCTGCCCGGCTGCGGTGGTGAGCAGCAGGACGGGCCGGGAGTCGGTCAGCATGAGCCGCACCCGGTCGGGCGGGTAGTCCGGGTCGACCGGCACGTAGGACGCGCCCGCCTTGGCGACGGCGAGCACCGCGACGACCATGTCGGCGCAGCGCGGGATCCCCAGCGCCACGACCGACTCGGGGCCGGCGCCGTGCTCGACGAGCAGCCGGGCCAGCCGGTTCGCCCGGCGGTCGAGCTGCCGGTAGGTCAGCAGCTCGCCGTCGGCCAGCACGGCCGGTGCGTCGGGCGTCGCCGTCGCCTGGGCGGCGAACCGCTCGGGCAGCAGCTGCGGCGCCGGGACGGCGGCGGTGTCGTTCCACGCGACGAGGAGCTGGTCACGCTCGGTGTCGCTGAGCAGCTCGACGTCGCGTAGCACGACGTCGGGGCGGGCGAGCACCAGGTCGAGCAGCCGGTCGAGGTGACCGAGCAGGCGGGCGACGAGGGCCCGGGCCGGGTCGGTCGACGGGTGGTTGGCCTCGACGGTGACGGTGTCGCCGTCGATCTCGACGGCGAGGGTCAGGTCGAAGCGGGCGTCGTCGCCGGGCACGTGCCGGCGCCGCGCGGTGAGCCCGACCGCCCGGAACGGCTCCAGCATGGAGGCCCGCAGCGAGAGCACGATGCCGAACAGCGCGGCGTCGCCCCGCGCCCGCTCGGGGTCCGCCGCCCGGGCGATGTCGTCGAGGTCGACGTCCTGGTGGACGTAGGCGGCGAGGCACACCCGTCGGGCCTGGGCGACGACGGCGGCGAAGGTGTCCGCGTCGGCCAGGCGCAGCCGCAGCGGGATCGTGTTGCCGAGGTAACCGACGACCTCGGCGCCCCCGTCGACGTCCCGGTTGACGACCGGCACGCCGATGACCACGTCGCGTGCCCCGCCGTAGCGGCGTAGCAGTACGGCGACGGCCGCGGTGAGAATCATGAAGGTGGACGCACGGTGCTCGCGGGCGGCATCCCGGAGCCGGGCGGCCATCCCCGCGCCGAGCATCCGCGTCTGGTCGACGCCGCCGGAGCCCCGGTCGGCGGCGGTGAGCTCGGGCAGGACGAGCGGCTCCGGCAGCGGGGTGAGGACGTCACGCCAGAACGCGAGCCCGGCCGCGGGATCCTCCGTCGCCGGGCGCAGCGCCACGTCGGCGAACTGCGGCGCGGCGGGCAGGACGACGGACGGTTCGGGCAGGAGCGCGACCAGCTCCCCGAAGAAGATTGCCGTGGTGCTGTCGTCCCAGGCGATGTGATGGGCGACGACGATCAGGGTCAGCGCCTGCGGGCCCGTGGTGAACAGGCCGAGGCGCAACGGGGAGTCGGTGGACAGGTCGAACGGGGTCGCGGCGAGCGCGGCGCACAGCTCACCCGCGCGGGTGGACCGCTCGCCGGCAGGAAGGTCGGTGAGGTCCCGCTGGTCGACGACCGGCGCGAGCACCGGATGGACCACCTGGACCACCTGGCCGGCGCCGTCCATCCGGTAGGTCGTCCGCAGCACGTCGTGCCGGGCGACGACCGCCTCGGCCGCGGCGCGCAGGGCGTCCGCGCGCACCGGTCCGGTCAGGTCCAGCGCGAGCCGCACGTTGTACCCGGTCGTGCTTGGGTCGAGGTGCTGCAGCGACCACATCCGGCGCTGCCCGGCGGACAGCGGCCGGTCACCCCGGGTGGACGTCCCCCCGGCGGACGTTCCCCCGGCGGACGTTCCCCCGGCGCTGCCCGGCGCCGAGGCCGAGTCGGGCGCGGCGGCGGCGGCTGAGGCGGAGGCTGAGGCTGAGGCGCGATTCGGGACGGGTGCGGAGGCGAGGCCCTGTTCGGCGAGTCGTCGCCGGGCCAGCTCACGGCGTAGGGCACGCGGGTCCTTCGCTCGCTCGTCGATGCTCACGGCGCGGCCGTCCGGCCCCGGTCGTCCCGCGCCATTACCGGCCCCTCGCTGTTCGTCGGGTCGAAGAAATGACCGCTGTCGTCGTCGAACGGGCTCACGGCCATGCGGCCAACCTCCGAATTCATCGCATTCGGGCATGCGGAACCAAGCCGTTGGCTCTGTGCGTCGCAACGGCGAAGAAAGAACGGATCAGAGAACGAAGTGGCGCAGGGGAAAGCCCAGGTTCATCTCGGTTGGGCGGACACGAGGACGGCCCTGGGCGCTAAGATCGGCGTCGCCTGGGTGGCATGCCTCCGGGCTTCGCGGGGATCGGGCCCACCGAGGCGGTGAGCCGGTGCAGCGCGCAGCCGCGGGTCGGGTGTGTCCCGTGGGCGTGACACCTCCCATCAGCGGTGGCAAGCGGCGCGCGTCGATAAGGTTAGGTTTAGCTAAGCTGGTGCCAGCTTGCAGTCCGTCACGCCTTCTGTCAAGGGAACGGCCCCTGTCGACCCGGGCCGCGGGCAGCGCCAAGGGCCCTGCACGGCCGGTCGAAACCGCCGATCCGCAGGTGTTGGCGGCCAGCCCGGGTAGGCGGTGACGAGCCGACGGCCTGTCCATGCCACGCGATCCGGACCAGCGAGGCGTGGACGTCGATACACAGCGTGACCACGGAACTCGGGATCGCCATGACCCGGCGCCTCCGAGACACCGGAGTTCGCCTCCGACGGCGTGGCGCGGTTCCGCGGAACCGCGTGATCAACACGCTGGGACGCAGGCTGCGATCTTCCCGTATCCCACCGATCACGCGCAGATACGGAGATCGGTCCGCGGCCGTCCCCGGCCGGCGGGTAGCAGGCCGGGGCCGGCGGCGGGGCCGTCCGAGGAGGCGGCGGCGCGGCGCGATGCCGGCGCCGGCGTCAGTGGACGACGTCGAAGACGCACTTCTGCAGGCCGTTGGCGTAGACGCCGTGCTCGACCAACGTCAACTTCTGGCTGTCCTTGTCCGTGGCGCTGAACAGGCGCTTGCCCGCGCCGAGCAGCAGCGGGAAGACGAGCAGGTGGTAACGGTCGATCAGGCCCGCGTCGGACAGGCCGTGGTTCAGTGAGGCGCTGCCGTGGACGATAATCGGGCCTCCCTCGGTCTCCTTCAGGGCGGCGACCTCGCCGAGCGAGCGCAGGATCGTGGTGTCACCCCAGTTCGAGACCAGGCCGTCCTCGGTGAGGGTGGTCGAGACGACGTACTTCGGCATCGTCCTGTAGTCGGCGAACTCCGCCATGGCCGGCCACACCGGACTGAACGCCTCGTAGCTGACCCGGCCCAGCAGCATTGCCGTGGCTTCCTGCTGTTCCCGCCCCTTGATGTCGAAGGCCTCGGGGAGGAACTCGATGTCCTTGAAGGTCCATCCCGAGTTCCGGTAGCCGGGTTCGCCACCCGGCGCCTCCACGACGCCGTCGAGCGAGAGGAAGGCGGTGCTGATCAGCGTACGCATCCAGGTCTCCGTGAGGTCTCGTGTCCGGTGGTGGGGACATGAAAGCGTGTCGGCAGCGCAGGTCACAGCGGGGGGAGTCGCGCCTCGGCCGCCGGGCACGGCCTCCACCAGGGTTCTGGCGTCGGACGCGGACGCCGCCACCCCGCCCTCGCACGGAGACGGGGACGGGGTGGCTTGTCCGGTGCCTGCGGTGCCTGCGGTGCCTGCGGTGCCTAGTGGGTGATCGGCGCGACGTCCAGGGTTCGGGTGTGCTCGGTGCGCACGGCGCTCAGCTCGTTCGGGTTGAGCCCGAGCAGCGTGAGGATGGTCGGCGCGATCGAGGTGGTTTCGACCGGAGCCGGGTCGATCCGGCCCGAGTGGGCACCGGCACCCGAGACGACGAGCGGAACGTTGCGGTCCTGCGGGTCCGCGCCACCATGCTCGGCGATCTTGCTCGTGCCACCCGTGTAGACCACGCCGTGCGCGACTGTGCCGACGACGTCGGGATGGCGGGCATCACGCGCCGAGGCGCCGAAGTAACGGGCGGCGGCACTGCCCGCATACGCCGTGGTGAGCCCGGAGGCGGGCAGCGTGCGGCTGGCGCCGCTGATCGTGGTGCCGGTGGCGTCGTGGGAGAGCAGGAAGGCACGCGCGAAGTCGGCGGCGGCCTGCGACCGGTCGCTCAGCCACAGCTGCAGGATGTCGTCGTCCGTGGAGAAGGCGACCAGGTCGGCCGCGCCGGGGTGCGCCTTCGCCCAGGCCGCGTTCAGCGCCTTGATGACGGCGCCGTCGTCGATGCGGGTCAGCGCGTTCGGGTCCGTCGGCGACTGGCCGTGCTTCGCCGACAGGATGATCGCGGTGCTGTCCGCCTGACCGGTCCGCGTCAGCTCGGCGATCAGGGCACCGACCTGGTGGTCGACGAAGTCGAGCGCACGAGTCAGCAGCGGCCCCGGCTCGGTGCCACCTGGTAGGTAACCGCCGGTCAGCCCGTCCGAGCTGGGCAGCTTCTGCGCGGTGGAAACCGTCTGGAAGTTCATCCCGAAGATCGCCGGGGTCGGGACCCGGTGGGTGCGACCGTGGTCGTACCCGTCGATCTCGTTACGGACCGCGGTCACCTTGTACGCGTCGTACTGCTCGGTGGCCGCGTTGTCCTTCGTCCAGTCATCGCCGCCGGGGTAGCCGAGGGCGGTGCTGTTGATCTCAGGAGTGAACAGGTCCTGGACGCCGGTGCCCGACGGGCCGTTGAGGATCTCGTAGGCGGGGTGCTTGTCCGACCAGGCGGTGCCCAGCCCATGGGCGCGGGCCACCTCGAAGACGGTGTTCGCCGTGAGGTAGGAGTGCGGGTAGACCGGCTTGCAGGTCAACGGGTCGACCGGAAGCGCCTTCGGATCGAGCAGCGTCTGGGGCGACCCGGTCATGGACAGGATGCTGCCGGGCAGCCCGGCGAGACCCTGCCCCGCGTCGAGGGAGCTCTGGTCGCGGTCGGCCGCCTCGGTGAACGCGACCTCGGCGCCCGGCTTCACCCCGGCGCAGGACGTCGTGCCGGCGGGCAGCAGGCTGTGGTTGAAGGTGTCATCGTAGTAGATGCCCGTGGTCGCCGGATTACCCCCCGTCACCTGAGCGATCAGTCCGGGGAACGAGTCGGACGGCACCGGGGTCGACGCGTGGGTGTACGAGACGCCGGCGCCGACCAGCCCGGCCAACGCCGAACTCGGATGCGTCCCGACATATGCGCCGAGGTCCGCCTGGTGGAGTCCGTCCACGGACAGCAACAGGACGTGCCGGGCCGGGGACCGGGTGTGCTCGGGTGACCCGGCCACCGCGGGCGTGGCCGCCGAGAACGCGACCAGTCCGGACAGGGCCAGCCCGGATGCCGCCATCCCGACTGCCCGTCGGGTGGGAGAACGGAACACGAATTCCTCCTCGAACGCACCGGACCATACCGGCGCGCTCCGTATTGCTAGCCCGCCCGGATGGCCGATCGTCGACGCCCGGGAGAACCCGGGGGTAAGAATTCCCGCGCGTTGTGCCGAATTTCCCGCCGTTTCCCATCCGGCACCCAATAAATGGCTGCCCGAGGTCTTTCACACGGTCTTCACATCAGGATTTCTGTAGTGGGAGACGGTCGACACCAGGCCGCCCGAGGCAGGCCCGCTCCCGATCGGCGGCCGGCACCCGTCAGGTCACCGAGGCGGGCGGGGGTCCGTCTCCCACCATGGCCGCATGAGCGTCGCGCCCCCTTCGGCCTCGTCCAGCAGCCGGTCCGCCTCGCGGGCCTCCCGCTCGTCCACCCGCATCCAGCGCACCATGAGCACGGCGACGAAAGGCAGGTCCGCCACCTCGCCGACAGCCCACAGGATCGCGCCGGCCGTGTGCTGGTCGGTCAGCGGCGCCGGCCCCCAGGAACGATGCAGCGCAAGATAGCCGACCGGCGCCAGCAGGTGAGTGCGAAACGTCAGCACGCCGCCCGGAATGCTGTCCAACAACAGCTCCAGGAAACTGATGAACAGCGCGGCGGCCGCGGCGATCCCGGTCACCTGTGCCGATTCTTCTATCAGCGGCACCGCGACGAGGAAACCCAGCGCCAGCAGCGCGATCTGCAGAGTGTGATAGATCGGCTCGCTTCGCAGACTCGCTCCGAAGATTCCGGTGAACACCACGACGGAGGTGATGACCGGCACCAGCAGCGCGCCGAAGATCGGACTGACCGCGCCGCGCAGCAGTCGCACCCGGCTGACCCGGCCCCCGATCCCGCGCAGCCGGTCCGAGGCGACAGAGCGGACCAGTTCGACGGGCCGACCGCAGGTCAGCAGCACAGGTGTGATCATGAACAGGCCGAGGACCTGGACGATGTACGCCGAGAACAGGGCGTGCGCGTAGGCGCCCGGCCAGGCCATCGTGAACACCAGCAGGCTGAGCAGGCCGGGGCCGAAGAACACCACCGTGCGTCGGACGGGCCAGCTCTCCCCCCGCCCGGCACGTCGACGCAGTCCGTAGGCGTACCCCGCCGCGGCGATCCCGATCAGGGCGCAGGCAACCGGATCGACGTGGAACGTCGCCCACGGGTGGGACGGCGACGACAGGGCTGCCGTCACCCTCGGTGACGGTGGCCCCGGCACTCCCGCACCCTGCAGCGACGTGAAGACCTGTCCCGAACCCATCCAGGCGCCCCCTGCACGCGGCCGCGTTCCCGAGCACCGCGTCCCGCGGCCCTTCGGCACGCTACGCCCAGGCCCCCCTCAGCTGACGCGGGTGTGGGCGTCGCGGGTGGCGGGGCGCGACCCGGCTGGCCCGATCGAGCCGATGATCAGAGCACCCGCCGGGCGGTTGCACGGGCCCGGGAATGATCACGGCGAACGAGAGCGTGCGGGGCACGACGCGGGCCGCTGGCAGTGGACGTCGCGAGGGCGGGCGTGGCGCCGCTGCGCGGTACCGCCCACTGCAGGCTGTCACGCAGGGCCGGTCGCCACACGCCGAAGTCGTGGCTACCCGGGCGCAGCCGCAGGACGACGTCGAAACCCGGGCGCCGCGACAGGGTGGCCGCCATGGTCCGGGTGTCCGACAGCGCCTCGTGGTCAGTGCGCCCGCTGTCCATCCACACCCGCATCGGCGGGTACGGCGGCAGGGTCGACGCGTAGAGCGCCGGGGTGTTGGACGCGGCGACGAGCCCGAGATCGGGCCGGTTGCCGAACAGGCCGGCCATCCCCCCGTCGTGGGTGGGCTTGTCCATCCCGGACATGTCCACGATCGTCGCGACGAGATCACGGTGGCGCAGCCCGAGGTTCAGCGCGCAGAAGCCGCCGGCGGACATCCCGGCGAAGATCCGGTCGGCCCGGTCCGCAATCGCCCGCAGGCGGGCGTCGACCGTGGGGATGACGTCGTCGACCATGTAGGTCTCGATGTGCTCACTGGGCCGGTCGACGCACTCGCTGTCGTCGAGCCAGCCGTGGCTGAGACGGGGGGCGACGAGGATCGCGGGCCGGCCCTCGCGGGCGAGCAGCGCGCCGATCTCCGCCGCCCGGTTCGCCCGGTACCAGTCGACCGGGGCGCCCGGCGAACCGTGCATCAGGTAAACCACCGGGAAGCGGGCCTGCGGCTCGGTGAAGTACTGCGCAGGCAGGTAGACCATCGCCTCCCGGACCCCGAAGCCGCTGCGGACCCCGTTGACCTGAAGATCGATGACCGACCCGTTCGGGTGCGGCCGCGGGGCTGCCGCAGCCGCGGCCTCGCGGACCGACGCCGTCGGCCACGACCTGACGCCGACGACGTCGTCGACCCGGGGCAGGTAGCTGTAGTGGGCGTTGACCAGATCCGCCACCGTCGCCAGCGTCAGCACCACCGACAGCCCCGCCATCGCGACCGTCACCACCCGTCCCCGGCGGGCCAGCAGCACGCAGCCCACCCAGGACAGCAGCGCAAGCCCGGCCAGCGACAGGATGAACCACTTCCCGATGACGACCAGCGATCCCAACGTCCACCCCTACCCGGCAAGAAGACACGTGTCAGTGGACTCCTCGACGGGCGCTGTGTCAGGTCCGTTCCACGGACTGGTCCGCCACGAGTAGATCCTGCTGTTGAACGTGCACGGAAGGGCTGTTTGATCCGGATCATGGCGTCTTGTCCGCGACGGGCCCTCGACCTGACGCGCACGACCCCGAGGGACGATCATCCCGGCCGTCCGGACCAGGTGGCGGCGCCGGGACACCGTCAGGTGAGCAGGTCGTGCACTGCCACCGGGCGGAGGCCGGCCGTCTGCAGGTTCGCGACGATGCGGGGAAACGCGGCGACGGTGCCCGGGTAGCCGAAATGCATGCTCACGATGGAGCCCGGTCGGGTGCCGGCCCGCACCCGGGCGACGACGGCGTCCGTTCCCGGCGAGGTGTAGTCGAGCGGGTCGACGTCGAAGTCGACGACCGTGCGATACCCGGCGGCGCCGGCCTCGGTGAGGATCAGCGCGGTGGCGGTGCTCGTGCCGGAGGGTCGGAAGTAGCGACCCTGGGTCGGCGCGAGGCGGGCCAGTACGTCCCGGCAGCCCGTGATCTCGGCGGCGACCTGGTCGGCCGGCAGCGCGGTCAGGGTCGGGTGGGTGTAGGTGTGGTTCGCCAGTTCGTTGCCGCTCGCCAGGATGGCCGGGACGAGATCCTGGTGGGCGTCCAGCCATCGGCCGACGGCGAACACCGTGATCGGTACGGCGAGCCGGGTGGCGTCGGCGAGCAGCTGATGAGCCAGGGAGAGGTCCTGGCCGGTCTCGTGCGGGCCGAGGTGGAAGGTGAGCGCGACCCGGGGCCGATCCCGCGGACCGTTGGTCACCGCCACCGCGCTTCCCCCCGGCACCAGGCCCGGGCCGCCGGGGTCCGCAGCCACCGCGGACGCCGCGGCCGAGGACGAGGCGGAGGACGCGGACGAGGCGGACGAGGACACGGCTGACGGGCCGCCGCCGGCCGCGGCGGTGGGCGGCGA
>NZ_JAMQQF010000193.1 GCF_023716945.1 Frankia sp. AiPs1 | reverse complement strand
GGCGGACTCGACGCCGCCGCGGCCGCCGCCGCGGCGGGACTGTTCACCGGCCAGTCCGCCGCCACCGACAGCACCGGCGGCGTGCGTGACCTGTACCGGCGGGCCTGCTCGATCGGGAAGTTCAAGGAAGGCGTGGACCTCATCCGGACGGCGGCGAAGCTGCGACCGTTGTTCACCGCGAGCGAGGAGTTCACCGGCCGAACCCAGCCCATTCAGCTTGCCGCCGGGCCGGCCAGCCCCGTGCTGGTCGGCGTGCCGTCGATGGTCGCCCCGTCCGGGCCGCACAACTTCGCCCGGCTGGCCCTGCACCTGCACGGCAGGCGCGCGGTCCACGGGCTGAGCCTGCCCGGTTTCGGCGAGGGCGACATGATGCCGGCCAGCGCGGAGGTCACCATCGACCTGATGGCCGACATCGTCACCCGCAACTTCACCGACGCCCCCTTCGCGCTGGCCGGCTACTCCGCCGGGGGCTGGCTGGCCCATGCCATCGCCACCCGCATCGAGGAACGCGGCGGCCGGGCGGCGGCCGTCATCCTGCTCGACACCTGGTTCCCCGGCGACCGCATCCCCGAGAACGAGGTCAACGAGGAACTACGCGGTATCGCCGTCAACAACCAGGCCTATGCCCTGATCACCGAGGCCCAGGTCACCGCCCAGGGCGGCTACCTGGACCTGTTCGACGGCTGGCGGCCCAGCGAGATCGAGACGCCGATCGTGCTGGTCCGCGCCATGGAACGGCCGCCCCAGCAGCCCGAGAACGGCGACGACCCGGACGCCCCCGACAACGAGGAATGGAAGCTCTCCCACGACACCGTCGAGGTCCACGGCGACCACCAGACGATGATGAACGAACACGCCGAGTCCACCGCAGCGGCGATCCACCACTGGCTGCTGGGCCTCGACCGGCGCTGACGCCCGCCCCTGCGGCCCGACCCGACCGCCGCGCCCTCGACCGCCACGCCCTCGGCCAGCGCGCCCCCGACCAGCGCGCCCCCGACCAGCGCGCTCGGCGCGACCCGCTCAGCCCAACGCCATTGACCGCCGACCGACGGTAGGACACGATGCGCACCCCGCGACACATCGCCATGATCGGCTGCACCACGCCCAGCCACGTCTACCCCTCGCTCGGCGTCATCGCCGAGCTGGTCCGCCGCGGTCACCGGGTCAGCTATGCCATCGGTGACCGCCTCGCCGGCCTGATCACGCCCACCGGCGCCGAACCGGTCACCTTCACCTCGACGTTGCCGGCCGAGGACGGCGACTGGCCGGACAACCCGGCCGCCGAACTCGCCACCCAGATGTTCCTGACCGAGGGGATCGCCACCCTCCCGCTGCTCGCCGAGCACTACCGCGACGACCGCCCGGACCTGTTGATCCACGACATCGGCGCGCAGGCCGCGCGGGTGCTCGGGGCGAACTGGGACGTTCCCGCGGTGCTGCTCTCGCCGACGTGGGTGGCCTGGGCCGGGTTCGAGCAGCAGCACGGCGCGGGACTGGAGGCGATGCGCACCTCCGTGCCCGGCAAGGAGTACCACGAGGCGTGCACCGCCTGGCTGGCGGCGAACGGCATCGATCGGGACGCCTGGGACTGGATGGGTGAGCAACAGCCCATCATCTCGCTGATCCCGCCGGTGCTGCAGCCCCTTTTCGACCAGGTCCGGCCGGGGGTGCAGTTCGTCGGCCCGTGCCTGGACCCGGCCCGGCTCGCCGAACAGACCTGGACTGCGCCGGACGACGGCCGCCGCGTGCTGCTCGTCTCGCTCGGCACCCTGTTCAACGATCGGCCGGACATCCTGCGGGCCGCCGCCGAGGCGTTCGCCGACACCGACTGGCAGGTGGTCATGGCGATCGGGCAGCGGGTCGACCCGGCCTGCCTCGGCCCGCTGCCGGCCAACGTCGAGGCGCACCGCAGCGTTCCCCAGCTCGCCGTACTCGCGGCGGCGTCGGCGTTCATCACCCACGCCGGGATGGGTAGCTGCGTCGAGGCGCTCTACTTCGGCGTGCCGACCGTGGCGATCCCGCTCGCCGCCGAGCAGTTCGGCAACGCCGCGATCCTCACCGCCCTCGGCGTCGGTCAGCTCCTGCCCGCCGAGCAGGTGCGCCCGGCGCTGCTGCGCGGCGCGGTCGAGGCCGTCGCCTCCTCGCCGGCCATCGCCGGGCGGCTGGCCACCATCCGTGCGACCGTGCGCGCGCACGGCGGCGTCGCAGCTGCCGCCGACGCGATCGAATCGCACCTGCCCTGACCGACCGGCGGTCGGCACCGCGGGCTGCGCGGCGTCGCGCCTGCCCCCCCGTACCGGGCGCCTCTTCCGGGTCGGCGGGCAACCTGCGGGCCGGCGCGGACGACAACGGAGTGGACGCGCCCGACCTGGTGGAGCGCTGCCGCCGGCACGGACGCAGCCGGCGGCGACGCGTCCCGCCTCGAGGAGGTCACCGGCGATCACCAGACGATGCCGAACGGCAGGACACGATGAGCACTGCGCGCCACATCGCCATGATCGGTTGCACCACGCCGAGCCACGTCTACCCCTCGCTCGGCGTCATCGCCGAACTGGTCCGCCGCGGCCACCGGGTCAGCTACGCCATCGGCGACCGGCTCGCCGGGCTGGTGGAGCCCACCGGCGCGCGGCCCGTCACCCACCCCTCGACGCTGCCCACCGAGGACGGCGACTGGCCGGACAACCCGGCCGCCGAACTCGCCACCCGGATGTTCCTGACCGAGGGGATCACCACCCTCCCCCCGCTCGCCCGCCGTTTCGACGACGACCGGCCGGATCTGCTGATCCACGACGTCGCCGCGCAGGCGGGACCCGTGCTCGCCGCCCGGTGGGATGTCCCCGCGGTGCTGCTGTCCCCGACCTGGGTGCCGTGGGACGGCTTCGAGCAGGACAACTCCGAGGCCCTGGCGGCGCTCCGCACCTCGGTGCCGGGCAAGGAGTATCACGCGGCGTTCGGCGCCTGGCTGCGCGACAACGACTTGGACCGCGATCCCTGGGAGTGGCTGGGCGCCGAGCGGCCCACCGTGTCGCTGATCCCCCCGGTGCTGCAGCCGCACCTCAACCGGGTCCGGCCGGGCGTGCGGTTCGTCGGCCCGTGCCTGGACCCCGTGCGCCTGGCCGAGCGGACCTGGACGGCGCCGCCGGACGCTGGACGGGTGCTGCTGGTGTCCCTGGGCACCGTCTACAACGACCGCCCGGACATCTACCGGGCGGCCGCCGAGGCCTTCGCCGGCACCGACTGGCACGTGGTCATGGCGCTCGGCCGCCGCGTGGACCCCGCCGCGCTCGGCCCGCTGCCCGCCAACGTCGAGGCGCACCGCAGCGTTCCCCAGCTCGCCGTACTCGCGGCGGCGTCGGCGTTCGTCACCCACGCCGGGATGGGTAGCTGCGTGGAGGCGCTGTGGTTCGGCGTGCCGACGGTCGCGATCCCGCTGGCCGCCGAGCAGTTCGGCAACGCCGCGATCCTCGCCGCCCTCGGCGTCGGCGAGCAGCTCGCCGCCGACCGGATCAGCCCGCCGCTCCTGCGCGCCGCCGTCGAGTCCGCCGCCTCCCGCGCCGAGATCGCCGAGCGGCTGGCCGGGGTCGCGTCCGCGCTGCGCGCCCACGGCGGGGTCGAGGCCGCCGCCGACGCGGTCGAGTCGTTCCTGCCCTGACGGGCCCGGTCAGCCGATCGCGAGCAGTTCCACCTCGAACAGGAGGGTGGAGTGGGGCGGGATGACCGGCGGGAAGCCGCTGGAGCCGTACCCGTAGTCGGCGGTCACGGTGAGCACCGCCTTCTCCCCGATGGAGAGCTGGGGAATCCCCTCGTCCCACCCCTTGATGACCCTGCCGACGCCGATCTCGGTGATGAACGGCTGCCCCCGGTCACGCGACGAGTCGAACTGCTTGCCGTCGACCAGGGTGCCGACGTAGTGCACCGTCACGGTGTCCCCCGCCTTCGGGAAGGTCTTGCCGTCCCCCGCCACCACGGTCTCTTTCGATACGCCCATGAGTCCAGTATGTCAGCCGCACCACCGCCGCCCCGACCGGCCGCGGTGCGGTTCGGCGGTGTGAGATCGTGCGCGGATGCCCGCCGAACCCGCCCTGATCCTGTGGGACGTCGACCACACGCTCGTGTCGTTCCCGGGGCTCGGCCGCGAGCTGCACGCCCAGGCCTTCCAGGCGGTGACCGGCCGGCCCGCCGCGCTCGTCGCCGACCTCGCCGGGCGCACCGACCGGGCGATCGTCCTCGACACCCTGCGGCTGAACGGGATCGACCAGCCCGAGTCGCTCCTGGCGGCGTTCTACGCGGCGCTGCCGGCCGCGGCCGTCGCACTCGACGATCGGATGCGCCGTACCAGCCTCGTCCTGCCCGGCGCCCGAGCGGCCGTCGAGGGTCTGGCCCGCGACGGCGTCGTGCAGTCGGTGGTCACCGGGAACCTGCCGTCCATCGCCTGGCGCAAACTCGACTGCTGCGGGCTGACCGACCTGCTCGACCTGACCGTCGGCGGCTACGGCGACGACGACACCGACCGGGCCACGCTGGTCGCCCTCGCCGTCCGGCGAGCCGAAGCCGCCCACCGGGTGACCTTCGCCCCCACCCACGTGGTCGTCATCGGCGACACGGCGCATGACGTCCGCGGCGCGCGGGATGCCGGAGTACGGGCGGTCGGGGTCGCCACCGGCGCGACCACCGCGCAAAGCCTCACGGCCGCCGGCGCGGACGCGGTCCTGCCCGACCTGACGGACCTGGCCGCCCTGCACGCGGCCGTCTACGGCGACACCGTCACCTGACAATCCCGGCCCTCCGGCGCCGCCCCCGGCGCCGGCCCCGACCGCCGGCCCCGTGTCGTGTCGGTAATCCTGGTCGCCGCACTCGATGCGCGCGGAGTGCCCCCCGCTGGAATGCCGCCGATTACGTCAACGCACTCCGGACTCGCACTTCAGAATGCTTGACATGAGAATACCCGACATGGACAATTCTCCGGACCTATCGTTTCACCTACCCATCACCTCGGTACGAGGCCGCCTGGACACCTTCCGCCGTCGTCGACCGGCCCCACACCGCGGGCATCGCGCCAGGCCCGAGCATGGTCGCGATGATCACCAAATCCAGAGGGGATTTTCGTGTCACGTCGAAGGACGATTCGCGAGACCGTCGAGAACGGCGTCAACGATCTCGCCGAGCTACAGGCCTCCCTGCTTACCGCCATCCAGTTGGAGTTCTCGACGATTCCGCCGTATCTGTGCGCCCAGTGGTCGGTCACGAGTGCCGACCCAAGCGGCGTCGCGGGCCTGATCGAGAAGGTGGCGACTCAGGAAATGCTACATTTTGGCCTGTCCTGCAACATGTACACCGCTACCGGAGCATCACTCAGGGGCGAGATCGCCACGCCGAACTTCGCCCCCGTCTATCCCGTTACGGGACTGCCCGGCGGCGTCCATCCCGAGCTGGTTGTCGCGCTGGCACCGCTGAGCGAGCAGGCACTGCAGACGTTCCTGGCCATCGAGTACCCGGAGGCGGGTCCCGTCGTGCCGGCACCGGATCTGCCGCCGCCGCCTCCCCCGCCGGTCGGGCCGACGATCGGACAGTTCTATGATGCGATCGCCGCCGGCTTCAAGGCCGTGTTCCCCGACGGCTCGCTGCCGACGTACCCGGCGCCCAACCAGGTCACCGCCACCAGAATTGGCGACGACACCCTGTTCGCGGTCAACACGGTCGCGGACGCCCTGACGGCCATCGACGAGATCACCGCACAGGGTGAGGGAACCAGCGCATCGCCCGACGAAGGCACGTTCGAGCCCGGCACACTCGCGCACTACTACACGTTCGCGGAGATCTACTACGGTAGGACCCTAGTATCGTCGGGCGACACTTTCGAATATGCGGGCACTCCCATCGAGATGCCCGCGGTCCACAATTTCTCGGCACAACCGTCGGCTGGCCCCGACCAGCAGACCTTCATCACGACGTTCACGACGCTGATGACCAATCTGGAAAAATGCTGGCGGAATGAATACCTCATCGAAACCGCCATCTCCGACATGTTCATCCTGAGTAAGACGGGCGTTCTTCTGATCGAGGCCGGGATCACCCCTCAGTTCACCATCACGTGACTGTCCGGCGTGGTCGGGCTCGCGCTGGCGCCGGCGCAGTCATGTCGGTCCGATCGCGTGCCGCGACCCACGCGCGAGCCAGCTGACGGACTCACCGTCGGCGGGTCACCTCGCGGGCGAGGTCCGGCGGCCACGGAGGGCGTCCCAGGCGGCGAGGGTGACGGCGGCGAGGCCGAAGACGGCGCCGGTGACGCTGACGGCGGTCCAGCCGCCGTGGCTGTAGGCGGCGCCGGCGGCGATCGAGCCGGCGAGGCCGCCGGCGAAGTAGATCGCCATGTAGGCGGAGGTGAGCCGGCTGCGGGCCGCCGGGTCCAGCCGGTAGATCTCGCTCTGGTTGGCGATGTGCAGGCCCTGCGCGGCGAGGTCGAGGACGAGGATGCCGACGATCAGGGCGGCGAGCGAGTGCCCGCCGAGGCCCAGCGGGAGCCAGGCGGCCAGCAGCAGCGCGGCCGTGCCCACGGTCACCGCCCCCGTACGTCCGCGGTCGGCGGCCCGGCCGACAAACGACGCGGCCAGCACCCCCATCAGGCCCAGCAGGCCGAACAGGCCGATGACCCCGGTGGAGTAGCGGTAGGGCGCCGCGGACAGCAGGAACGCCAGCGGCGTCCACAGCGCGCTGAACGCCCCGAACGACGCCGCCCCGTAGGCCGCGCGCAGCCGCAGCACCGGCTCGTCACGCAGCAGCCGGACCACCGAAGCGATCAACGCCCGGTAGCCGAGCCGCGGCGCCGTGCTGCGCGGCTCGGTCGGTAGCCGGGCGGCGAGCACGGCGCACAGCATGAGCTGGGCGGCCCCGGCGACCCAGAACGGGGTGCGCCAGCCACCGAGATCGGCCAGGTAGCCGGCGACGGTGCGGGCCAGCAGGATGCCCAGCAGCAGGCCGCTCATCACCGTCCCGACGACCTTGCCGCGCTCGGCATCGCCGGCCAGCGTCGCGGCGAAGGCGACGCCGACCTGCGCGGTCACGGACAGAGCGCCGACCGCGACTCCGGCCACCATCAGCTGGGTGGCCGAGGTGGCGGTGGCGAGCACGAACAGGCCCACCGCCTGGGCGGCGACCAGCGCGGGGATCAGCCGGCGGCGGGCCACGAGATCGCCCACCGGAACCAGCAGGCACAGCGCCACCAGGTAGCCGGCCTGGGTCACCGACACGAGCAGACCCGCCGAGCCGGTGGACAGGCCCAGCGCTGCCCGAATCTCGCCGAGCAGGGGCTGGGCGTAGTACATCGCCGCCACGCACATGCCGGTGCTCACCGCGAGCAGGCCGACCAGCCCGCGGCCGAGGCCCGCCGACGGGACCGTGCCCGCTGGGGACGCCGGGGACGCCGGGGACGCGCTGCCGGAGGGTTGATGCGTCGTCACGCCGCCGTCGATCATGCATCCAGCGTGCCGCGTCCCAGCTAACCTGTCCAACAGAACAATCAGCTTCTCTTCATCTGTCAGGGAGATGTATGGAGCTCCGCCAGCTCGAGCATTTCGTGGCCGCCGCCGAGGAGCTGCACTTCACCCGGGCCGCGCAGCGGGTGAACATCGTCCAGTCGGGGCTGTCGTCATCCATTGGCGCCCTGGAACGCGAGCTGGGGGCGAAGCTGTTCGTGCGCAGCACCCGCGCGGTGCGGCTGACCCAGGAGGGCGAGGTCCTGCTCACGCAGGCGCGCCGGATCCTCTCCGCCGCCGACGCGGCGCGCTCGGCGGTCGCCGGAGTGACCGGCGGCATGGGTGGCCGGCTGACCATCGGGATCATGCAGTGTTTCCGGCGCGGCCTGACCGAGGCGCTCGCTGCGTTTCACGCCGAGCATCCGCGGGTCGAGCTGCGGCTCGTGCAGGCGCCCAGCGCAGAACTGCTCGACCGGGTTGCGGCCGGCGCGCTCGACCTCGCGTTCGCCTGCGCGCGGACGGCCCCGGTCGGCGTCCACCTGACCCCGCTGGACGACCGGCCGATGGTGTTCGCCTGCCACCGCGGGCACCGGCTGGCGGACCGGGCGGCGGTGTCGCTGCGGGAGACCGTCGAGGAGGACTTCGTGGACTATCCGCCCGGCTGGGGGTCGCGCACGGTCCTCGACGCCGTGCTGGTCGAACACGAGTTGCGCCGCCGGCTGGCCTGCGAGGTCGGCGACAGCGACACACTGCTCGACCTCGTCGCGCACGGGCTGGGCGTCGCCGTCCTGCCGCCGAGCCTGGCCACCCGCCACCACCGCAACCTGCGACTGATCCCGCTCGCCCCGCCGATCCCCACGTTTCCGACGGCGATCGTGACCCCGGTCGGTGCCACCTCGACGGCGGCCCGCATCCTGCTCGACACCGTCCTCGCCCGCCAACCCGCGCCGCCCACCCGGTAGCCGCGACCGGGCGTGGCTCAGGCGAAGCCGTCCCCGTACCAGGTAGTCATGATCATTAATGTCGGTCACGTTTCGTCAACACCGTTGATTATCTTGCATGACGATGGATGGCGACGCTGCGCACGATCGAGTTGGCCGGTCGCGGCGGGTGTGTCACCGTCGGACGATGCGCCGCTGGCTGTTCGCCGACCAGCTCGGACCGCACTTCCTCGACGATCCCGATCAGCCGGTCCTGCTCGTCGAGTCGACCCGGGTGCTGGCCCGGCGGCGCTTCCACCGGCAGAAGGCGCACCTGCTGCTCTGCGCCCTGCGTCATCGGGCGCGCGAGCTGGGCGAACGCTGCGACCACCGGATCAGCGCGACCTACGGGGAGGCCATCGCCGACTACGGCGAGCCCCTGGAGGTGCCCGACCCGACCTCCTGGCCGGCGCGACGCTTCGTCACGGGCCTGCCCGGGGTGACGGTCGTGCCCTCGGCGTACACCGCGACGAGCCGGGACGACTTCGCCACCTGGGCCGACGGCAGCACCGGCCACGGCGACGGTGACGGCCGCGGCCACGACGACAGCCACGGCGACGGCCGTGGGGAGGGTCGTCACGGCAACGGTTCCCAGGGCGGGACGGGCCGTCGTCGACGGCTGCTCATGGAGGACTTCTACCGCTGGCAGCGGCACCGGTTCGGCGTGCTCATGGACGGCGACTCCCCCGCCGGCGGCCGGTGGAACTTCGACCACGACAACCGCCACCCCCCGCCCCGGCTCCCCCGCCTCGACCTGGCCGAGCCGTGGTCGCCGGCGGAGACCGAGGTCGACGCCGAGGTCCGGGAGCATCTCGACCGGCTCGAACGCGACGGTCACGCCCGCTTCCGTGGCGTCGACGGCCCGCGCCGGTTCGCCGCGACCCGGTCCGAGGCGGGCCAGGCGCTGGACTGGTTCGTCCGTCACCGCCTCGCCGACTTCGGCCCCTACGAGGACGCGATGCTCGCCGGGGACTGGGCGATGGCCCATTCCACCCTCTCACCGGCGCTCAACCTGGGCCTGCTGCACCCGCTGGAGGCCGTCGCCGCGGCCGAGGAGGCCTACCGGCGCGGCGAGGCGCCGATCGCCAGCGTCGAGGGGTTCGTCCGCCAGGTCCTCGGCTGGCGCGAGTACGTCTGGGGGATCTACTGGTGGGCCGGCGAGGACTACGCCGACCGTAACGCGCTCGGCGCGCGGACCCCGCTGCCCGGCTGGTTCGACGACCTGGACGCGGACGCGGTCGGCGCCGCATGCCTGTCCGACGTGCTCGCCGGGGTCCGCGACCGCGGCTGGGTCCACCACATCCCCCGGCTGATGGTGCTGGGCAACTGGGCGCTGCAACGCGGCTACGACCCGCGGGCGCTCACCGACTTCTTCCACGAGAGCTTCGTCGACGGCTACGCCTGGGTGATGGCGCCCAACGTCGTCGGGATGAGCCAGTACGCCGACGGCGGCCTGATGGCGACGAAGCCGTACGCCGCCGGCGGCGCCTACATCAACCGGATGAGCGACTACTGCGGCGACTGCCGGTACCACCCGGCCCACCGCCTCGGCGACGACGCCTGCCCGTTCACCGCCGGCTACTGGGCCTTCCTCGACCGCAACGCCGACGCCCTGGCCGCCAACCCCCGCCTGGGCCGTCCGCTCGCGGGCCTCGCCCGCCTCGCCGACCGCGACGCG
>NZ_JAMQQF010000192.1 GCF_023716945.1 Frankia sp. AiPs1 | reverse complement strand
GGCCTCCGCCGCTGGCGTCCGGTCCCGGCGCTTCACCCGCCGGGACCGCGCCGGTCGTCGCCGCCGGTCGTCTGCCGTTCCCGCGGCGCTCCCCGCCGCGCGGCGAGGTGGTTATTCTCGATGCGGGAGCCGTAGATCCGGTAGACGGCAGCCGACGGGGCCCACCACGGCGATGATCGGCGAATTCGTCATCCCTGTTCGCTTCGTCGATCCTGGCCTGGAGTCCGCTGTGCCCATCACCCCCACCTCGAAGATCTGGATGAGCGGCAAGCTCGTCGATTGGGACGACGCCCGCATCCACGTGCTCAACCCGACCCTGCACTACGGCTGGGGCGTCTTTGAGGGCATCCGCTCGTACGAGACGGCGGACGGTCCCGCCGTCTTCCGGCTGTCGGATCACATCGCCCGCCTCTACCGCAGCGCGAAGATCTACTTGATGGAGCCCTCCTTCACCCAGGAGCAGGTGGTGGCGGCCACCAAGGAGACCATCGCGGTCAACGACATCTCCTCCTGCTACATCCGGCCCCTGGTCTACCTCGGCTACGGGGAGATGGGCCTGAACCCACTGCCCTCACCGGTCGAGGTGATGATCGCGGTCTGGCCGTGGGGTGCCTACCTCGGCGAGGAGGCCGAGGCGAATGGCGTACGCGCGCAGATCTCCTCCTGGAAGCGGAACGACCCCAACATCACCCCGCCGGCGGCGAAGGCGTCCGGGCAGTACCTGAACTCGTCGCTGGCGAAGGTCGCGGCGGTGAAGGCGGGTTACGACGAGGCCATCCTGACCAGTCCGAACGGCCATATCGCGGACGGCACCGGGGAGAACGTCTTCATCGTCTCGGGCCGGAAGGTCATCACTCCGCTGCTGACCGACGGTCCGTTGGGCGGTATCACCCGCGCCTCGATCATGCAGATCGCCGCCGACCAGGGTTACGAGGTGATCGAGCAGCACGTCGTGCGCACCGATCTCTACCTGGCCGACGAGGCCTTCTTCACCGGAACGGCGGCCGAGATCGTGCCGATCGTCTCGGTCGACGACCGGCAGGTCGGGGCGGGCAAGCCGGGTCCGGTGACCCGTGAGCTGCTGGAGATCTTCCACCGGGCCACGCGGGGTGAACTGGACCGCTACCGGTCCTGGAACGAGCTGGTCCGGAGCTAGGCAGCGCGACTCGTCGACTCGTCGACCCGCCGAGGCGCACCGGTTCGCGTGGCCGCGCTGTGCCTCGGCGGCTTCACCGGCGCGAGCGGCACCGGGTGACGGGCCAGGGGTCCCTCTCGTGTTCCCCCTGGCGGGCCGGCGGTGCCGCCGCATCATTGGACAAGCTGCGTTTTAGCCGCTTTCGCGGAGTTTGTGGCGTGGTCGAGGTCACAATGTGGCCACGGCAATCACCGTTTCGCTCTGGCCAACCGGCTCCGCGGCGCCTACCGTCGCGAGTAGCAGGCTTCACGAATGCACAAGCATCGTGCGGGCATCGCGGAGCTTGCGGACGGCATTACCGCTGCGGACGGCATTACCGGTGTCGGACGGTACTGCCGAGGATTCGGCCGTCAGAGCGGGGTTCGGAGGGCATCGTGCATGTTTCGGAGGGGATGAGCTCCCTTGTTCTCATGATCGGCCCGGGTCACACGCTCCGGCAGGCGGCGCGGCTGATGGCCGCTCGCAAGGTGGGCGCGGCGGTCGTCCACGATGCGGACAGCCAGGGCTACGGGATTCTCACCGAGCGGGACATTCTCCGGTCGATCGCGGCCGAACAGGATCCGGATGTCGAGATCGCCGGCGATCACCTCACCCGCGACGTCGTCTTCGCGGATCCCGGCTGGTCACTCGGCGACGCAGCAGCCGCGATGCTGCGCGGGGGATTTCGTCATCTCATCGTCACGTCAGGTGGTGGAGTGGCTGGAATTCTTTCCATGCGCGACGTGGTGCGGTGCTGGAGTGACCAACATATGACGGTATGATGCCTGCGTGACGTACGCCAAGGATGTTCCCGATGCGCCGTCCACTCCGGACCGGCATACCCAGGCGACTGCGGAACATCAGGCGGAGCAACGGCGCTACGGTCACCGCATGCACGACAATGAGGCGGTCGCCCTGCTCCGAACGACCACGCTGCTGAAGGAGTTGGACGAGGAGGACCTGCTGCGGCTCGCCGCGCGGGCGGTTACCCGGCGATTCCGCCGCGGGCAGGTCGTCTTCACTGAGGGTGAGCCGGGAGATACCCTCCTCGTGGTCGCCACGGGGCGACTCAAGGTGCTCACCAAGGCCGACGACGGGCGCGATCACGTGCTGAACATCGCCGGCCCCAGAGAGACGCTGGGCGAGCTCAACATCGTCGAAGCGGGGACGAGATCCGCCAGTGTCGAGGCGCTGGAACCCAGCACGGCACTGGTCCTCGACCGCGCCGCCGTCTGGGAGCTCGTCCGGGAGCGCCCGGCCGTCGCCGAGCAGCTCATCCGGGCACTGGTTGCCCACGTCCGGCGGCTCACCGGTGCCAATGCCGACCTCGTCTTCCTTGACCTGCCGCGCCGAGTGGCGAAGCTGCTGCTGTTGCGGATGCGAGAAGCGGGCCGATCGGTGATCGAGTTGGGCCTCACCCAGACGGAGATCGCCTCGCTGCTCGGCGGTTCCCGCCAGTCCGTCAACCAGGCGTTGCGCGAGTTCGAACGACGCACCTGGATCCTGTCGGAGGGGCAGACGATCACCATCCTCCAGGTCGACCGCCTGCGCCGCTTCGCCGGAGACTGAGCAGCCCCGCAGATTCGCTTCGCGAATCTGCGGGGACCCCTGCTGGTGGTCCCGGCCGTGGATGGTCTCCGGGAATCGCCTTCGGCGATCCCCGTGGGGATGGGGGTTGGGGCTTCGCGAATCCGCGGGGACCCCGCCCGGCGGAGTTAATTGTGGCACGCGCCACACTTGTCACATGTCGGGTCTGTTACATCGTAGGCTTGTCACCCGGCGGCGAACCCGTCTCCGTCGCGCGCTCCGGTCGCTGACCCATGGGACCGGGCGCGTGGCGGTCCCATGGTCTCCGAACCCTGCCGGACATCGGTGCCGGAGCACGGTCCGTGGGTGACTCGGTGGGACGCGGGACGGCCGGGCCGGACGCGGTCCCATGGCCCCCGATCCACCGGAGAGGCGCCCCCGTGCGGCCATACGATCCCGATTCCCTGCACATCTACGACACCACCCTGCGCGACGGTACACAGCAGGAGGGGTTGTCGCTCTCCGTCGGAGACAAGCTCTCGGTGGCCCGCCACCTCGACGACCTCGGCGTCGGCTTCATCGAGGGCGGCTGGCCGGGATCCAATCCGAAGGACGCGGAGTTCTTCGCCCGGGCCCGCACCGAGCTGACGCTGTCGACCGCGGTGTTGACCGCCTTCGGGGCGACTCGCCGCGCCGGCCGGGTGGCGGCGGACGATCCCCAGGTGGCGGCCCTGCGGGAGGCCGGAACATCGGTGGTCTGCCTGGTCGCGAAGTCGGATCTGCGGCACGTGGAGCGCGCGCTGCGCACCAGCCCCGACGAGAACCTCGCGATGATCCGGGACACCGTCGCCCACCTGCGGACCGAGGGCAAGCGGGTCTTCCTCGACGCCGAGCACTTCTTCGACGGCTACCGCGTGCATCCCGAGTACGCCCTCGAGGTCGTTTCCGCCGCCGCCGAAGCCGGCGCCGAGGTCGTGGTGCTCTGCGACACGAACGGCGGCATGCTTCCCACCCGCGTCGGCGCCGTCGTCACCGAGGTGCTCGCCCGGACCGGTGCTCGGCTGGGCATCCACTGCCACGACGACGCCGACTGCGCGGTGGCGAACACCCTGGTCGCCGTCGAGGCGGGCGTGACCCACGTGCAGGGCACCGCGAACGGCTACGGCGAGCGGTGCGGCAACGCGAACCTGCTCAGCGTCATCGCCGGTCTGGAGACCAAGCTCGGGCGCGCGGCACTGCCGCCGGGACGGCTGCGCGAGCTCGTCCGGGTCTCCCACGCCATCGACGAGGTCACCAACTCGGTGCCGGACCCGCACCGGCCCTACGTCGGCGCCAGCGCGTTCGCGCACAAGGCCGGGCTGCACGCCAGCGCGGTCAAGATCGACCCGGACATGTACCAGCACATCGACCCGGCAGCGGTCGGCAGTGACATGCGAATGTTGGTCTCCGAACTGGCCGGCCGCGCGACCATCGAGCTCAAGGGCCGCGAGTTCGGGCTCGACCTGTCCAACGAGCGTGAGGCCCTCGGTCGGGTCGTGGACCTGGTCAAGGAGCGCGAGGCCGTCGGGTTCGCCTACGAGGCGGCCGAGGCGTCGTTCGAGTTGCTGCTGCGCGACGAGGTGACGGGCCGCCGGCGCTTCTACACGCTGGAGTCCTGGCGGGTGATCGTCGAACAGCGCTCGGACGGCCAGGTGGTGAGCGAGGCGACCGTCAAGCTCACCTCGCACGGAGTGCGGCATGTCGCGACGGCCGAGGGTAACGGGCCCGTCAACGCCCTCGACACCGCTCTGCGCGACGCCCTGGAGAAGGCCTACCCCGGTCTGGCCGACCTGGAGCTCGTCGACTACAAGGTCCGCATCCTCGACGGCAAGCAGGGCACCGGCGCGGTCACCCGGGTTCTGGTCGGCACCAGCGACGGGCGGTCACGTTGGGACACCATCGGCGTTGACGAGAACATCATCGCCGCCTCCTGGTCGGCTCTCGAGGACGCGGTGAACTTCGGGCTGCGGCGGCAGGGCGAGCGCGCTGATCCGAACGCGACCTGACCGGCGGCGGGGGCGGCGGCGACAGAGCGACCGACACCCCCCGACGGGCTCGTAGGGGGCCCGTCGGGGGGTGTCGCGGCTTCTGGGGCCCGGGCCTCTGGGGGCGCCTTGGCCCCGAAGCGGACCGACCAGCCGGCTCTGAACGGCCCCCGTCAGTCCTCCGGGATCTCTTCCCACCACTGGCACCACCAGTCACCGCCGACGAGGATCCGCAGCTTCGGATGCCAGCAGTAGGTGACGTCCTTGTCGGTGTCGAGGTAGTACAGGCAGTTGTCGCACCGCTCGTCCCCGTTGGGTTTGCCGCGCAGGATCGCGTCCTCGGCAAGGTGGCCCAGCTTGACGCTCAGCTCCTCGTCTATCGGCTTGGGCTCCGGCGCCCCGACGTCGTAGACGGGGGTGGTATCGGTCTCGCTCACCATTCTCCTTCCGATCCGGGCAGTACACGACGAAGCGGGGCTCACCGCCGCCGGCGCCGGAGCACCGGGCAGGCGGGACGCTGGGCCGCAACGGGTGCCGCCCGGTGCCTGGACCTGTCACTCGATCTGGCCCGATTCTCTGGTAAGCCCGGCGATCTGGCGAACCCGATCACACCGGCCGCTCTCGCGCGGTGCGCCCGCCGGACGGCCGCCGGGTTCCGACGTGGGGCTGGATACGGTCAGGGCGTGCGTATCGCGAGGTTCACCGATGGTTCGGAGCCCGGATTCGGGGTCGTCGAGGGGTCGGTCGAGGAGGGCAACGCCGTGATCTCGGTCATCGCCCCACATCCCTTCGGCCCCTTCTCCTTCACTGGCGCCCGGCGGCCGCTCGGCGACGTCCGGCTGCTCGCTCCGGTCCTGCCCAGCAAGGTGCTCTGCGTCGGCAAGAACTATGCCGACCATGTCCGGGAGATGGGCGGTGACACCCCGCCGGAGCGCCCGATCCTGTTCCTCAAACCGTCGACGAGCGTCGCCGGCCCGGGCGACCCGATCATGCTCCCGCCGGACAGTGACCGGGTCGACTTCGAGGGGGAGCTGGCGGTCGTGATCGGGCGGCTGTGCCGTGACGTTCCCGTGGAGCGGGCTTTCGACGTGGTACTCGGCTATACCTGTGCCAACGATGTGACGGCCCGGGATGAGCAGCAGACCGACGGACAGTGGACGCGGGCCAAGGGTCACGACTCGTTCTGCCCGATCGGTCCCTGGATCGAGACGGAACTCGATCCCACCGACCTGCCGATCCGCACGACCCTCGACGGCGAGCTGCGGCAGAACTCCCGCACGAAGCTGCTGCTGCGCGATGTGCCCGCGCTCATCGCCTACATGTCCGCCGCCATGACCCTGCTGCCCGGTGACGTGCTCCTGACGGGCACGCCGGCGGGGGTCGGGGCGATGCGACCGGGCCAGACCGTGGCGGTGACCGTGGAGGGCATCGGCACACTGACCAACCCCGTGACGGCCCGCTGAGCTCACCCGCCCGGGGGCGGGCGGCCGATCGGCTGGTCTTGCGCCGGCCGGACGAACCGACACCGCTCCCGGGCGGTGGGGGCACACGCGGATTCTCCACCTGCCTCGCGCACGGTGTGCCCCGCGCGCACGCGGCCTGCTTCGCGCGCACGGGTCGGTTTCGCGCGCACGGGTCGGTTTCGCGCGCTTCCATCCGGCGCCGCGTCGACGGGCTGGCACACCGTCGACGGGCTGGCGCACCGTGGACGAGCTGCTGC
Organism: Frankia sp. AiPs1; assembly: GCF_023716945.1. Classification (GTDB taxonomy): domain Bacteria; phylum Actinomycetota; class Actinomycetes; order Frankiales; family Frankiaceae; genus Frankia. Next base: position 3,756 of record NZ_JAMQQF010000192.1, on the reverse strand, counting down.
TGGACCGAATGTGGTGCGGTCGGGGCGATTCCTGGGTACGTGGTGTGTTGGCGGTGCCGGCTGCTGCGGCATCAGGGGATGACCGGGGTGCATCGGACCCCCGGAGCGCAACGACCCCCGCGGCATGGGGTACAGTGGGCAGGCCCGAACAGGGCCCCATGGGGTATGGGGTAATTGGCAGCCCAACGGATTCTGGCTCCGTTAGTCTAGGTTCGAGTCCTGGTACCCCAGCGGCACCAAAGGCTGGAGTTGCACCGCTTTGCCGGACTGCTCCTGCATCGTGTAGAGTACGACGCGCACCATGCTCATAAAACTTGAAAAGTCTTGGCCCCGTCGTCTAGTGGCCCAGGACGCCGCCCTCTCAAGGCGGTAGCGCCGGTTCGAATCCGGTCGGGGCTACAGCGGGTTTATCTTCCTTCTTCGTAGAGGATCAGAGATATGCCCACCCTCCAAGACTCACGATGGCCCCCGGAATTCCATCCGGGGGCCATCGTCATGTCAGGGGCCAGGTGTCGCCTACCGCACGACGCTGAGGCGCGGCATGGCAGCCGGGTGGCGGGCCATCGCGCACTCCCGGCAGCTGCAGGTGGCGGGGCCGCCCCAGCCGTGTACCTCGGGCTCGGGACCGCCCACGCCCCCCTCCGCCGACGCGACGAGCCGCAGCTGCGGACGGGCCGGGTGGGTCAGGACGGCGGGCCCGGCGGGCTCGTCGGTGGCGCCGGCCGTCGACGGGCCGCCGCGTCCCGCGGGCGGCGGAACGATCGCGGACGCGGTCGAGGCTGTCAGGGCCACTGGGGGCACGGTGTCCTCCTCCATGGGCGGCCGACCTGGGGCCACCTCGCGGACCACAGCCTGGCGGCGCAACCAAGGTTCGCGCCATGCTCCGTTGAGCCCGGTGCCGAGTGGTGCGGATGGCCTAGTCAAACCTGGGCACTGTCGCCATGGGACACCACCCTTGACAACCATGGTGCTCCCGGGTTGGAACGGTAGAAACTTGCCCGGATGTCCACCGTCAGTCCATCGACGCCCGAACGGGCCCGGCGCCGGCACGGCAGCGCCCACGCGGGACGCGCCACGCGCCGCTCCGGTCGGCTGCGTTCGGCCGGGCCGGCGCCCACCGAGGGGGATGGCGGGGGATCACAGCCGGGGATGGCCCGGCGTCTCACCGCGCTGCTCCCGCAGGGCCGCGGGCTGCCGATCGAGGACTGGACGGCCAGGCACACCCTCATGTGCCTGGTGCTGGCGATGCATCTGCCGGTCATCGTCGGCTATGCGATCTGGCAGAACCTGAGCCTCGCGCACGGGTTCCTGGCGGCCAGTCCGCCCGCGCTGCTGTTCGCCGCCGCGGTCGTGCCCGGCCGGCGCCGGGTCCGAGCCCTTGCCGCGAGTCTCGGCCTACTGTGCTGCTCGGTCGTGCTCGTGCACATCTCCGACGGCCTCACCCCGATGTACTTCCACTTCTTCGTGGTCGTGGCGCTGATCGCGCTGTACGAGGAGTGGACGGTCTACCTGCTGGCCATCGCGTTCGTGTTCGTCGCGAACCTGGCGATGGGAGACATCGTCAGCGCCGGCGCGGCGGTGTTGACCAACGCCTGGCTGCTGGCCGGTCTGCACGCGGGTTTCATCTTCGCTCTCGCCTGCGCGCAGATGGTCTTCTGGCACTACAACGAGCAGTCCCGGCGGCGGGTGGAGCATTACCGCCAGCAGCTCTACGAGGGCCAGCAGAGCCTGATGGCCCGCTTGGAGGAGACCGACCGCATCCGCAGCGACCTCGTCGCGACCGTCTCGCACGAGTTCCGCACGCCGTTGACCGGAATCCGAGGGAACTTGCTCACCATCAAGCGGCGCCGCAGCCGGCTCTCCGACGCCCAGCTCGACGATCTGCTCGACGCCGCGGTGAACTACTCCGACCGGCTCTCCCGGCTGCTGGAGAACATGCTGACGGCCGCCACGGCCACCGGCACCGACGAGACGACCATCGCCGATCTGCCCGAGGTCGTCCGGCATGTGATCGCCAACCTGTCGTACACCAGCTCGCCCAGCAGCATCACGGTGGACCTGCCGCCCGAACTGCCCGTGCGGATGGCGCGACAGGCCCTCATCCAGGTGGTGGCGAACCTGGTTGACAACGCCCTGGTGCACTCCTGGCCGGGCGCACCCGTGCGGCTGATCGCCGGCCGGGTCGGCGACGAGGTCGTTCTCCGCGTCCGCAACCCCGGGCCCGACCTTGATCCCGGCACGATTCGTCAGCTCTTCGAGCCGTTCACGCAGCGAGACGGCACCGCTACCCGGCCTACCGACGGTGCCGGCATGGGTCTCTACGTCGTCCGGCGGCTGGTCGAGGTGCACGGCGGACGGCTGCGGATGTCGTCGGAGAACGGCGAGATCATCGTCGAGGTCGACCTGTGGGCGGCCACCGCCCAGGCGGCACTCACGCCGGAGCCGGAGGCGGCGCTACCGGTGCCCATGCCGCTGCCCCGCAGCATCCGGACGGACGACGAGGAGCCTCGCGTGCCGAGGCTGGGCGGCGGTCCGCTGGCCCGGGACGACATCCGGTCACTGCCGATGGACAAACTCGGCTGAGCGGCGGCCTGGCGCCCGCTGGGCGGCGCCTGACCGGTGCGGCCACCGCACCGCGTACCGCTCATCGCGTCCGAGTGCTCGCCGCCCGCCGATAGCCGATCTACCATCGGCTTCGGTCTCCCACCGGCCGCGCCGCGGGGAATCGACATCTCTGTCCTGGGGCGCAGGAGAACAGGCAGCGGCCGCGTGTCCATCCGCCGGATCGGGTGGAGGTGAGCGGCGGGAACTGCGATCCGTCCGACGCGGCTGACCATCGCGGCTGACCATGCCGTGCGGGGCGGCCCCGCAGGCAGCGACTCCCGCCGCCGCGCGCAGAGCGGAAGGCGCTGCTCTCCACCGAGTCGGGCGAACCCGCCGACGGGCGGGCCGCCCGACCGGGTTACGCCTTCGTGGCCGTCGTGGGAGCTGTCGACGGGGTCGGCGCGGGTGCGGCTGTCGTCGGCGCCGGCGCCGGCTTCGTGCAGGTCACCGTCAGCGTCACCGTGGTGGAGTGCCGCGGGCGCTGCCCGGTGGGCGAAGAGCCGGAAATCTTGCTCGTCTCACCGTTGGCGCACGCGCCGTTGACGGCTGTGGACGTGAAACCGGCCCAGTAGAGCTGCCACTTGCCGTCCGATTCCGACATCCCGGTGACATTCGGGACCTGGGCGCAGTCCTCGACCTGCAGGCCGATGGCCGTGGTCTTGGCGACCTTGCCGGTCTTCGGCGACTGGTGGGCGACGTTGTCGGCCTTACCGGTGTTGTAGCAGCCGTAGGTCTTGTTGACGTTCGTGAAGCCCGCGGACTTCAGCGTGCTCTCGGCGGTGTTGACCGCGCTGCCCTCGGTGTTGGGGACCGTCACGGTGCCGTCGTCGGTCGGCGAGGGCGATGGGCTGCTGCCCGCGGTAGGGCTGCCCGCCGGGTTCGTGGCTGCGGCCGAGGCGCCGGCTGACGGGTTCGCGCCGGGAGCGGGGGAGCCCTTGGCCCCGGGCCGCACGGCGGCCGTCCCGGGACGACTTCCATCGAGGCCGACCGCGATGCCGGGCGCCCCAGCACCGAGAGAGCCGACGGCCGGGCTGCCGGCGCTCGGATCGGCGGAGGACTGGACGGCGAGGTCGGCGGACAGCGCTGCGTCGGTGCTGCCGCCGGAGGCGAGCGCCCAGCCCCCGGCCCCGGCGACGAGGGCGACGACGAGAC
>NZ_JAMQQF010000191.1 GCF_023716945.1 Frankia sp. AiPs1 | reverse complement strand
CACCGACGTCACGCGCACCGCCGGCGCGCCGAGTGAGCGGCTGACGGTCGCCGCCCACGCGCTGGCCGCCGACCGGCTCGCATCGGTTCTCGCCGATGTCCTGGCCGACCGGCCCCGGCTGGAGGTCCGCGTTGTCGTCGCCGGCACCGCGACGGTGGCGAACGGCGTGGCCCGGGGTGAGTTCGATCTCGGCCTCGCGATCGGGCTGGCCGCCCCCGGAGATCCGTTGCGGCTACCCGACGGGGGGCCCGTTCGGGCGGTCGGCGTCGCCGCGGATCCGGCCGCCGTCGCCCTCCCCCACACCCACCCGTTCGCCCGACGCACCGGGCTGCGGCTGGCCGACCTCGTCGACGCCCGGTGGATAGACGCGCCCGAAGTCGCGAACGCGGTCGCCGATCTCCGGGTCGTGACCGGGGATCGGCGATTCCGGGCACACCTGCGTTACGACGGCGCGGACCTCGCGGGCCTGCTGGCGCTCGTCGCCGCCGGCCACGGACTCGGGGTGCTTCCGCACCGCCTGCTCGCCGCCGGCCGCCGGCCCGGTCCGGCCGATGCCGCCGCCGCCGACACCCGCGACGGTCACGGCGACACCCGCGACGGCGCTGGCTCGAGTACCGTCCGGGCGGCCCCGATCGGCGTGCCGCTGGTCGGTGCCGCCCCGGAGTTCCGTACTGAGCTGCTCTGGGCTGGCCGGCCGGGACCTGCGGTTTTGGCGCTGTCCCGGGCGCTCGGGGGGTGACGGCGGGGCCCGGACCGCAGCAAGTCTGGCGCTGGTCCTGCGCGCCGAGCCGGGCGGGGGGTAGGCTGGAGGTGTTGCTTGTTTCTCGGTGCGTGACCTACGCGGGGGAACGGCACGACCAGACCACGGAACCGATCGGGGTTTGGTGCGAGGCCGGTACGCGAAGGACGCCTACCGGGAGCGCGGCAAGGAGAAAGTATCGTGGCGCAGGGTACCGTCAAGTGGTTCAACGCGGAGAAGGGCTTCGGATTCATCTCCGTCGACGGTGGCGGCCCGGACGTGTTCGTCCACTACTCCTCGATCGTGGCGGACGGCTACAAGTCCCTGGATGAGGGCCAGAGCGTCCAGTTCGAGATCGTGCAGGGCCAGAAGGGGCCGCAGGCGGACAACGTGACTCCCGCCTAAGGTCGCACCACCCCCAGCTTTGCGTTCGGCGCGTGGCTCCGCATCAGGAGCCACGCGCCGAAACTGCGTTGTGGGCCGGGTCTTAGCCGGCGATACTTCGCCGATGTCCTCCTTCTCGCAGTTCGACCTGCGCGGATACCCGACCGTGGACGTCCGGACCGGCTACGAACAGTGGTCGGCAAGCTACGAACGGACGGTCGAGGACTTCATGGACCTCGCGCTGCTGGACCGACTCCGGCAGCCGGGGTGGGCGCGGGTCGAGCGGGCGGCGGATCTGGGCTGCGGCACCGGCCGGACCGGCGCGTGGCTGCGCGCCCGCGGAGTCGCAGCCATCGACGGCGTCGACCTCACCGCGGGGATGCTGGCTCTCGCCGCGCAACGAGGCGCGCACGACCGGCTGGTCGAGGCGGACGCGACCGCCACCGGCCTGCCCTCAGCCGGCTACGACCTCGTCGTGGCCTGTCTGATGGACGAGCATCTGCCCGGACTCGTCCCGCTCTACGCCGAGGCGGCCCGACTGGCCCGGCCCGGCGCCCTGTTCGTCCTCGTCGCCTTCCACCCGCACTTCATCATGACCTCCGGCATGCCGACTCATTACACCGACGGCAGCGGCGCGCAGCGAGCGATCACCACTCACGTCCACCTGGTCAGCGACCAGATCGAGGCGGGTCTGGGCACCGGCTGGACGCTGGCGGAGATGCAGGAGAACGTCGTCGACGACTCCTGGCTCGCCGCCAAGCCGAAATGGGGACGTTTCCGCGGGCACCCGTTCGCCCTTGCCCTGGTGTGGCGCCGATGATCAGGGCGGCTCAGCGGCGGGGCAGGCGGACGACCGTGATGAAGAAGTCATCGATGAAGCGCACATCGTCGACGAACCGATCGAAGTCGACCGCCTTCGTCACGTAGGCGTTGGCGTACAGGTTGTAGCTGCGCAGGATGTCCTCGGCCGCGTCCGATGTCGTGAGCACCACGACGGGGATGCGGCGCAGATCCTCGTCGGCCTTGATCTCCGTCAGCACCTCGATGCCGTTGCGGCGGGGCAGATTGAGATCGAGCAGGACCAGGTCGACGATGGGGACGTCGGTGAACGGCGCCTCGCGCCGCAGGAAGGCCATGGCCTCGATGCCGTCGTTCACGACGTGCAACCGGCCGTTGATCCGATCGTCCGCGAACGCCTCGCGGGTCATGAGGACGTCCCCCGGATCGTCCTCGACCAGCAGCACGTCGAACGAGTTGACGGGCAGACTCGTCGTCATCTGGCACCTCGGGGTGTGTGGCCGACCCGCGATGAGGTCAACCGGTGGTAAAGGCGGGGAGCGCGGCAACCTCGTCGGGGGCGATCGGGACAGCCACCGACCGGAAGCCCGAATACGAGCCCGAACCACGGGTTGTCTGACGGTACCGCCCATGGGGGTGGCCTGTCGCCCTCCAGTCCAGCGACGATGCCGTCGCTGTGCGCACAGCAGAGGCGGCCACAGCCGGCGGCATGACGATTGTCATGGCCGACCGCCCCGATCGGGGGATGGCGTCGGCGCGTACGGCGAGGAGTGGCGGCTGGGCCGCCCGGCGCAACGTAGCCTCGGTCTGCGGACCCGCCACGACTGCCGGTTGGTTCCGCGGACGGGCCGCAGCCCTGGGAGGTCAGTACGGACGCCACGGCCGACATCAGCGGGCGGGCGGACATCGCGGCGCTGGTGACAGAGTTCTACCGGCGGGCGTTCGCCGATCCGCGGCTCGGCCCCGTCTTCGTCGACGTCGCGCAGCTCGACCTGCCCGCGCACCTGCCGGTGATCTGCGACTTCTGGCAGGCGGTGATCTTCCGGGCCGGCACCTACCGACGCAACGCCTTCGGGGTGCACGCCGAGCTACACGCCCGTGTACCGCTCACACCGGAGCTGTTCGCCCGCTGGCTGGAGCTGTGGACGGCCACCGTCGACGATCTGCACAGCGGCCCCCACGCGGAGCGCGCCAAGCTCCAGGCCCACCGGATCGCCCTGTCGATGGGCCGCCGCCTCGCCGACGTCCCGGCGACCTCCGGGACGGCCACCCCCGCCAGCTCCGGCGCCGTCACGGCCGCCGGTCGGCGTCGTAGGCCGTCCGAGCCCGACTGATCTCGGCCGCCGACGCCTCGAACAGGTCCGCGAGGGCGCGCAACTGCCCGGCGACCAGGCCGCCCAGCGGGGTCAGCGAGTACTCGACCCGGGCCGGGATCGTGCTGATCACCTCACGGATCACCAGGCCGTCGCGCTCCAGGACCTGCAGCGTCCGGGAGAGCATCTTCTCGCTGACACCCTCGACGCGGCGCCGCAGCGCGTTGAACCGGTAGCTGCCCTCGCCCAGCGCGAGCATGGCGAGCATCCCCCATTTGGACCCCACGTCCTCGAGCGCTGCCCGCGAGCTGCATCCCCGGGCGAAGACGTCGCTGATGAGCTCGTCACTGGGCCCGATCTCCCCTGGACACGGCTCGCCCACCGCCATATCACGCTCGGAAGACATGGTCGCAAGCCTACGATCCGCCCAAGGACTAGTGCTGTCTGATAGTTAGTACTTACCAAAAGAAACTGCCACCGACAGGGAGAACATCAGTGACCACCATCGCCGTCACCGGCGCGACGGGGCACCTCGGCCGACTCGTCGTCGAGGAGCTCCTCGAGTCCGGAGTCGAGCCGTCCACGATCGTCGCGGTCGTGCGGACGCCCGCCCGCGCAGCCGATTTCGCCGAGCGGGGGGTGCAGGTCCGGGCGGGCGACTACTCGGACCCGGCGAGCCTGCCCGCCGCCCTGGCGGGGGTCGACACCCTGCTGCTCGTCTCCGGCAGTGAGCTCGGTCAGCGCGTCGCCCAGCACACCGCCGTGATCGAGGCGGCGAAGGCGGCCGGCGTCGGGTGGATCGTCTACACCAGCGCGCCGCGGGCCGACGTCACCGACCTGTCCCTGGCCGCCGAGCACAAGGCCACCGAGGAGGTCCTCGCGGCCGCGGGCGTGCCGAACACGTCGCTGCGCATCAACTGGTACCACGAGAACTACACCGCCCAGCTCGGCCAGTACCTGAGCCAGGGATTCGTCCTGGGCGCAGCGGGCGACGGCCGGATCAGGGGCGCCTCCCGGGCGGACTTCGCCGCGGGCATCGCGAAGGTCCTGACGAGCGCCGGGCACGAGAACGCGATCTACGAGTTCGGTGGCTCGCCGTTCACCCTCGCCGAGCTCGCCGCGACGATCACGGAGGTCACCGGCACCACTGTCACCTACCGCGATGTCACGGTGGCGGAGCTTGCCGCCACGCTGGGCCAGGTCGGGCTCGACGAGACCACGGCGGGCCTGTTCGCCGGCATCGACGAGTCGATCCGCGGCGGTGCGCTCGACGTCGACGCGGACGACCTGCAGCGGCTGCTCGGCCGGCCGACCACCAGCCTGGCCGACTCCGTGCGCGCCGCCAAGGTCTGACCCCGCCGCACCCGACTGCCCGCCGGCCCCGACTGGGGCGGTTCGGGCCGACTGGGGCCGACTGGGGCCGGTGCGGTGCGTTGTGCACGGTCCGAGCCCCGAAACCGCGCACAACGCACCGCGATACTTCCCGCGCCGACCCTGTACTTCGCGCTCGCCGCCGCCGTGGTGATCGCGGTGACGTCCAGCCCCGCACGGTGGGCCATCAGTTACCTTCGGTGATCCATGGTGCCAGGTCCGCCCCGGCGCCGGACGGCCGGGAAAAACCTATCCCTGGGTTTTTCCCGGGCCGTGGGATCTTCCTATCGATGGCGGCCGAGTACACGTTGACTTGTTTACTCTCCCTTTACAGCCGTCCTCGCCAATCGACCCGGTCCCCTGTTACGCTTTCCTGGCAGCCGCAAGTAAGGCCGAACCGTAGAATCGGACCGGTTCCGGTGGCACGGACTCCATGGTCGACCACGGAGTCCACCATCGATCCGCGGGTCACCGTGGGCCCGGCCCGCCTTCAACACTCGACCCGTCCCGGCGACCGGCAAAGAAGGCACTCATGACGTTTGTCGTCACGTCCGCCTGCATTGATGTGAAGGATACCGCCTGCCTGGGCGAATGTCCGGTCGACTGCATCTATGAGGGCGCGCGGAAGCTGTACATCAATCCGAACGAGTGCATCGACTGCGGGGCGTGTGAGTCGGCCTGTCCGGTCGACGCGATCATGAGTGTCAGGCTGGTACCGCAGGCGGAAGCCGAGTTCGTCGCGGACGAGGCCCGCTTCTTCACCACCATCCTGCCTGGGCGGGATGCACCCGTCGGCGATCCGGGCGGCGCGGGCAGGGTCGGCCCGATCAGGGTCGACACCCCCTACGTCGCGGGGTACGGACGCTGACGGCACAAGCCGCCGGCGAAGGCTGACGCGGCCACGGCGTCAGCGGGACCGCCGGCTACGGCCGGTGCTCAGGACCACCCCCGTCCGGGCACCGGCCTTTCAACGTCACAGCAAACCGCCGGTCGGCCGCAGCGAAGCGGCCGACCGGCGGTTTTGTCATGAGACGCCGCCGACGAACAATGCCGTGAACGGCGCCGCTCTCCCACGCCGGCCTTTCGCTGGACTGCCCGGCATCCCTGGACTGCCGCTTTTCCCTGGACTTCCCGCCCGAACCGGTTCCCCCACCCGGGGTCGGCCGACGCGGTATTCCCGGGCGGCTTCCGCGACGGTCGATCCGGTCGTGCCACCAACGGGCCTCGCCCGCAGCCGGCTGGACGCCACGGAGGCCACCCAAAAGGCAAAGGCCACCCACAAAGCGAGGGCACACCCAAGGCGACGGCACGCGCGGGAGAGCCGCCCGCGCAGGAGAACGGACCCGCACAGGAGAGTGGACCCGCACAGGAGAGCGACACAGGCCAGAACGCGGGCACCCACAAGAGGGGACCAGGCCGACCGAAGTCGGTCTGGTCCCCTCACATCGCGGGACGGGCGGTCCGCCCGGCCGCCCGTCCGCCCCGGCCAGGGGCGCAGCTCCCCGGCCGGCGATCTGGGTGCTAGCCGGCGTGCGTCCAGGAGTCGGTGCCCTTGAGCAGCGTCCGCAGGTCACCGCGGCCATCGGGGCGGGCCGTGGCCAGCCGCTCCTGGTAGAGCTGGTCGAAGCTCGGCGCGGAGACCGACCGGTAGACCCCGATCGGCGGCTCGGCGAGCGACGTCTCCGCCAGGCGGGCGAGCGCGTAGGCGTAGGTGGAGTTCTGGGTGCCCGGGTCGTGGACGACGACGCGGGAGTCGCCGCCGTGGCCGATGCCCAGCTCACCGGTGCTCGGGTCGCGGACGATGCCCCACTGCTCCTTGGCGCCGAAGACGATCGGCAGGCCAGGGGAGAGCCGGATCGGGCCGTGCTCGGGCGCCGAGGGGTCGTCCGACTCCGCGGGGCTCGTCTCGCCGGCGGCCCGGTTGGGCTGGCGGGGGATCGCGCTGAACGTGGGGCAGCCCTGCCGGATCTCCACCAGCGCGGCGCCCTTGTGCGCCGCGGCGGCGGTCAGCGTCGCCGTGAGGTGGCGGCGGTCGGTGTCGATCGTGCGGGCCACGAACGTCGCCCCGGCCCCGAGCGCGAGCGCGATCGGGTTGAACGGGTTGTCGAGCGAGCCGAACGGGCTCGACGGGCCGATGGTGCCGACCTTGGACGTCGGCGAGGCCTGCCCCTTGGTCAACCCGTAGATGTGGTTGTTGAGCAGGAGGATCTTGAGGTTCACGTTGCGCCGCAGCGCGTGGATCAGGTGGTTGCCGCCGATGGCCAGCGCGTCGCCGTCACCGGTGACGACCCAGACCGACAGGTCCGGCCGGTTGATCGAGATACCGGTCGCGAACGACGGCGCCCGACCGTGGATGGAGTGGATGCCGTAGGTGTCGAGGTAGTACGGCAGCCGCGAGGAGCAGCCGATGCCGGACACCACCACGGTGTTCTCGGGGGCGACGCCGAGGGCCGGCAGCAGCCCGCGCATCGTCGACAGGATCGCGTGGTCCCCGCAGCCGGGGCACCAGCGAACTTCCTGGCCGGTGGTGAAGTCCGCCACCGTCGGCGCCCGCCGGCCGCTCGCGCCGCCGACCGGCTCCTCGGCCTTTCCGTTGACCGTGCTCATCGTCCCGCCTCCCGGGTCCCGTCGTGCTGGGTAGCAGTGGCAGTGCCGGCGTGGGCCGCGGGCTTCGCCGCCCCCGCCTCCGACAGCGCCGCGCGGCGCGCGCCGACGTCGCCGACCGGCTTCGTGCCCGCGGCTCCCGCGGCGTCCTCGTCGATTCCCTGGATCACCCGGGTGATGACGGAGGCGAGCTCCGCCGTCCGGAACGGCATCCCGCGGGTCTGGTTGTAACCGACGGTGTCGATCAGGGTCTCGCGGCGCAGGTGGCCGGCGAGCTGGCCGAGGTTCATCTCGGGCACGAGCACGGTGTGGTACTCGGAGAGCACCGAGGCGAGGTTCGCCGGCAGCGGCACGATGTGGCGCAGGTGCGCCTGGGCGACCTTCATGCCCTCGGCCCGCACCTGCCGGCAGGCCTCCCCGATCGGGCCCCACGTCGAACCCCAGCCGATCACGAGCACGTCCGCACCGGATCCGGGCGGGCCGCTCGGGTCCTCGACCTCCAGCGGCGGCACGTCGATGCCATCGATCTTCGACTGCCGGGTCCGGATCATGAGGTCGTGGTTGTCCGGGTCGTAGGACACCGCGCCGGTGAGGTCGGCCTTCTCCAGGCCACCGATCCGGTGGGTCAGCCCCGGGGTGCCGGGGATCGCCAGCGGCCGGGCGAGGGTGATCGGGTCACGCGCGTAGGGCAGGAAGACCGGGTTGCCCTCGGCGTCGACCCCGTTCGGCTCGGTGGCCAGGTCGATCCCGATGAACGGCAGCTCCTCGATCTCGGGGACCCGCCACGGCTCGCTGCCGTTGGCGATGTAGGCGTCGGAGAGCAGGATGACCGGGGTGCGGTAGGCCAGCGCGATCCGCGCGGCCTCCATCGCGGCGTCGAAGCCGTCCGCCGCCGAGCGCACCGCGATCACCGGCATCGGCGCCTCGCCGTGCCGGCCGTAGATCGCCTGCAGCAGGTCGGACTGCTCGGTCTTGGTGGGCAGGCCGGTGGACGGCCCACCGCGCTGCACGTTGACGATGACGAGCGGCAGCTCCATGATCACGGCGAGGCCGAGGGCCTCGGCCTTGAGCGCCATCCCGGGACCCGAGGTGACGGTCACCCCGAGCATGCCGGCGTAGGACCCGCCGATCGCCGCGCCGATGGCCGCGATCTCGTCCTCGGCCTGGAAGGACCGCACGTCGTTGGAGGCCAGCGCGGACAGTTCGTGCAGGATCTCCGACGCCGGGGTGATCGGGTAGGCGCCGAGGAACAGCGGCATCCCAGCCTGGTGCGCCGCGGCCACCAGGCCGTAGGCGACGGCCTTGTTGCCCTTCATGTGCCGGTAGGTGCCAGCCGGGAGCGGGGCCGGCTTCACCTCGTACACGTTCGCGAAGGCCTCGCTCGCCTCGCCGTAGATCCAGCCGGCGCGCAGTGCGGAGACGTTCGCGGCCTGCACGTCGGGCTTCGAGGCGAAGCGCTTGTGCAGGTAGGCGATCGTGTCCTCGATCGGCTGGCTGAACATCCAGGACACCAGGCCGAGGGCGAACATGTTCTTCGTCCGCGCGGCGTCCTTGCGCTTGAGGTTGTGATCGGCGACGGCGGCCGCGGCGAACCCGGTCAGGTTGATCCCGTGCACCTGGAAGGCGTCGAGCGAACCGTCGGTGAGCGGGTCGACGTCGTAGCCGGCCTTCTCCAGACCCAGCACCGTGAACGCGTCGGTGTCCAGGATGATGACGCCGCCGGGGCGCAGCTCGGCGACGTTGGCCTTGAGCGCCGCGGGGTTCATGGCGACGAGGACGTCAGGCTGGTCACCGGGGGTCCGGATGTCGTGGTCGGCGATGTGGAGCTGGTAGCTCGACACGCCGGCCACGGTGCCCGCTGGGGCGCGGATCTCCGCCGGGTAGTTCGGCAGCGTTGCCACGTCGTTACCGATCGCGGCCGCCTGGGCGCCGAACCGGTCACCGGTGAGCTGCATGCCGTCGCCGGAGTCGCCGGCGAAGCGGATGACCACGTTCTCCAGCCGTCTGGCCCCTTCGGGCCGTTCGGACAACTGCTCGGTGGGCATGAGGGACCTCATCTCGACGTCGCGATCCCGCGCCGGGAGTGCCAGGACCACGACGTGGCGAGACTGGCAGCGCGGGCCGGTCATTCAGGGCAGGGCAGATCGGGGAACGGGAAGTTCCGGGGTCCGCCCCGTGGGCGGGGTGACCGCGCCGGACCAGCCGACGGGCGGCCGGTCGCTCGCACCGGGCCGCGCGGACTCGGCGGGCTCGGCGGGCTGGGGGAGCTCGCCGGACCCGACCGCCCGCAGGGACTGCACCCGGAGCACGGCGCGGGCCACCGTGGCAGCGGCGGCGTGAATCTGGTCGACGGTGGTGAACCGGCCCACGCTGAACCGCAGGCTTTCCCGCGCGGCGGTCGCCGAGCGGCCCATCGCCAGCAGCACCGGGGACGGTTCGTTCCCCGCGCCGTGGCAGGCGGAGCCCGCGGACACCGCCACGTCCGGCAGGCAGGACTGGACCGCATCGGCGTCGGCGCCGACGAACCGCAGGTTCAGCGTGTTCGGCAGCCGGATCGGGCCGGGCCGGCCGGTGCCGTCCTCGATCGGCCCGTTGACCTCCAGGGCACCCACCCCGAGCCAGCCGACGAGCAGGTCGAACAGCAGCTCCGTCTGGGCCCGGTGCCGAGTGGCCTCGTCGTCCAACAGGGCCGCGGCGATGCGGGCCGCGGCGCCGAAGCCGACGATGCCGGGGGTGTTGAGGGTGCCAGCGCGCAGGCCGCGTTCCTGCCCGCCGCCGTGGATCAGCGGCACGAGGCGCGCCCGCGCCGACCGGCCGGCGATCAGCGCACCGGTGCCCTTGGGACCGTAGATCTTGTGCGCGGACGCGGTGGCGAGGTCGATCCCCATCTCGGCGACCGAGACCGGGATGCGGCCGAACGCCTGGGTGACGTCGCACAGGAACAGAGCGCCGGCCTCGTGGGCGAGAACGGCGACCGGTCGGGGATCGTTGAGCGTCCCCGTCTCGTTGTTGGCCGCCATGACCGCGACCAGTGCAACCTCGCCGGCCCCGCCGGCCCCGCC
>NZ_JAMQQF010000190.1 GCF_023716945.1 Frankia sp. AiPs1 | reverse complement strand
GCCCGGGGCGTGCCGCCCGCCGACGGAGCCACCAGTGGGCGGCCCCGAGCCGTCCGCGGCCCGCCCGGCCCGCCCGGGTGTTGGGCGCAGAGCAGGATTGACGATGAGCGCAGCTCCGTCCCGACGCCCCGCCCCCACCTCATGACCAGGGCCGTCACCTTCGCGGTCCTGCTGGTGACACTGTTCGCGGCACACCAGCTCGCCGATCATGTGCTGGGCCAGACCGACGCCCAGGCCCGGTTGAAGACGACCCCGGGCCCGGCCGGCTGGGCGGCGCTGGGACGCCACCTGGCCGCGTATCACGCGGTCATCGTGGTGATGGTGACGGTGGCGGGGATCGGGCTCGACCTGCGGCTGTCCGCGCCCGGGGCCGTCGCCGGGCTGACGATCTCGGTGGTCACCCACGCGCTGTGGGACCGCCGGTCGGCCGTGCGCTGGCTGCTGACCAGGACGGGAGGCGGCGACTTCGCCGAGCTCGCCGAAAACGGGATGAACGGCATGTACCTGGCCGACCAGTCGCTGCACGCGGCCTCGCTGTGGCTGGCCGCGCTGGTCGCCGTGCTGCTGTGAGTCGTGCGCCCGCCGGCCTGGGCGGAGCCGTTCCTACCAGCGATCGTCGTCGGCGCCGTCGCGACCGGCATAGTCCCAGCACGACGACCATTCGTCAGCGCTCGGTTCGGCGGCCAGGTCTGCACTCGGCCAGTCGAACCCGGCCTGGGCGAGGCCGAGCGACGAGCCACCGCCGGAGTCGGCGTGCGCGGGCGCCGGACGCTCCTCGGCTCCGGACGCCGAGCCGACAACATGCGGGATCACAAGCCAGGCAGTGATGTTGACCCCCACGACGACGAGGATGATGACGAACGGGACCAGAGAGCTGTAGGCGGGTGGGAGCACGAGCGCCAGGGTGACCAGCCCTCCCACCAGGAGGGCGACGCCCGCGGCGACCGCAGCGAGGAACCGTGCCATAGGCACGTTCCTATCGCCCTCGCCAGGGCTACGACCTCGATCGACGCCAACCCGACAAGCCGGGAGGGCGGTTTGACGGCGATCATCCCGCTTACTCCGTCCGTCCTCGGGTCGGCGGCCGCGACGCAGCGGTGGGCCGACGGCACCCGCCCACGGCGCCGACGCGTGGTGACGCACCGTCATCGCCTGCTGACATTCGATGACATACCCAGCCCACGGCGGCGACAATCACAGCATCTCGTCATGGTAGGGGCACTGGGGGACATCGAGGAACGGCTTACGGCCTGAAACGCGGACGGATCATGCCCAGCCGGCGCCACGCGGCGGGCCGGTCGGCAACCCCACCGGGCAGCCGGACGGGGGCACTCCGGCGCCGGTGCCCGCGGATCACGGGCACTGGCCCGACGGTGCCGGTCGGGGCATCCCCATGGATGCCCCGACCGGACGCCGCCGAGCTCGAGGATGCGACTGGGGCATCGCGGTTCGGGGACGGATGGGAACGACCCGGACACCTCAGCCGCGTCCTCAACCTACCTGGTCGATAGCTATTAGTCACTGATCGATTACAGGCAGTTCTAGCGTACACCCCGTTTGAGGTCCCTCTACCCGTATGCCGCTGCCAGTCGGGCACCTTTCGTCGCGAGAGGACGAGCGGACCGCACCGGATCGTTCCCAATCCGATCGGTCGGAAGCTGCGATTTCCTCTGCGGCCAGGGGGCCGCCGAGAGATGTCGACCCCGCCACACATCGTCCGGCCCCGGCACACCGGGTCCGGAGCATGGGTAGCAACGACGTATGACACGCGGCGAGGCAACCCGAAGCGCCGGACAGATCGCCACGATGTGCGACTTGCCCCTGCTGTCCCGTATTGGACAAAGGTTTCGTGATGACAGCCACAGGGTGAGCACCGGGTTTCCGGCTTAGTCTGATCGCTCATGAGTGGCGCGCCGGTCGGGGTGTTCGACAGCGGAGTAGGCGGTCTTACGGTGGCGCGCGCCATTCTGGACCAGCTTCCGCATGAGCCGTTGGTCTATCTCGGCGACACCGGACGGGCACCCTACGGACCACGCCCCATCGCCGAGGTACGCCGCTACGCCCTCGAGTGTCTTGATCGCTTGGTCGACGAGGGGGTGAAGCTGCTCGTGATCGCCTGCAACACGGCCAGCGCGGCGTGCCTGCGCGACGCGCGGGAACGCTACAGCGTTCCGGTCGTTGAAGTGATCATGCCGGCGACCAGACGCGCGGTGGCGGCGACCCGCAGCGGTCGGGTGGGCGTCATCGGCACGGTGGCCACGATCGGCAGCCGCGCCTACGACGACGCCTTCACGGCTGCCGCGGGCGTCGACCTGACCGGTGTCGCCTGCCCCGCGTTCGTCGACTTCGTCGAGCGGGGCATCACCTCCGGGCGGCAGCTACTAGGACTGACCGAGGCATACCTCGCACCGCTGCAGGAGGCCGACGTCGACACAGTGATACTCGGATGCACCCATTACCCGCTGCTGACCGGGGTCATCGGTCTCGTGATGGGAGAGGGCGTGACGCTGGTGAGCAGTGCCGAGGAGACGGCGAAGGACACCTACCGGGTGCTCGCGCGGGACGGACTGTTCCGGGACCCGGACCTACCACCACCCAGCCACCGCTTCCTGACCACAGGTGACCCGGCGCTGTTCACCCGCGTGGGGCGCAGGTTCCTCGGGCCCGAACTCGTCCAGGTCTCGGCCGTGGCGTCCGGGGAACCCTCCCTCCCGGCGCCGTCGGCGCCGTCGGCGCCGCCCGCCACCAGGACCTCGACCGCAGCCGTCTGGACCGCCCGACCCGCGGCGGATCAGGATTCCTCCCAGCAGAGCCCGGTGGTGCCACGGTGAAACTGACCATTCTCGGCTGTTCCGGCACGTACCCGGGGCCGGCCTCCGCCTGCTCGTCGTACCTGGTGGAGTCGGACGGGTTCCGGCTCGTGCTCGACGCGGGCAACGGATCGATGGGTGAACTGCAGCGGCACTGCGATCTGCGCGACATCGACGCGGTCCTGCTCAGTCACCTGCACGGCGACCACTGCCTGGACCTGGTGGCGAACTCCTACGCGCGGCGCTACCACCCCGAGGGCATGCCGCCCAAGCTCCCCGTCTACGGCCCGATCAACACCCAGGAACGGCTGTGCGGGGCGTTCGAGAAGTGGCCGGAGGACAGCCTCGCCGACATCTACGACTTCCGCACCATCGGCGCCGGTTGCCTGCACGTCGGACCGTTCCGCATCGACCTGACCCGGGTGGCGCACCCGGTCGAGGCGTACGGCGTCCGGGTCACGGCAGAGGATCGGGTACTCACCTACTCGGGCGACACCGGCGCGTGTGACCGGCTCGTCCGGCTCGCCCGCGACAGCGACCTGTTCCTGTGCGAGGCGTCCTTCCTCGACGACGAGGACAACCCGCCCGACCTGCACCTGACCGGCCGGGAGGCCGGCGAGCACGCGCAGAAGGCCGGCGTGGGGCGGCTGGTGCTGACCCATCTCGTCCCCTGGGGGAACGCCGCCCGTTCGGAGGAGGAGGCGGCCGGGGCGTTCGGCGGGAACCTGACCATCGCCACGCCCGGCGCCACCTTCGAGATCTGACTCCGTCGCCCGATCGGA
This sequence comes from Frankia sp. AiPs1, assembly GCF_023716945.1. Lineage (GTDB taxonomy): Bacteria > Actinomycetota > Actinomycetes > Frankiales > Frankiaceae > Frankia. The sequence goes on along the minus strand of NZ_JAMQQF010000190.1, from coordinate 6,693 downwards.
CCAGGCCGGGCCGGTCCGGCCAGGCGGGCCGGGTCCCGTCAGGCGGGGCCGGCGTGTCCGGGGCGGGCCGATAGTGTCGCGGGCGTGACACGAGTCGATGGCAGAAAATCGGACGAACTCCGGCAGGTGACGATCCTGCGGGGCTGGCAGGAGCACGCCGAGGGGTCGGCGCTGATCAGCGCCGGCAGGACCAGGGTGCTGTGCGCCGCCTCCGTGACTACCGGTGTCCCTCGCTGGCGCAAGGGCAGCGGCCTGGGCTGGGTGACGGCCGAGTACTCGATGCTGCCGCGGGCCACCAACACCCGCAACGACCGCGAGTCGGTGCGTGGCCGGATCGGGGGGCGCACCCACGAGATCTCCCGGTTGATCGGGCGCAGCCTGCGGGCCTGCATCGACCTGGCCGCCCTTGGCGAGAACACCATCGCCATCGACTGCGACGTGCTGCTCGCCGATGGCGGCACCCGCACCGCCGCGATCACCGGCGCCTACGTCGCGCTGGTCGACGCCGCCCGCTGGCTCGGCCGGCCCGCGGCGATCACGACGAGCGTCGCCGCGGTGAGCGTCGGGGTCGTGCGGGGCGAAGCGATGCTCGACCTCGCCTACACCGAGGACTCCACCGCGGACACCGACATGAACGTGGTCTGCACCGGGGCGGACGGGTTCGTCGAGGTACAGGGCACCGCGGAAGGCGCCCCGTTCGACCGGGCGATGCTCGACAGCCTGCTCGACCTCGCCATGTTCGGCTGCGCCCAGCTCACGGAGATCCAGGCCGAGGCGCTGCGCGGTCCGGCACCGGCGGGTCCGGCCCGACCGGAGGGGACACGTTGACCGCGAAGCCGGTGAAGGTGGTGCTCGCCAGCCGCAACGAGGCGAAGCTGACGGAGCTGCGCCGCATCCTGGCGGCCAGCGGCCTGTCGGTGGAACTTGTGGCTCTCCCCGACGGCGAGGACGTGGCCGAGACCGGCACCACCTTCGCCGAGAACGCCCTGATCAAGGCGCGGGCGGCGGCCGAGCAGACCGGCCTGCCCGCCGTCGCCGACGACTCCGGGCTCGCGGTCGACGAGCTGGCCGGCATGCCCGGCGTGCGCTCGGCCCGCTGGTCCGGACGCCGGGACGGCACCCGCGTCGAGCGCGACGAGGCGAACAACGCCCTGCTACTGGCCCAGCTCGACGACGTGCCGCCCGAGCGGCGCGGCGCCGCCTTCGTCTGCGCGGCGGCCCTGGTCACCCCCGCCGGCGTGGAGCGCGTGACGCACGGGGAGCTGCGCGGGGTCCTGCTGACCGAGCCCCGCGGCCAGGCCGGCTTCGGCTACGACCCACTGTTCCTCGCCGGCGGCCAGACCCGGACCAACGCCGAGCTGACCGCGGCCGAGAAGGACGCGATCAGCCACCGCGGTCTGGCCTTCCGCGACCTGTCCGCCCTGCTCGGCGAGATCCTCACCGCCTGAGCAAGTAGATCGCTGAAGGCCCCCACGGCTCCCCCAGGAAGATCGCCGAAGGCGATCTGACGAAAACCCCGAACGGCGCCGTGGGCGAGGGGTCCCCGTAGATCGCCGAAGGCGATCTACGGGGCTACGCCCAGAGTTGGCCCTCCAACGCCGCCTCCGCCTCCTCCAGGGTGCCGGCGTAGGCGCCGGTGGACAGGTACTTCCAGCCGCCGTCGCAGACGATGAGGGCGATCTCGGCTGGCTTGCCCTCCCGGACCGCCCGATCGGCCTGGGCCATCGCGGCGTGCAGGATGGCTCCGGTGGAGATCCCGGCGAAGATGCCCTCCTCCTGGACGAGCTCGCGGGTGCGGCGCAGGGCCTCGCGCGGACCGACGGAGTAGCGCGAGGTGAGCACCGACGGGTCGTACAGCTCGGGCACGAAGCCCTCGTCGATGTTGCGCAGGCCGTACACCAGCTCCCCGTAGCGGGGCTCGGCGGCGACGATCGTGATGTCGGGCACCCGTTCCTTGAGGTATCGACCGGTACCCATCAGGGTGCCGGTCGTCCCGAGGCCGGCGACGAAATGGGTGATGGCGGGCAGGTCCTCGAGGATCTCCGGGCCGGTCGTCTCGTAGTGCGCCTGGGCGTTCGCCGGGTTGCCGTACTGGTAGAGCATGACCCAGTCGGGGTTCTCGGCGGCAAGCCGTTTCGCGACGGCGACCGCCTCGTTGGAGCCGCCGGCGGCGGGCGAATACCGGATCTCGGCGCCCCACATCTGCAGGAGCTGGCGGCGTTCCACCGAGGTGTTCTCCGGCATGACGCAGACCAGCCGGTAACCCCGCTGACGGCAGACCATGGCCAGCGAGATGCCGGTGTTGCCGGAGGTCGGTTCCAGCACGGTCGCGCCGGGGACGAGCAGGCCGCGCTTCTCGCCGTCGGCGATCATCCACAGCGCCGCCCGGTCCTTGATCGAACCGGTCGGGTTGTCCTGCTCCAGCTTCGCCCACAGCCGGACCTCCGGCGACGGGGACAGTCGTGGAAGCCCGACCAGCGGGGTCCGGCCGACCGAGTCGGCCAGGGAGTCGAAACGCATGCGTCGGACCTGCCGCTCGGCTCAGTGCTGACCGGCGGGCACGCGGGGCGAACTGGCGATGGAACCGCCGGCGACCGCGGGCAGGATGGTGACCTCGTCGCCGTCGTTGAGCTTGGCGTCGAGGCCGCCGAGGAAACGCACGTCCTCGTCGTTGACGTAGATGTTGACGAACCGGTGCAGCTCGGCTCCGTCCTCACCGGTCACCAGCCGGCCACGCAGCCCGGAGTGCCGGGAGTCGAGGTCGAGGAAGAGCGCGGCGACGGTGTCGCCGGTGCCCTCGACCAGCTTCGAACCTCCCGTGTAGCTGCGCAGGATCGTCGGCACACGGACCTGGACTGCCATGGTGCTCCTTTCGCGGGTGCCAGCGGTCGGGCTCGACCGAGGCGCCGCCCGGACGGGCGGGATGGTTACGCGGGCGGGGGTCTGCGGGGTGTCAGCCCAGATGGCCGGGACGCACCGGGGCGGGGACTTCGCCACTCGCAGGCCCAGGATGCCCCGACGACGGCGCGGCTGTCCCCGATTCAGCTCGTGCAGGCGGAGACGGTGTCCCGGACCGTCTCGCTCGCGCACCGCCGGAACCGGAACCGGTCACGCCGTCACCCCCTTGCCGCGCGCCATCGCACGTCGGCTCCGCCGCTGCAACGTCCTAGGCCCCTGCAACGTCCCAGGCCACTGCAACGTCCCAGGCCACTGCAACATGCCAGGCCCTCAGACGATTTCCACCGGCTCCTCGGTGACCACGCCGTCGACGATCCGGAAGGACCGGAACTCGGTGTGGTCGGGCTCCCGGGTGGAGGCCAGCACGTAGTGTGCACCGGGCTCGGCGGCCAGGGAGATGTCCGTGCGGGACGGGAACGCTTCGGTCGCGGTGTGCGAGTGGTAGATGACGACGGGTTCCTCGTCGCGGTCGTCCATCTCCCGCCAGACCCGGAGCTGCTCCTTCGAATCGAAGCGGTAGAAGGTCGGTGAACGCTCGGCGTTCTCCATGGGGATGAACCGCTCCGGCCGGTCCGAACCCTCCGGGCCGGCGACGACCCCGCACGCCTCATCAGGATGATCACGGCGGGCATGGGCGACGATCGCCTCGTAGAAGGCACGGTCGATGCGCAGCACTGGCCCACCGTACGACGCGGAAGGGGCGGTCTGGGCGGTCCGGGCGACGAGACCGCCCCGGATCGGCGCGAGGGCCTGGTCCAGGCCTAGTCCAGGCCTAGTCCAGCGCCCGGGTCAGCTCGTCGAGCAGCCCGGTCAAGAAGACGTACGTCGCCACCAGCGGGTAGCGCGGATCCTCGGGGTCCATCCGCTCCAGCTCGTCGGTGGAGTCGTCGTCGGTCAGGGCGAGACGGGTGCCCAGGAACAGCCGCAAGTCGTTCAACGTGGTCAGCCAGTCCTGGGCAGCGTCCTCGTCGAGGACGAGCACGGACCCGGGAGCGGGCATGGCAGCCAGTACCCGACGGGCGGCGTCGCGCTTGCGGGCGAGCAGGTCGTCGGTGCGGCGGCGCCGGAAGTCCCCGGAGGCCATCGGGTCGTCCGGGTACGGGTCGGGAAGCAGCCGGGCCATCGCCGGGTCCTCGGGCGGGGGCGGGGCGGTGTCGCGCAGCCCGACCATCGCCTCCAGCGGGTCCTCGACGGGCGGCGGTTCGAGCAGCGCCTCGATCTGGCCGACGAGCTGGGACAGCAGTGCCGACTCCCACTGCGGCAGCCGCAGCTCGATCCCGGACCGGGTGCGACGGAAACCGTCAGCAGCCACGACGTCGTGCCCTCCATCACCGCTCGTCCGCAGCGCCCGCCCGCGGATCTCTCGTCGGTCACCGCCGACGCCGACGCCGCCGCCGCCGCAGCGGCTCGACCGTTCGCGCCACGGGTCCTACGGCGCCATCGCCTGGGTTGGGGCGGGCGCGCGGCGGGCCGCGGCGGACGTCCGGCGGTTGACCATCGCCAGCCTAGTCGAGCGGGTAGGGCGGCCCTGCGTGCCGCATCGGCGCGGGCCCCAGGGTCTCGGGGTCGGCGCCGACCGGACGCCGGCCGGTGTGCGACCGGCGGCTGGCCCGGTCATCCGGAGGCGTTTTCGGGGGCGATCCCCGAGAAGGGGTAGCTCGGTCGCCCCACCCGAAATCTGGCCAATTTTGCGATGCGGACGCCGTTTAACCCAGCACCGAGCGGAGTCATGTGGTAGCCGCGCGACGCCCGCCGGAGCAGGCGACAGCCCAATTACCCGAATATTCCGGACGACGGACTCGAATTTTCCTCGGTGGCCGATACGCACAGCCCGGATTCATCCTCGACGGCCGACAGAACCGAGGCGCGGAACGCATAGGTTGCCCCAAAAATGGGGAATACGGATTCATCGGGCTTTTCGGAATCGCCGCCCCGGGCCTCCGGCCGGACCGATCCGAACGTATCCCGCCCGCGCCTTCTCGACCCGCCAAGCACATTGTCGGACCATGGCCCACGGCCGGGCCGACCGGGCCCCGGCATTCAGTCCAACCCGGCCAGAAGCACACGCCACCGGCCACCCCGGCCAGCCGGCCCGGCCAGCCGGCCCACGCCGGCGCCGCCCACTACCGGTGGCCAGCCTCGCCGGGCCCGGGTCAGACCGACCCCGATCCAGCTAGCCCTTTGTGGCCCCGTTGCTCCAGTGGAGCTTCATCGTTGGGAAATGCCAGGCTGGCGCGAGACCGATCCAGCGCACGATTGGTCACACAGGGATGAGGAAGAGGCGACGGCCGGTGGCCGATCGAGCCCCGAGGCGAGGGCCGGTGGGTGGATCGAGCCTCAAGACGCCTCCTGACCTCCGGTCAGCTTCCAGGGACCGCTACGGGCGCCGGGCTGCCTGGGCTGACTCGTCCAGATCGGTCAGTCCTGGGCGATCGTCGCCCACAGTCCGTATGCGTGCAGGCGCTCCGCGTCGGCCTCCATCTCCTCCCGGGTACCGGTGGCGACCGAGGCCCGCCCCTTGTGGTGGACGTCGAGCATCAGCTCGGTGGCCTTCGACTTGGTGTAGCCGAACAACTTCTGAAAGACGTAGGTCACGTACGACATGAGGTTGATCGGATCGTTCCAGACGATCGTGACCCACGGCCGATCGTCGTCGAGGGCCTCGTCGACTTCCTCGACGTCGAGTGGCGACACGGTGGTGACAGACACGAGGCCTATTGTTACGCCATTCCCGCGCCGTGACCCGTCGCCGGGCACGGTGACATGCAACGGCGCACGCCCCGCTGACGGCGCGCGGCGAGGCGGCCGAGGTCGCTGAGGTGAGGCGGCTGAGGCGAGACGGCGGGCGACGGTCAGACGGAGCGGCGCAGCAGCGGCGGGTGCAACGCGGTGGCCGAGCCGCGCCGGTACAGCTCCGCGGGCCGGCCGCCGCCGCGCGGGGAGGTGCGCCGGCCCACCGGGACGACGAACCCGGGCGTGGACAGCACCTTGCGCCGGAAGTTCGGCGGGTCCAGCCCGACGTCCCAGGCAGCCTCGTAGACGCGACGCAGGTCGGCCAGGGTGAAGTGGTCCGCGCAGAAGGCGGCGGCCAGCGGGGTGTACTCCAGCTTCGCGCGAGCCCGTTCGACCCCGTCGGCGACGATCCGTGGATGGTCGAGGGCCAGCGCGGGGCCGTTCGGGGAGCCGAGGTCCGCCACCGGCCACCACCGGGCACGAGGGCCGTCCTGGCCGGATGCCGGCTGCGGCAGGTTCGGCAGCAGGGCCAGATAGGCGACGCTGACCCCGGGCCCCCGCGGGTCCCGGTGCGGGCCGCCGTAGGTGCGCAACTGTTCGAGATGGCCAGTCGTGGTCACCCCGGTCTCGGCCCACAACTGGCGCGACGCCGAGGTGTCGAGGTCCTCGTCGCCGTCGACGAAACCGCCGGGCAGGGCCCAGGCCGCATCGAACGGCGGGTCCCCGCGGATCAGTAGGACGCAGAGCCGGCCGCCGCGCAGGGTCAGCAGAACAAGGTCCACGCTGACGACGACGACCGGCGGCGGGACGGGGTCACCAGGACGCCGCCCGTCGTCGCCGTCACGCGGACCGCGGACCTGATTCGGCGGCGAGGCGGGCGGCACCCCTCCAGTCTGGCGATGCCCGCCACGCCGCACACGGCCCCCTCCCCGGAGCGGGTTCGCGGGGCCGCGGCGGCGCGGCCGGGCTGTCCGAACGTGACCGGCGGTCGGGCGCTTGGGC
>NZ_JAMQQF010000018.1 GCF_023716945.1 Frankia sp. AiPs1 | reverse complement strand
CCCCACCGGAGGCGGCGCCCACGGACGCGCCCGCCGGTGAGCCCTCGGTGGCTGGCCCCGCGGCGCCGGCGGCGGACGGCGCCGCGGTGATCGTGCCCATCTCGAAGGAGGTGCCGAGAACGAGGCTCACCCGGCCGGCGGGAACCTCGGCGTCCTGCTGCAGCCGGCTGCCGGGTACCGCGGCCTGGACCGTCCGCGCGGCATCCACCGCACCCGGGTGGTAGCGCACCTGGGTGGTGCGCTGGACGCCGGCGCGCCAGGTTCGTGCTGGCCCGACCTGGAAGCCGGCCCGGTCCAGCGCGGCAGCGGCCGAGGTGGCCAGGCCGCTGACCCCGGCGCCGTTGTAGACGTCGACGGTCACCTTCGCCGGGGTCGCCGTCGGCGACGGGCTCACCGCCGGTGCCGCTGCCCGGCCGGGCCGGCCGCGCAGCGGAGCGAGGAACTTCTCCAGCGCGATGGGCTCGTAGAGCTGCACGGAGCCGAAGCGGGGCAGCTCGCCGAGGGCGTTGCCGCCCTCGGCGGGGGTGGGCGCGTGCACCGGGATCGTCTCGAACCGGATCTGGTCGGCGGACATGCCACGCAGCCGCGTCGCGAGCGCACGCAGATCGTTCATGCTCGTCCCGTCGTCGACGGTGAGCGCCTTCGTCGCGGCGTGCAGCAGGTTCTCCAGCCGCACCGGGTTGGTGAGCACGCCGGACGAGGTCGCCTGCGTGAACACCGCCCCGACGAACTGCTGCTGACGGCGGATGCGATCGAAATCGTTGTCCGGCAGGCCGTGGCGCTGCCGGACGAACGCCAGGGCCTGCTCTCCCGACAGTCGGTTCTCGCCGATCCGGCCACGCCACTGCGACCACGGGTCGTACAGGTTCGACCGGCCCCCGCCGGGCAACGGCTTGACGCACACGGTGACCCCGCCGACGGCGTCGGTCATCTCCTTGAAGCCGGCGAGATCGATGGAGACGTAATGTTCGATCTTGATGTCGGTCAGATTCTCGATCGTCCTGATCAACAGGCTGGGACCGCCGATCGTGATCGCCGAGTTGAGCTTGCCGCGGCCGTGCCCGGGGATGCGCACCAGGGTGTCACGGGGAAACGAGACCATCGTCGTCGTCCCGTCGGCGTCGAGATGGGCCAGCATGGTGGTGTCCGACCGCTCGTCGGTCACCGCGCCCTGGCTCTGGTACTCGCCGCCGGTGCCGGCCCGGCTGTCCGAGCCGACCAGGAGGAAGTTGCGGGTGCCGGAGGCGGCGTCCGCCGGCCGGTCGTCGCCGAGGCCGAGCCGGATGCGGTGGATCTGCGCGCCGAAGTACTCGTAGGCGGTCCAGCCGCCCACCGTGGTCACCAGGATCAGCGCCGAGAGTGCGGCGGCCAGCAGGATCACCACCCGACCCAGCGGTGAGCGCTCCCGCCGGGCGTCGTGAACGATGTGTCCCGCCAACGCGGCCCGGCGAGTCCCCGGGGGGCGACGGACGTGAGCGCGCCGACGAGCCCGCCCGGCACGACCTTCCGCCCGCGGATCGCCCGGTGGACGCGGTGGCGCCTCGGTCACCGTGTCCCCCTCCCAGGCGGCCGGAAATGTCTCTCGGGCAGGGCACCAGGGCCGGCCGGTCAGCGTCCCGGCCAGGCTGGCCGTAGCGAACCCTTCGACTACTCAACGTACCCGTATCGGGTGGCGCGCACCCGTCACCAACCCGATGCCGTAGGAAAGACGGGCCACCTGGGGGGACAGACAACCAGCCATCCCGGCAAAAGGGATCAGTCCAATCCGATAACAGCCGCCACACCTGTTGTTACTTTCGGTCAGTTCAAAAGCGACGCGATAAGGTTTCGGATCATGAAGGCCCTCGTCCTTGCCGGTGGCTCGGGTACGCGGCTGCGGCCGATCACGCACACATCCGCCAAGCAGTTGGTCCCCGTTGCGAACAAACCGGTGCTCTTCTATGGCCTCGAGGCCATCCGGGACGCCGGGATCGTCGACGTCGGGATCATCGTCGGTGAAACGGCCGCCGAGATCGAGGCGGCAGTCGGCGACGGCGCCGCGTTCGGGATCCGCGTGACCTACATCCATCAGGACGCGCCCCTCGGGCTCGCGCACGCGGTGCTCATCGCCCGCGACTTCCTCGCCGACGAACCGTTCGTCATGTACCTCGGGGACAACCTCATCATCGGCGGCATCGCCAGCCTGGTGACGGAGTTCCGGCGAGCCACCCCGGAGGCGCTGATTCTCCTCACGAAGGTGGACAATCCCTCCGCTTTCGGCGTCGCGGAACTTGGCGCGCACGGCCGCATCGTCCGGCTTGTCGAGAAGCCGGTGGTCCCGCCGAGCAATCTCGCGCTCGTCGGCGTCTACATGTTCGGTACCGCCGTGCACGAGGCGGTGCGGTCGATCAAACCGTCGGCCCGCGGTGAGCTGGAGATCACCGAGGCCATCCAGTGGCTGGTCGACGGCGGTTTCGATGTCGCCTCGCACCTGGTCGAGGGCTACTGGAAGGACACCGGCCGGCTGGCCGACATGCTGGAGACCAACCGTCACCTGCTGGAGTCGATCGAGCCGGCGATCCACGGCACAGTGGACGCCGACAGCTCGATCGTGGGCCGGGTCGTGATCGAGGACGGCGCCTCGCTGGTCCGCTCCACCGTGCGCGGGCCGGCCATCATCGGGCGCGGGACCACCCTGGTCGACACCTACGTGGGCCCGTTCACCTCAATCTTCCATTCCTGCACGATCGAACGAACCGAGATCGAGTACTCGATCGTCCTGGAGCGGGCGACCATCCGCGGGATCGGGCGCATCGAGGACTCACTGATCGGCCGGGACGTCGAGGTCGTGCCCTCGGCCGCCCTGCCCAAGGCGCACCGGCTCATGTTGGGCGACCACTCCCGCGTCTCCGTCGCCACGACGGGAACCTGACCGGACCGGCGCCGGGGTGGCTGGGACCTGGGGGGCTGGGGCCGGCTGCCGGCGGGCCTGCACCACGGCGGCGGCGATGGTCCCGGCGAACAGCAACGCCGCCAGCACGAACACGGTGATCGTCACTGCGATCGGGAACGGCGCCCACCGGCCGATCGCCGACACCACATCCACAGTCCGCGCCGGAGTGAACGAGACCCGGCGCGGCAACCAGTAGTAGGAGCAGATCGCGAGCAGCGCCGCGCCCTGCATGAGCAGCGCACCAACCAGCAGGATCAGCGGGGCCAGCCGTTCGCGACCGGGCAGCGCCCGGCGCAGGCCGAGGGCGACCACGACCCCCAGCCCGACCAGACCGAGGTAAAGATAACGGCCCTGCACGGCGATCCCGCGGGTGTACCGCTGGTACTCCGCCCAACTGCGCTGACCGACCTCGAGGTACGCGAACGCGACCGGAAGCAGCAGGACCACCACCCCGGCCGCGAGCGACTGTCGGTCGGTCCGCCCGGCTCGGCGGCGGCCGACGACCGCCAGCACGCTCAGCCCGACGACGGCGACGGTGGCGAGCACGATCGCGATCGGGGAGAGCTGCGGCGGCTCGAACATCCCGAGACCGCCCCAGAACCGCGAGATCATCGTCCGGAAGAAGTACCAGAACCAGGTCAGGAACGAGTCGGGAAGCAGCAGCGGCTCCCGCCGCGGTGGATTGGTCGCCCAGCCGTTTGGCTGGACAGCGTCGTACAGCAGGTAGTTGCGGACCCACCACCAGCCACCGAGTGCGAGACCAAGGCCGACGGCCAGCAGCGCGGGAAGCCACGGCAGGGAGACGATGGCGCGCCACAGCCGACGCCACCCGCGCACGCCGGGCTCCGCCGGGTCGGACGCCCGACGGCGCCGCCATCCCACCAGGTAGGCGGCGACGATCATGACCGGCAGGGTGAGTGCGAACGCCTTGGACAGCAGCGCAAGCCCAAGCCACAGCCCGGCCCACAACGCGGTGCGCCGACGCAGGTCGCCCCGCAGTACCCCGGCCAGGACCACGGTGAGCCCACCGGTGGTGAGCATGAGGATGCCGTCGTTGTTGAAGGTGGCGCCGACCCGGGTGAACCCGGGGATCGCCAACGGCAGGACGGCCGCGGCGAGCGCCAAGGACTCGCCGAGACCGAAGCGGCGGGCGGCGAGCCAGGCCAGCAGCGGCAGCGGCGCGACGACCAGGATGTTCAGCAGCCGCAGCACGAAGACCTGCTGGTCGTAGGCCCAGTCATCGGAGCCGGGCAGGGCGCGCAACACCACCGCCCCGGCGGCGTAGATCAGCGGTGGGTGCTGCACCATCTGGTTGGACAGGCGTCCGTCGTCGACCGGTTTCGGACCGCCGAGGGCGTTGAAGGACCTCCGCTGGTCGCGCGGTGTCGGGTCGATCTCCGCGAACGGCGCGGCCCCGCGCCGCTTCCCCCCGGACTGGAACATGTCCTGGTAGCGACCGCGATCGAAGTCGTCCGAGGTCGCCGCCACCCCGGTGGCGATCATCTTCTCGCCGGGGGCGGGCCAGCCGGCGCCGTGCTGCAGCCCGTAGACCATGTCGACGTGCTGGGCCTCGTCGTAACCCGTCCAGGTGGGGTACACGAAGGCGTAGCTGAGCAACATCGCGAGGTGCACCGCGGTGATGAGCACCAGCAGCAGCGGCCCCCGCCGAGCCCGGCGGGGCAGGCGCCTGCCGTCGCCCACCGTTCCCACCACCGCGGACCCGGTCTCGGGTGCCGCACTCCCGGTCCCGGACGCCGGGGACGGGTGTTCGGGCGGCCGGGACCGGCGTGACGAGCGAGGTTGTGACGGGACGGGGCCGATCTCCAACGGCGTCTGGCCGGCCGCGCCGACGGCCGGCTCGGCGGTGTCGGTGCTCTCGGTGGGCGTCGTCTCCGGCTCATCCATGGTTGACGCAAGGGTAAACGACCCCGCCGACCGGTCCCGACGGCCCCGGACATCGCCGGCCGACCCTCGGCCCGGCGGTCAACCGCTGGTCACCGTGCGCGCGACCCGGGCCAGGTACGACCAAGGAATACGTGCGGCCCCGCGCTCCACCCCCTGACGGGCCCGCTGGTGTTCACCCTGGCAACGTCCCACGCGCCCCAGACGTCTTAACAGATGGAAACGGCACAGACCCCCATCGCCACACGTCATAGCCACAACAGCCAGCACCCACAACACTCGCGTCGCTCGCATCGCCTGCATCACCCACATCACCGGCACCACTCGCGCATCACCTACAACGGCCGCGGTGCGCATTCCGACGGCATCAACGACGAGGACCGCCTGACCGAGGAGGGTCCGCGACCCCGTGAGCCCCCACGCCCGTCCGGCGTTGCCGCCGCCTACCCCGCGCAACCCGCCCGACCTGTGGCACTGGCGCGAGAGAGCACCGGCGCCGGAGCCGCCCGCGGCGCCCCCAAGGCCACGACGGCCAGTACCACCGCGCCCAACACCACCGCGGCCAGTGCCTCCACGCCCTGTGCCTCCACGCCCAGTGCCACCGCGGCCAGCACCACCGGCCGGGCTGTACCGCCCGAGCAGCCCACGCGGACGGCCCGCACGGCAGCGACCTTTGCCGCTGCCGCCCGAGCTCGATCCCCGTCGACCGCGTCGGCACCGTTCGTTCCTGCGTCGGCTGTCGCTCACCGCTACCGGGCTGCTGTCCGCGCTCGTCCTGACGCTGAGCTCGCTGGGCTGGGCCGCCTACCGGCACTTCGACGGTGCCATCACCCGGGTGGACTGGAACATCGACGGTGCCCGGCCGGCAGGCGCGGCCGGCGAGCAGAACATCCTGCTGCTCGGCGACGACAGCCGGGAGGGCACCGGCGGGGAGTATGGCGTCGTCGACGGGGTGCGGTCGGACACGACGATCATCGCTCACTTCGCCAGGGACGGCTCCGCGACCCTGCTGTCCTTCCCCCGCGACATGCTCGTGCCCGTAGTGCCACCCGAGCGGGCCGTGTCCCGAGACGGCCGCGCGAAGCTGACCGAGGTGCTCCAGCTCGCCGACGTGCCCGGGCTCGTCACCACGCTGGAGTCGCTCACCGGCCTGAAGATCGATCACACGATCTCGATCAATCTTGCCGGGTTCCGCACGATGACGGAAGCCGTGGGCGGCGTCACCGTCTGCGTGACGCCGTTGCCCGACGGCAGCACCCGCAACCTCCACGACACGATGTCCGGCTGGAACGGCCACCTCGGGCAGAACCGGCTGAACGGCGAGCAGGCGCTTGCCTTCGTCCGCACCCGCTACGCCCTCGGTGACGAGCGGCTGCGCGTCCTGCGCCAGCAGCAGTTCCTCGCCAAGCTCCTGGTGACGGCGACCGGCGCGGGCGTGCTCACCAACCCGGCGAAGATCACCGCGCTGCTCGGCGCCGTCGGCGGGGCGCTTCGGGTGGACCAGGGACTCGACCAGACCGCGCTGCTCACCCTGGCAAAGCGGGCGAGCGGGCTGAGCGCGGGCGGGGTTCACTTCGTCACGGTCCCCACCCGGGTAGCGCTGCCCACCGACGGTGCCGTCGACGGGATGGGGACGATCCCGCCACACGGCGCCGTGCTGGTCGCCGACCAGGCCGGCCTCGCTCGGGTGCTGGCGCCGCTGCGACCCGCGGGCACCGCCCCGCCGGCCGCGACACCCCCCGACCCCGCCGGGACCACGGTCGGACCCGCCGATGTCAGCGTCGCCGCCGTCCGCAACGCGTCGGGGCGGACAGGGCTCGCCGCCGCCACGGTCGACGCACTGCGGTCGCTCGGATTCACTGGAGCGATGACGACGGCGACGACGACCGGTCAGGAACCGACCGAGATCCACTACCCCCCGGGCCAGCAGACCGCGGCACGCACCCTGGCCGCCCAGCTGCCCGGCGGCCTGCCCGTCGAGGACCCCGCCCGGACGGGGGACGGACTTGTCGTCGTCCTCGGCACCGCCTTCGCCGGCCTGGCGGCGGCCACAGGTCCAGCCACGACCACAGGTGCAGCCACGACCACAGGTCCAGCCACGACGACGGTTCCAGCCAGCACGACAGGTCCAGCCAGCACGACAGGTCCAGCCACGATGACGGGCACCGCGGCGAGGGGCACCGGCGCGGTCGGTGCCGCCACGCCGGTGCCCGCCGACACCTCCTGCACGCCGTGACCAGGGTGCCACCGCGGCTGATATCCGCGGTCCGACTGCTGGGACCGGCGGGCACCGCCGGCCCGCCGGACGGCGACATCGCCGCGAGCATGCGAGGCATCGCCGGACTGCTCGCCCACCGACTCGCCACCGACCCGAGCCGGCCGCTGGTGACCTTCTACGACGACGCGACCGGCGAACGGGTGGAGTTCTCCGCCACCACGCTGGACAACTGGATCGCCAAGACCGCGAACATGCTCGTCGACACCCTCGGACTCGGTGCCGGCGACCGCATCGGGGTCGACCTGCCGACGCACTGGCTGGGCCTGGTCATCCCGCTCGCCGGCTGGTTGGCGGGGCTGGAGGTCGTCCTCACCGACACCGGCGGTACCAGCGAGAACGGCGGTACCAGCGAGAACGGCGGTACCAGCGAGAACGGCGGGATCAGCGCGCTCGCCGTGACCGCCGGCGCGACGCTGCCACCGACGACCCACCTCAGCGCGTTGTTCGTGGCTGAGGACCGGCTCGACGCGACCGCCGACCTGGTGGTCGATGAGACGGTGGCCCTGTCCCTGCGCCCGCTGGGCGGCCGAATGCTGCGGCCCGTTCCCGGCGTGCTGGACTACTCCGCCGAGGTTCCCCCGCACGGCGACCGGTTCGCCCCGCCGCCGCCCGCGCCGGAGCAGGTCGAGTTGCTGCGGGCCGGCTCACGGATCGCCGCGGCCTGGGCCCTGGGGCCCGCGGACCGGGTCCTGTCCACCGCGCCGCCGACGACGGCCGAGGGGCTCCTCGGCGGGCTGCTCGCCCCGCTGGTGGCCGGCGCGTCGATCGTGCTCTGCCGCCGTGTCGATCCCGCGGCGCTCACCCGCCGGATCGAGGCCGAGCGGATCACCGCTGTCGTCGCCGCGCCCGTCGCGGCCGGTACGCCGGGTGCGCCGGGCGCTGAGATTGCCGCCGTCGGCGCGGCCGAGCCGCTCGTGCTCGCGGGCTCAGGCGTGCGGACGCTGCACCTCCCCCGCCTCGGGTGAGGCCCGATCGGGCCGACGTGGCGGCCGACGCCGGAGGGTAGTGACTACTTTCGCCAGCCGGTGGCTCCTGGTGCGCGGCGACGGGGCGCAGGGGATCCACATCGATCCCCTGCGCAGCGGAGGTTCCGATCGTGAGCAGGTCCACCGATCCGCGGATCAGCGTCATCGGTACGGGTTACCTCGGCGCCACTCACGCCGTGTGCATGGCCGAGCTGGGCTTCGACGTCGTCGGCGTCGACATCGACGCCGGCCGGATCCGGCGGTTGTCCGCCGGGGAGGTGCCGTTCTACGAGCCGGGTCTCGAGGCGCTGCTGCGCAAGAACCTCGAGGCCGGCCGGCTCACGTTCACGGGCTCGCTGGCCGAGGCGGTCGAGCGGGCCGAGGTGCACTTTGTCTGCGTCGGCACTCCCCAGCGGCCCGACAGCGGGGCCGCGGACCTGCGCCATGTCGACGCGGCGGTGACCGGTCTGATCACCACCGGGCTCGGCCCGGACGACCTCGTGGTCGGCAAGTCGACGGTGCCCGTGGGCACGGCCACCCGCCTCGCGGCGAAGCTCGCCGCGGGCGCGCCCGGCGCGGAGCTCGCCTGGAACCCCGAGTTCCTACGGGAGGGCTTCGCCGTCGACGACACCCTTCGGCCGGACCGGCTGGTCTTCGGCGTCGCCTCGGAGGGCACCGCGGAGCGGCGGCTGCGGGCGGTCTACGCCCAGATGATCGGCGACGGTGTCCCGGTGGTCGTCACCGACCTCACCACCGCCGAGCTCGTCAAGGTCGCCGCGAACGCCTTCCTCGCGACCAAGATCTCGTTCATCAACGCCATGGCCGAGGTGTGCGAGGCGACCGGCGGAGATGTCGTCGAACTGGCCAGCGCTCTGGCACACGATGCCCGAATCGGGCACCGCTTCCTCCAGGCCGGCATCGGATTCGGGGGTGGCTGCCTACCCAAGGACATCCGGGCGTTCCAGGCCCGCGCCGACGAGCTGGGAGTCGGCCGGGCCCTGACGTTCCTCGGCGAGGTCGACGCTGTCAACGTCCGGGCACGGGCACGGGCGGTGGCACTGGCCCGGGAGGCCCTGGACGACTCGCCGGCGAACCGAATGGTGGGTGTGCTCGGGGCCGCGTTCAAGCCCAACTCCGACGACATCCGCGACTCGCCCGCTCTGGAGGTGGCCGAGGCGCTGCGCCGGGCCGGGGCCCACGTGTCGGTCTACGATCCGGCCGCGGTGGAGAACGCGCGGGTTCGTCACCCGAACCTGTGCTTCGCCGACTCGGTGGTCGGCGCGGTGGCCGGCGCCGAGGTCGTGCTCGTGCTCACCGAGTGGCACGAGTTCCGGGCACTTGATCCGGCGGTGCTGCTACCGCATGTCGCCCGGCCCGTCGTCATCGACGGCCGGGGCGCCCTCGATCCTCATCGGTGGCGGGCGGCCGGCTGGACCTACCGGGCCCTGGGCCGGCCGCGGCGATGACCGTCCCGATGGCCTGGTCCCGGTCGACTCTCTCGTCCCGGCCCACCTTCTCGTCCCGGCCGACCCTCTCGCTCGATCGAGCGCTTCGACCGGTTGATCACGCCGCACCGGTCGGTCAGGCCGGGACCTCGACCAGTCCACCCGTCTCGACCTGGTAGACGAAGCCGCGCACCGAGGTCGTGGCCTGCAGGAACGGCGAGGAGCGCAGGATGCGCAGCGACAGGCGCACGTCGTCCTCCACGTTGGCGAACGCCTGGACCGACCATTCGGGACGCACGCCGGTGTCTCGCTCCAGCTGGTCACGGAAGCCGTCGTCGGTGATCTTCTCCAGGCCGCACGCGGTGTGGTGCAGGAGGATGATCTCCGTGGTGCCGAGCACGTTCTGACTCACCGCGAGGGAGCGCACGACGTCCGTGGTGATGACGCCGCCGGCGTTGCGAAGGATGTGCGCGTCCCCCTCGGTCAGGCCGAGCAGCGACTCGACGTTGATCCGGGCATCCATGCACGCGACGACCGCGACGCCCAGGCGCGGACGCGCGGCTGGGGAGGCGGGCAGCCCGGCCTCCTGTCGCCGGGCCGGGTTACCGGCGGCGTAGGTCAGCAGCAGCTCGGTCACGGTGGCTGTACCGTCCACCGGTCCGGCCGGGCGGACCCGGTCGGCGTGTAGGTCAGCGGCCGCCTCGGCCGGGCTCTGGTGCTCGGTCGACGTCGACATCAGCCGCGCGACCGACTGGTGAAGGAGATCATGGTGGTCCATCCTCCCGGATCGATGGTGACCGTGCTCCCGCGTTGTCAGCTGCCGTGTTGTCAGGATGCCGCCCACCTACCCACCTTGGTCGATGTTCCCCACATTCGGCTAGGTTGCGCCACTCACGTTGCCGGTCGCAGCGGAACGGTCGCATCACTCATCGTAGAGTGGGGAACACCTTCCCGGTGACCCGACCACATCTCGGTAAGATTCACATCACTGTCCGCGGTCGGGATCCCGACCTCGGTCGCGGCGACGATCGCGCCGACAGCCCCATCGGAGGGGGTGGCCCCGAGCCGGGGCGGAGGCAGCCGGTACTCTCTTCGGGTGGTAGGAATCGAACGAGGTCGCGTGTGGTGAGGCACCGGCAGACACGCTCGCCGATGCAGGTACTCATCCACGAGATGGGCAAGTTCGGACTGGTCGGCGGCGTCTGCTACGCCATCGACTTCCTGGTTTCGAACCTCTGTCACACACTCCTTGGAATGGGTCCGCTCAGCGCGAAGACCGTCTCCACAGTGATTGCGGCGACCTTTTCGTACATCGGAAACCGACAGTGGTCTTTCAACCACCGCGCCCGGACCGGTCTGCGCCGCGAGTACACCCTCTTCGTGATCCTGAATACCGTCGGCCTACTGATCGCGCTTGGCTGCCTCGGGTTCGCCCGCTACGTCCTCGACCTGCGAGGCGTGCTCGCCTTCAACCTGTTCGGCAACGTCATCGGTACCGGCCTGGGTACGGTGTTCCGCTTCTGGGCCTACAAGAAGTGGGTGTTCCTGCACCCCGACCACCCCAAGGCCGTCGTGAACACCGGTGCCGACCAGGAGAACCACCGTTCGATCCCGGAGCACGCCGGCCGGATCTGACCTTCGTCCACCGGCGGCATCCGGCCTGCCCTCGGGGCGTGGCCCGAGTCGGCCACCGAGATGATCTCTGTCGCCCGCCGGGTGCGCTGCAAGCGGGACAACCCCGGCTTCGCCCCGGCCCGCCGACTCGCCCCGGGACGGCCCACCGATGGGCGCCCCAATCCGGACCTGTCTCATCGGCACCGACACAAGCCACCCGCGCATCCAGTCGGCCCCCCAAAGGGGTGAGCGTCGCAGGCCGGCCGCCCGGGTGTTGGGCGCGTCTGGTCCCGTCCGGACACCGGGAAGCTCCATCCACTCACGTGCCAACCCGTACTCGAAGTATCCCCGGTGAGTTACGCTCTGCGGGCCCAACCGGTGCTGCGCGTTCGCGGTCATCCACCGCGCGTCACACTTCGACTCCCGGAACGCACGCGGCAGGCGCCGGCCGTCCCGCAGCCGTCGGGAGAATGTGTCGTGACCCAGACCTCGCTTGCGTCGCCGCGCCCGGGCGGCCGGCCTCGCGACGAGAGCCGGGACCATGCGATCCGATCGGCCACACTGGATCTGCTCGCCGAACTCGGTTATGACGGCGTGACGATGGACCGGGTCGCCGCCCGCGCCCGCGCCGGCAAGGCCACGATCTACCGGCGCTGGCCGTCAAAACTGGCGATGGTGATGGACGCGATCAACGCTTTCGCCGAGGAACGCATGCCGACTCCGGACACGGGTTCACTGCGCCTGGACATCATCGAGTTCCTGACCTCCTTTCACGAGGCCATCCGGGGCGGCCGCGGGCGGATCATCGCCGAACTGATCTCGGAGCTACCCCGCAATCCTGACCTGCGTGACGCGCTGCGTGGCGGGCTCTGGACGCAACGCGAGACGAGCTCCCACGCCATCGTCGAGCACGCGATCGCCCGCGGGGAGCTCCGCCCGGACGTCGATCACGCGATACTCATGGAGATCGGCACCGCCATCATCCTGCAGCGCGTGCTCCTCACCGGCGAACTGATCGACCGGGCGTTCCTGGAATCGATCGTGGACGACGTCGTCATCCGATACGCCGCCTGATCCCACCCGCAACGCGCGACGGGCTCCGGCCAGGCATCGCCGGTCCGTCCCCGCCGGCGTGGGCCGGTGTGCAGCAGTCGTGTCGATGAGGCGACCCCTCCATCCTTCCAACAGCAAAGGCCCTACCATCAGCAGCGGGCCCGATCTGGGACACAAGACGCGGTTTATCCGCTCCCGGCTGCGGTGGGCGCGGGCGGAGCGGGGCGACCGGCGACTACAAGGCCGCCCCGGCCCCTGGGCGGGCGGGGACAGGGCGCGGCGGCCGGGGCGCCTTCGCGCGGCGCAGGAGGACCTCATGCAGTCACCGGGCCCAGGCCCCCAGGACCCGGACGCCGAGACCCAGCGGGTACCCGGCACATCGGCCGGTTCCCACCCGGACCCGGCTGGCCCGGGCAGCGTCGGGCCGTACGACGACGCGGAGCAGACTCGTCTGGTCGGCGAGGATGCCGGCAGCCCGCGCCCGGGCCAGGCTGGTGGTTGGCCGGCGGTCGGCCAGCCGCCCGCGAGCCCGGGATTCCCGCCCGCCGCGGCGGGCCGACCGCTCAACGATCCCTACCGCCAGGCGGATCCCCACGCACAGGCAGCTCCCTACGACCAAGCGGCCCCGTACGACCAGGCGGCCCCCTACGACCAAGCGGCCCCCTACGGCCAGGTGGCCCCGTACGACCAGGCAGCTCCCTACGCGCAGGCAGATCCCCGCGGCCATGGGGACTCCTACGGACGTGACGATTCCTACGGCGGCGCGGCCCCCTACGGTCGCGGCGGCGTCTATCGCGGCGAGGACCAGTACGGCGAGGAGGCTCAGACCCGGATCCTTCCCGACGGTGCGGGAAGTGGCTACCCGTCCGGAACGTCCGGCGGGCAGGGCCAGAGCCCGGGTCCGGAGGAGTACCCACCGACCGCCGCCTATCCGCCAGCGGGTGGGTACGGCGCGGCGCCGGGGGCCCGCGATCCAAGCGGTCCGACCGGCGGCGGCTACGGCAGTCCACCCGGCTACCCGCCCACCGGCTACCCGCCACCCAGCGGCTACCCGCAACCGACTGCGGGCTACGACCAGGGCTACCAGCAGCAGGGCGGCTATCAGCAGGGCTACCCGGGGCCCGGCTACCAGCAGCAGGGTTATCAGCAGCAGGGCTACCCGACGGCCGGTGGCTACCAGCAGGGCTACCCACCGGCCGGGGCGTACGGGGCGTACCCGCCGCCAGGCACCGGACCCGCGGGTGGGCCTCGGCCCGGCGGCTCCGGTCGCCGACGGGCGATCATCATCGGCGCGGCCGTCGTCGCCGTACTGCTCCTCATCGTCATCCCGGTCGTGCTGCTCACCGGCGGATCCGACGACGGGAAACCGGCGGCGGCCGCCTCGGTCTCACCCAGCGCCCCGCCGACCACGTCGGCGAGCCCGTCCGCCGCGTCCTCACCAAGTCCGTCAGCGAACCCGTCACCGAGCGCATCCGCGACCCTCACCGCAGCCGAGAACGAGCTGCTCGCCAAGCTCGACTCGTCGGCGATGACCGACTGCAAGCCCAACAGCGATGCGGAGAACGACCACATCCTGGCTGCGCTGTTCTGCGACTCCGACGACGGCAAGGTCGTCGCCGCCTACTCCTACGCGACCGCCGACGACCTCACCAACGACGTCGACACGCGCAAGTCGCTGGTCACCACGCCCGGCACGTGCAAGCAGGGTGGCAGCGAGATCTTCACCTGGAACTTCGACCAGGGAAAGACCGAGGGCACCGCCGTCTGCACGGTCCGGGAGAGCAGCCACTTCATCTTCTGGTCCTACGATGACAAGCTGGTCTCGTTCATGGCGACGGGAACCGACGGCGTCGCTTTGTATGAATGGTGGAGCGGCTTCGACCCGGTACCACAGAGCTGATCCGGCCGGGGACGGATATCCAGCCCAGGCCGCCAGTGCGGGGCGGCCGCGAAGAGGGGGTCCGGAGCATGGCCCATGGCGTGGCGGGTTCGCGGGCCGTCCTGTCACGCCGCAAGCCTGCTGCCACGCGTCCGGGCGGGTGGCGATAGGGCCGCATTTGTTGCGCAGTAGCCCGATACCACCGGTATTCGCAGGGTGCTGCGCCTACTCTGGGGACCGCACCCGTCACCCATCTCGGGAGGAACCGTGCCGAGCCCCGGCTATGGCGACGACGAGACGCCGCGCTCATCCAAGCAGTCGCCACCGGGGTCGCGCCTCGGCGAAAGTCCGGACTCGGGCCCGGACCTCGACGACACCGAACCCACCATGCCTCCCGAGGACCTTCCCCCGGCGGGATTCGGCAGCCGCTTCGGAGCCGACCACGCAGGCGGCGCGGGTCAGCTGGGCGCTGCCACGGATCCGCTGCGGCAAGGCCCCGGGCCCGGGCACGTCTCATGGCCGCCGCCATACGCGGGACCCGGCTCCGCGCTCGGCGGTCCAGCAGCCGACACCACCTCACGCGGGCCGGTCCAACCTCCCGGGCCGCCCATCCCGTCGGCACCGCCCCGCCTCGGTGGCCTGACCGGTCCGGGCGGTCCACCGGGACCGCCGGCCTCCGCGGCACCCACCTGGCCATCGCCGCCGGGACCGCCCGCCGCGCCACCCCGGACCGATCCGGTCCCGCCGGTCGCGCCGGTCACCCTGGGAGGCTTCCCCCCGCCCGGGGCCATCGGCTCGGAGCCGCGCCCGCCCGGGCCGCCGGCCCCCCCAGGCCCGCCCGGTGGGCTGGCCGCACCGCCCGGTCCGCTCTACTACGCTCCGCCGATCAGGGCCGGTTCCATCCCACCCGGAACGGCAGGGGCGCCCGGGGCGTCCACGCTCGACCCCCTGCCGGTCGGCTTTCCCGAGAGCGTCACCTCGCCGGCCGATGCGACCTTCACGGCCCGGACGTTCCCCACCGGCCTCGGATCCGCTCTCGGATCGCCCTCTGGCCCCGGCGGGCCGGGCCCTACCGGCGCCCCGCCAGGGCCTGGTCCCGGCGGCGCGGCCCCGCCCTGGGAGAGTGACGGCGACCTCACCTACCGCCTGACCCCACCCGGCTCGACCTTCCCCGGACGCTCCAACCGGCCGCCCGCCGGCCCCCAGCCCGGGCCCGTCCCCCAGGTGAACGCTCCTGGAGGGAGCACGGGCGGCGACGGCGGCGTGGCCTTCGACGGGCCGTTCGGGACTCGGGGCGGGGCCATCGAACCCGCTGGCTCGGGTCCGGGTTCGGGTCCGGGGACGTCTGGCGCAGCCGGAGCGGTGGCACCGGAAGCGGGCGCGTTCGACGCCTCAGGGACTGCCGGCACCGCCCGCAGTGGCGGCGCCCCGCCGGGCAGCTTTCCCCCGCCCGGGCCGATCAGCGGGTATCCGCCGCCGGCCGGCGGCGGTTTCCCGCCAGTGCCCGACCACCGTCCCACGCCGTTCGGCCCATACCCGGCGGGAGCCGGCGCGAGCGGGTTTCCCGCGGCCGCAGCACCCGGCCGGACTGACGTGTTTCCCCGGCCCGCCGCCCCAGCCCCGGACAGCAATCGTTCGTTGTCCCTGCCCGGTCTGTTGCCCGGACTGCCGCCGCCCGCCGCCGATGGCTTCGAGCCCGCGGCCGGCGGGGCCGGGCAGGATGCGCGCCGGGCCACAGCCGACCGGAACAAGGTGCTGGTCGACCGGCGCCTGTTGATCGGAGGCGGCGGGTTACTGCTGGTCCTGGTGATCATTTTTGGAGTTCTCGCCTTCACCGGGGGCGACGGCGGCAGCGGCGAGCCGGTCGCAGACACTGCGGGGAGTCGCCCCACGGGCGCCGGGACGGCCAACGCCATACCGGGCGCGGCTGGCCAGACCGGCGGCAATCCGCGGGAGGTCCTGCGGTCGCTGCTCAATCCCGCCGTCATGACCGCTTGCACCTCTCCGGCGCGCAGCGACAGCGCCTACGCTGATGCCACCCTCATCTGTAAGGCGCCGTCGGGGATGGAGGTCACCGCCTTCCACTTCCCGAACCGTTCCGCACTGGACCGACAGATCGGTGCCCGGGAAACGTTCTACTTCGACGAGGGAAACTGCGACGATGGGCAGCAGAGCTCAGAACGGTGGAGCTCGCCGGCCGACGCCACCGGTGGCAGCCGCCTCTGCTATTTCTTCGCGAACCGGTTCTACGAATTCTGGACGTACGACGACCACCTGATCGGCTTCTCCGCCGACGATCCGACGGTTGCCCGCATCAACGACTGGTGGCACTCCTTCGACCCGCTGCGCCGCTGACTGACACCGTTCGGGAGGGCGGACCGCATGCAGGATCCCGACGAGAGCTCCTCACCGGAACCGGTCGACGACCCAGGGGTGCCGCCGGTCGAGGGCGCGGATCACCGCGCTCCGGGCACCGGTGGCGGCCGGCGGCGAGCCATTGTGGCCGGCCTCGTCGGCGCGATCGTCGTCGGTGCGGGTGTCGCCGTCGGGCTGCTGGTGAGCGGCGGTTCGGATCACGCCGCGACCGTCCGGCCCGCCCCGAGCGCCGCTGGTTCGAGTCGCGACCGCTCCAGCGGCGGCACGGTCGAGAGCCCGGCGCCGGGCGTGACGCTCGATCCGGCCGACGCCCGGCTGCTGGCCTCGCTACGGCCGTTCGCGGTCACCGACTGCCGGGCCGCCCCCCGCGACGGCAACGGGGTGGCGGCGGCGTTGACCTGCGCACCCGGGGTCGCCACCGAGGCCCCGGCGCCAGCGCGGCTGTCCGTGCTCCAGTACCAGGACGCCGCTGCGCTGCGGGGTGACGTCGAACGTCGGTCGGGCGAGCTCACAGACGCCGGGGACTGCGCCCGGGGCCAGACCAGCGTCGAGCGTTGGGCCCACAGCGCGCGACGCCGCGGCACCTTCCTCTGCACGGCCGGAGCGAGCCGGTTCTCGGTCTATTGGACCGTGGAGGACGAGCTGGTCGGCTTCGCCACCGAGGATCCCGATGCGGGCCGGCTCCTGGCCTGGTGGCGGGAATACGACCCGATCTGAGAAGCCCTGGCTCGATCTGGGGAGCCCTGGTCGCAGGGGCCCTGCCGCCCGGCGAACCCTGCCCCGCGGAACCTGCGGCGAGGTGGAGACTCAGTGGTCGGGGTAGCTCCGCGGCCGATACGGCGCCGAGAGCTCGGCGAGGGTCTCCTGAACCCGCTCTACGTGCGGCATGCACGAGAGAACCACCCGACCGCGCTGACCAGCCGTCTCGACGATCAGACTGCCCGACCCCAGCATGCGATCGATCACGTTCTGCTGCACCGTGGCACCGACCAACCAGGCAAGCGGGATGTCCCGGCCGGCGCGGGTGATCAGGCCCTCCCGGATCACGAGCCGCTGGCTGGTGACGACGTAGTGGGTTGTGAGCTGACGCAGCCAGGGCAGCGCGCCGAGGTACGCGATCGCGCCGAAAGCGAGGAGCAGCACCAGGTACTGGACGGGTTTCTGCAACACACCCCCAGGCGCGAAGAAGACGCCCAACACCGCGAAGACGAGAGCCACCACCGTCCACAGCGCCGGAACGATCAGGCTGACCCAGTGTGGGTGCAGATGCAGGACAACCTCTTCGTCCTGGGTGAGGATGTCGTCGGGGAACGCCACGGTGACGATCGTCGCACCCGGCACCGACAAGTCACACCCGGGTCCGTCAACCGCCGCCACCGGCGGGCGGTCGAGACACCCGCTCCTCGCCGGTCACCGCAGGTGGACCACGTCCCCGGCGCTGTAGGCACGACCGGCCACCACGAGCCGCCCGGCTGGATCGACGTCCGTCGCCCTGCCGGTATCCGCCGAGCCGTCCGGGAGCTCGACGCGGACCTCCCGGCCGATCGTCGCGCACATCGCCAGATAGGCGACGCGGACCGCCTGGGGATCGGCTTCCCAAGCGGCGAGCGCGCCGACGAGCCCGACGAGAATCCGCTCGAGCAGCTCGGTCCGGTCCAGGGCGGCCGGGTCGGCGCCGGCGAGCAACAAGCTCGTGGACCGGTCGGGCAACTCGTCCGGTTCCGCGTTGACGTTGAGCCCGAATCCGATGACCACCGAAGGCGCGGACGCCGGCACCGGAACGACCTCCACCAGGATGCCGGCAAGCTTCCCGCCCTCGACCAGGACGTCGTTGGGCCACTTGAGGACGGCGGGCACTCCGGCGATGGCTCGCACCGTGGAGACCAACGACATCCCGACGACCATCGGCAGCCAGCCGAGCCGGGAAATCGCGATCCGTGGCTGGATGAGCAGGGACACGGTCAGGCCGGCGCCGGGCCGGGACACCCAGGACCGGTCGAGACGCCCACGCCCGGCGGTCTGCCGTTCCGCGGCGAGGGCCAGACCGCGGCCGCGCGGGGCGTCCTCGGGAGCCGGGCTCGCGCGCCACTGCCGCGCGAGCCCGGCCAGAGCCGGATCGCTGGTCTCCCCCCGCGCGATCCGGGCCAGGGCCGCGTTGGTCGAATCGATCTCCCGGATCACGGTCAGGTCCAACCCGACCGCCGCCACGGCGGCCGTCAGCCGCGCGGCGTCGAGGGGACCTCGATTTCCAGCCGGAATCGGTGACCGGCGCAGGGAGGCGTCGGCGGCTGGCACGGCAGGATTCTGGGGCGGCTCCGCGGGAGCGGAGTCCGGCGTCGAGCTCACCCCCGACAGCCTGCCAGAGCGGCCCACCTCGCTCGCGCAGGCGCCAGGCGCGCATCGGCCCCACGATGGTCAGACGATGCGCGACGAAACTCACACAGTTCGACCCGGGCCGGATGGCACGAGTCGGCCAGTGCGACCACGTGCTGGGTGCCTGGGCCACCCGACCGGGGGTGCCGCCGTGAGGTGCTGTGAGCTTCGATACGGCCCGTCGAGAGTGAGCCCCAGATTCCGGTCAATCGATGAGATCAACTCCACAACAGTCGCGCACGTGAGCCCACAGGGGTCGTACGCTGCGGCCTATGGCTCTTCCCGCGTCCGCCGAGGATTCTGCTCCCGACCCGCACACCACCGCAGGGCGACTTGCTCAACTGCGGCGCGTGAACGAAGACGCGGTCCACGCCGGGTCGCAGCGGGCGGTAGACGCCCAGCACGCCAAGGGCAAGATGACCGCGCGTGAGCGGATCGAGGCTTTCCTCGACCCGGGCTCGTTCGTGGAGACCGACGCGTTCGCGCGGCACCGGGCGCACGACTTCGGCGTCCAGGCGAACCGCCCCTACGGGGACGGCGTGGTGACCGGGTACGGCACCGTCGACGGCCGCCAGATCTGCGTGTTCAGCCAGGACTTCACCGTCTTCGGGGGGAGCCTCGGCGAGGTCTTCGGCGAGAAGATCGTCAAGATCATGGATCTGGCGCTGAAGACCGGCTGCCCGGTCGTCGGCATCAACGACTCCGGCGGGGCTCGCATCCAGGAGGGGGTCGTCTCCCTCGGCCTCTACGGCGAGATCTTCTATCGGAACGTCATGGCCTCCGGCGTCGTCCCACAGCTTTCTCTGATCATGGGCCCGTGCGCCGGCGGCGCCGTGTACTCCCCGGCGATCACGGACTTCACGCTCATGGTCGACCAGACCAGCCACATGTTCATCACCGGTCCGGACGTCATCAAAGAGGTCACCGGCGAGGACGTCGGGATGGAGGAGCTGGGTGGCGCCGCCACCCACAACTCACGCAGCGGAGTCGCGCACTTCCAGGCGGCCGACGAGACGGAGTGCCTGGAGCTCGCCCGGGCGCTGCTGTCGTTCCTGCCGTCGAACAATCTCGATGACGCCCCGAGCTACGACGGGGTGGACGATCCGGCCGCCGAGATCGATCCCGAGCTGGACACCTTCATCCCGGACTCTCCGAACACGCCGTACGACATGCACGAGATCATTGAGCGTCTGATCGACGACGGGGACTTCCTCGAGGTCCACGCCCAGTTCGCCCAGAATCTGATCGTCGGATTCGGACGGGTGGACGGCCGGTCGGTCGGGGTCGTGGCGAACCAGCCGATGCAGTTCGCCGGCACCCTCGACATCGACGCCAGCGAGAAGGCTGCTCGTTTCGTCCGGACTTGCGACGCCTTCAACATCCCGGTCCTGACCCTGGTCGACGTGCCCGGCTTCCTGCCTGGCACCTCCCAGGAATGGAATGGGATCATCCGTCGAGGCGCTAAGTTGATCTATGCCTACGCCGAGGCGACCGTTCCCAAGGTCACCGTGATCACCCGGAAGGCATACGGCGGCGCATACGACGTGATGGGGTCGAAGCATCTGCGGGCCGACATCAACCTCGCCTGGCCGACCGCCGAGATCGCTGTCATGGGTGCCCGCGGTGCGGTGAACATCATCTACCGGCGCGACCTGGCCAAGGCGGAGTCCCCGGAGACCCGCCGGGCGGAACTCATCGACGACTACAATGATCACTTCGCGACCCCGTACATCGCGGCCGAACGCGGGTACCTCGACGCGGTGATCAACCCGTCCGAGACCCGCCGAGAGATCATTCGGGCCCTGCGCCTGCTGCGTACCAAGCGTGAGTCTCTGCCGCCGAAGAAGCACGGCAACATCCCGCTGTAGCTCGGCCCCGGACTCTCGTCAGCACGCAGTCGGTCCGCTTCCCACGCGCGCACCCGCTGGACGAGCGAACACGCGACAAGGGATGACGATGGACCGCAGGCCGCGCACGACGCGTGGCCGGAAGTCGAGTGAGGAGAGGACCGTGGCCCAGGACAACGACGGACAGACCAGTCCGCCCCGGCTACATTTGATCCGTGGGAACGCGACACCCGAGGAGATTGCTGCGGTGGTCGCGCTTCTGGCAGCCCGCGCGGTCCCGGTGGAAAGTCCGCCTCCCGTCCGCTCAGCCTGGGCGGATCCGACCCAGGCGCTGCGTGGCCCAATCGCTACCGGAGCAGGTTCGTGGCGACGCTCCGGAATGAGCCCGGGTGTACGCACCCGGGCTGGCTGGTAACCGAACAGATAGATGACGCCAGGATGTCTGTGGCATCACATCCGGGCACAACGAGAGCGAACTGTGCGGCCCGACTCGCCTAGACTTCAGGCAGGCCGGACGAGGACGGGAGCAACGTGCGTAAGATCCTCATTGCTAACCGGGGAGAGATTGCGGTTCGGGTGGCCCGCGCATGCCGCGACGCCGGATACACGAGCGTCGCGGTATACGCCGAACCGGACATCGACGCACTGCACGTGCGCGTCGCCGACGAGGCATTCGCGCTGGGTGGTACGACTCCCGGCGACTCCTATCTACGCATCGACAAGGTACTCGATGCCTGCAAGTCGTCCGGGGCCGATGCAGTTCATCCGGGATACGGCTTCCTCTCGGAGAACGCGGATTTCGCCGAGGCTGTGATCGGTGCCGGTCTCACCTGGATCGGTCCGCCGCCCGAAGCCATTCGCCGCCTCGGAGACAAGACTGCGGCCCGCCACATCGCGTTGGCCGTCGGCGCGCCGCTCGCGCCGGGCACCCCGGATCCCGTCGCCGGCGTCGATGAAGTCGTCGCCTTCGCCGAGCAGTACGGCCTGCCGGTCGCCATCAAGGCTGCGTTCGGTGGCGGTGGCCGCGGGCTCAAGGTCGCCTGGACCGCGGAGGAATTGCCCGAGCTGTTCGACAGCGCGGTGCGGGAGGCGGTCGCCGCCTTCGGCCGGGGCGAATGCTTCGTGGAACGTTACCTCGACCAGCCCCGGCACGTGGAGACACAGATCCTCGCGGACAGCCACGGCAACGTCGTCGTCGTCGGCACCCGGGACTGCTCCCTGCAGCGGCGATACCAGAAGCTCGTCGAGGAGGCGCCAGCGCCGTTCCTCTCCGCGCAGCAGCTCACCTCCCTCTACGAGGCGTCCAAGGCGATCTGCAAGAAGGCCGGCTACGTCGGCGCCGGCACTGTGGAATTCCTGGTCGCCCGCGACGGCGTGATCAGCTTCCTCGAAGTGAACACCCGGCTCCAGGTCGAGCACCCGGTGACCGAAGAGGTGTCCGGCGTGGACCTCGTCCGCGCCCAGTTCCGGATCGCGGAGGGTGAGGCACTCGACTTCACCGACCCCACTCCCCGCGGCCACGCCATCGAGTTCCGCATCAATGGTGAGGACCCCGGTCGCAACTTCCTTCCTGCTCCGGGAACAGTGACCAAGTTCGTCTCGCCGGCCGGTCCGGGCGTGCGCCTCGACACCGGCATCGAGAGCGGCAGTGTGATCGGGGGCGCCTTCGACTCCCTGCTCGCCAAGCTCATCATCACCGGCGCCACCCGCCAGGAGGCGCTGGAGCGTGCCCGGCGCGCGCTGGACGAGATGGTGGTGGACGGCATGGCCACGGCACTGCCGTTCCATCGTGCGGTCGTGCGGGACCCGGCCTTCGCTCCCGACGACGCCGCGGAGCCGTTCCGCATCCACAACCGTTGGATCGAGACCGAGTTCGACAACACCATCCCCGCCTTCAGCGGTGGCACCGATGCCGACACCACCCCCGAGCCGCGGGAGGCGGTCATCGTCGAGGTGGGCGGCAAGCGTCTCGAAGTCGTGCTGCCGGCCGGGCTCGGCACCGCTTCGACCGCATCGCGTGGCGCCGCGCCCAAGCGGTCGGCACGCGGCGCGGCGGCCGCCAAGGTGACCGGTGACGCCCTGACCAGCCCCATGCAGGGCACCATCGTGAAGGTCGCGGTCAACGACGGCGACACGGTCACCGCTGGCGACCTCATCATCGTGTTGGAAGCGATGAAGATGGAGCAGCCGATCAATGCTCACCGCGGCGGTACCGTTACGGGCCTGACCGCAGCCGTGGGCGCGGTGGTCACAAGTGGTGCCGTCCTCTGTGAGATCAAGGACTGATCGGGCTCTCCACCCGTCGACTGTCTTCCCGCCGGCCATCCACTTCGTAAGCTGCGGGGTATGGACGGCGGTGACGACAGCGCAACGGGGCGCGGACAGGACACGGGGGCGGCAGCGCCGTCGGCGGTGGCAGAACGGCCACCGCTGACGGGCCGCGTCCACTATCTCCTCGGTGGGACGCTTCCTCCCATCTACAGCACGTGGATCTCCCGGGATCTGACCGGCCCTGGCTGGCGGATGCGGCAGGCGGCACGCCCACTCGTTCTGATGCTGCCGTTCGCCGTGGTCTTCGCCCTGCTTCCGGGCGAGGCGACCGTCCGCGCGGTGACAGTCGCGTTCCTCCTGGTCGCCGGGGCGGGGCTCGGCTTCGCCACCAGCGGATTCTTCCGGAACCGGCGGCTGGAGCAACATGGCTTCCCACCGGTGTTTCCGCCGCACGATGACGAAGAGGACGAGTAACCATCGACTCCACTCGGCCCCCCGCCTGACCAGCGTCGAGAGCTGATCATTTCTCGTCATGGCGCTCCGGACCGACGCGATAGGTGCGCCCTTCCGGGCTCGTCCAGATGAAGTGCCCGGGTCTGACCTGGCGCACCTTCCACCGTGTCACCGGGCCGGCCATGGCGGGATGCGCGGCACCGGTCGGCCGGTCCCCGGCATGCTTGAGCCGGTGATGCCGTCTGCACTCCGGGCCGAGGTTTCCTTCATCCGTCGGACCGTGTTGCCCGTGCGGCTTGGTGTGGTCGAGATCGCAGGCGGCTGACCGTTTATCGCAACCGGGAAATACACAGGTGGGATTGCGAACCCGAACATGCCGCGCCAACGCGGCGGACGGGAATCGCCGGCTCGCCGTCTCCACCACCTGTCCCTCCACCGGATCCGTGAGGATCCGCCGCCAGGTGCACCGAGGGTTGGCCGCCATCTCGCGGACGATTCCGGCAGGTATCGGCCCGTAGCCAGGGATTTCGCCGGGCTTCTCCGCCAGGCCGAGCAGGCATTCCACCGGAACGATGACCTGCATCTCGAGATTGATGCGATCATGGTCACGTCCCATGATCAGGTCGTATAGCACGTCGGCCCGACGCTGATCGAGGTCCCGCCTGTCCTGCTCCGATCCGGCCTTCTTCGCCAGCCCGTCGACCTTTCGGAAGGCCGCCAACATGCGCTCGGCGGGGAGCAGCGCCGAGATTCGTCCCATTCCGTCGGCCTCGGCCCGCATCGTCACCCGACGTGCCATCGCAGCCTTACGGCGCCGGCGTTCCGCACCCTGCGGGTCCACCTTGATGACCCGACGCCGCACGGCGGCGGCGAAGGCGTTGTGACTGGGTCGGCCGCCACCGTTGCTCAGCACCCCTCCCGCAACCTCGTCCGCCTGTTCATCCGTGAGGTTTGCCGTCAGTCGCTCCAGCGCGTTCAGCCGCTCCAGATCGATGGTTCCGAAGCTGAGGGCGTTGACCGCGGCGGGCATGCGGCGGACCGCGCTGACCGCGAAGGCCAGGCGCCTACCGCCCACCGCCGGCGACAGCTTCAGCTCGGCAGCCAGTTCGTCGCCGGCGAACTCGTCGAAGGCCTGGTAGCGCTGGTCGCTGCCGTCGAGCTCGGGCGGCCGTAACCGCGCGAACCTCGCCCGGACGACCAGCCTGGCGGCCTCCCAGCGCGCGATTTCCTGCTCGATCTGCACGTCGAGCCGCAGACAGTCACTCGCGTCGAGATCTGCCGCCCAACGCACGAACGGCGACTCCAATATGCCGACCTCGCCGGGGCCACCGGCAACCGTGGCATCCGAATCCGGGCCACCGACGTCCTTCGTTCCACCGGATCCGCCGCCCGGATCATTCGCCTTCCAGAATTCCGAGAATGGGTACACTGTGCCACCTGTCACGGGTAGATCGCCGGGGGATCGGGCCACGCAAACAGAAACCCTCGATCCACATATGCGCGATCGAAAACCGAGAACCGACACAGATCATCGGCCCTGGGAATCGAACTCGTGTTCGGAAGCATAGCTGACACCTGCGCCCACGCCAAGCCGTCTCCGGACCTTCGTGGAATTGCGAGATGCCCACGACCATAACCTCGAGGAAAAGCGCGAGAAAAACTTGACCACATTCTCCGCACGTCGGGCTCGATCAGATGACGACCACAACCTAGAGAGAGTGTCGAAAACGCGGCGGACGGTGGATCTGGCGGCGGAAGCGGCCTATGCTCACACCGTCATCCGCCCCCTCCAGCGGCGCAGGGCGAGCATCTCGCTGTTTTCCGGCCCGTGGCGCGCCGACCGGAGCGGCCGCGGCCATCACTCCGCCGAAGGTCGACGCCGGCCAAGGTTGTTGTTGTTCTCACCCCACGTTGTCGAAGCCCGCGAAGAAGTCCCGAGGACGCAGTACCCGGGCGGCCTCGGTGATCGAGCCGGACAACGATGGATAGATGGAGAAGGTATGCGCGATCTGATCGACGGTGAGACCATGCTCGACCGCAAGCGAGACGGAAAGGATGAGCTCCGACGCGCGCGGGGCGACAATTACGCCACCGAGGACACTGCCGCTGCCCGGCCGGCAGAACAATTTGACGAATCCATCCTCTATCCCCATCATCTTCGCCCGAGGATTACGGGAGAGTGGCACGGTGGTCACCTCTGCCGCGACAGCACCCGTGTCCTTCATCACCTGGGTGACTCCGACTGTGGCGATTTCCGGCTCGGTGAAGATGTTAGAGGAGACAGTCCCGAGTCGCAGCGGGCTCACCGCCTCCCCGAGGGCATGCCACATTGCTATCCGGCCCTGCATGGCGGCCACCGACGCGAGCGGCAGAACGCCGGTGCAGTCGCCTGCCGCATACACGCCGGGCACGGAGGTGCGCGACATCCGATCGACGTTCACGTGCCCGCCGGGACCGAGGCGAACACCGACGTCGGTCAGGCCGAGTCCCTTCGTCCGAGGAACAGATCCGACCGCCATCAGGGCGTGGCTTCCCGTGACGGTTCGGCCGTCGGAGAGCTCGACGATCACGCCGTCGCCGATGCGGCGGACCGAGGCGGCGCGCGAGCGGTTGAGCACCTCGATGCCACGCCGCACGAACACGTCCTCGATGACGCGCGCGGCGTCCGGGTCCTCGCCGGGCAGGACTCGTTCGCGGGACGAGACGAGGGTGACCTCGGCACCCATCGCCCGATAGGCGCTGGCGAACTCGGCGCCGGTGACGCCGGAGCCGACGACGACGAGGTGCTCCGGAATCTCCTTGAGGTCGTAAAGATGGCGCCAGGTGAGTATCCGTTCACCGTCCGGGCGGGCAGTCGGAAGATCCCGTGGACTCGCCCCCGTTGCGATGAGAATCACGTCGCCCACGAAGGTCGCACCGGTGTTCGTCTCGATCGCATGCGGCCCGACCAGTCGACCCGCCGCGTGCACCACCTCGACCTTCTCGCGCTCGAGACGGCGTTCGATGTCCACGGACTGCGCCTTTGCGAGCTCCCGGACCCTTTCGTACACCTGTTCCGGATCGACGCTGACGACCTCCGGCGGCGTGAGCGGGGGTACCCCCGCGTCCAGACCGCTTCGCATGCCCCACGCCACTGCGGGCAGCACCGGTTCTGTCCCCGCGCCAAGTCCATGGGGGCGGATACCGAGCCCCGGCGCCAGTGCGAGATTGGTCATAGTCTCCGAAGTCGCGATCAGCGTCTTGGAAGGAACACAGTCGGTGAGCACACAGGCGCCGCCGATCCCATCCGAGTCGATGACCGTGACCGTCGCGCCCAGCGACGCGGCCACGAGTGCCGATTCATAGCCGCCGGGCCCTCCGCCGAGAATGACGATGCGCGTCACGTGCCCTCCCGATCTGACATCTCTTCCTTTCATCTTCCCCCGCCTCGACGGCTGCGCTCCTCCCGGTGCGGAGAGCTCCGTAGGATCACAGGCGGAAGCCACCATGCGCGAAGTTCACGAGACGCCCTTCTTCCGACTTTGAGACGGAAATAGCAGCTATAGCCACGCACTGTCACCCCGAGAGACGACGATGACCTTGTACGCGGCGTACGCCGGCAATCTCGACCCGGCGCAGATGAAGGAGCGGGCCCCGCACTCGCCCGTCACCGGCACTGGATGGATCAATGGCTGGCGTCTGACCTTCGGCGGTGAGAACGTGGGCTGGGACGGAGTGCTGGCCACGATCGTCGAGTCACCCGGACACCATGCGTACGTGCTGCTGTACGACCTCGACCGATATGACCTGGAGCGGCTCGACGTGTGGGAGGGCGCGGATACCGGCTTGTACACCCGCATCCGCGTCAGGGTGTCCACCCTGGACGGCGAGGCGCTCGCCTGGACCTACGTGCTGAACTCCTACGAGGGTGGCCTGCCCTCCCGGTGGTACCTCGACATGATCGCCGATTCCGCCGAGAAGGCGGGGGCTCCTGCCGACTACGTCAAGGAGCTCCGCTCCAGACCAACGGCATAGCCGGCAACAGCACCCGCCTACAACGGCCGACTCCCCACCCGGCTGGTCGAGCAGCCCACAACCAGGGGCCCCGAAGAGAACGTAGGTCAGACAGAGCACAGGTCAGACGGGCACAGGTCAGACACGACGCAGGTCAGAGGGAGGCCGGCGCACGGCGTAGCAGCTCCAGAGCCGCGCCGGTCAGCAGCCGCACCCCGATGCCGACAGCGCGCTCGTCGACGTCGAAGGCGCCCTGGTGTAGATCGTAAGTGGGCCCCCCCGGAACGCGGGTGCCCAACCGGGCCAGCGCGCCGGGCACGTGGTTGAGATACCAGCCGAAATCCTCCCCGCCCAGGGATTGGGCGACCGTGGCGGACGCGCCATGGCCCAGCGCGCGATCGACGATGCTCTGGAACACGTCGACGACCTCCGCGCTGTTGACGACGGGAGGCACTCCGCGCCGGTAGTCGACCACGATCTGCGCGCCATACGGGGCGACGAGCTGCTCGGCGACTCGGGTCACGAGGGCGGGGACGGACTCCCAGGTCTCCCGAGACAACGTGCGGATGGTTCCCCGTAGCTGACCGGTGCGGGGGATGGCGTTGGCGACGGTGCCGGCCTGCACCTGCCCCCAGACGAGGGACAGAGCCGACCGTGGATCGACCAGCCGGCCGAGCGCGGCTGGCATGTCGGCGGCCAGCCGGACGATGGCGTACACGAGGTCGACCGTGTTCTGCGGGCGCGAGGTGTGGCCGCCCGGCCCCGCCAGCGTGATCTCGACAGCGTCGGCCGCGGAGGTGATCGGTCCGGTCCGCAGCCCGATGGTGCCCACGTCCAGCGCGGGATCGCAGTGCACGGCGATCGCCGCCGAGGCGGGCTTCAGCACGCCCGCGTCGATCACGTCCAGGGCCCCGCCGGGCATGAGCTCCTCGGCCGGCTGGAAGACGAGACGCACGGTGCCGGACAACGCGGCCGTGCGCGCAAAGTCGGCGAGGGCCAGACCGACGCCTAGCACCACGGTGGTGTGCACGTCATGCCCGCAGGCGTGGGCCACGCCGGGCACCGTCGAGCGGTACGCGACGTCCTTGACGTCCGGCAGCGGAAGCGCGTCCAGGTCGGCCCGGACGACCACCACCGGGGCCGCCGGATCACGGTCCGGACCGATTCCGATGTCACACCACAGCCCGGGCACGTCCGGCAACCGCTGCGGGGACAACCCCGCGGCGCGCAGCCTCGCCTCCACCTGCCCGGCCGTACGCCGTTCCTGCCGGCCGAGCTCGGGATGGGCGTGCAGGTCACGGCGCATCGCGATCAGTTCGGATTCATGTGCGGTCACCCATCGGGCGACGGCCGCGGTCTCGTTGGCCTCCATCTGCCGGCCGGGCTCCTCCCTGCGGGCGTCGCACGGGCCCTGACGCGCGCCGTTTCGGATACCGGCCGTCGGGTGCGCGCTGACGCACCTATCCGGCAACGACCGGACGGCCGGTATTCATCTCTTCCAGCAGGGTATCGACGACTCGGGTCAGATCTCCATCGGCCCGCCGGGCCACCGCCCGCTGTCGGGTGTAGCTCGCCCCGGTATCGAGGATCACCAGGACGTCGGTGAGCTGCTCCGCGCAGCCCAGCCGATGGGCGACCGGAAGCAGATCCTCCACGAGATCCATGAGGTCGTCGCGCACCGACCGGACCCCGCCGCGGCCGTCGATCAGGATCTGCGCGTCGAGGCCGTAACGGGCCGCCCGCCACTTGTTCTCCTGCACGAGCCACCGTTGCGGCGTCGGGAGACGGTACCCACGGTCGATCTGGGTGTTCATCCGATCGACGAGGCACTGCGCGAGGGCGGCGACCGCACCGACCTCCAGCAGCGTCGGCAGCCCGTCACAGATCCGCAGTTCCACTGTGCCGAAGTTGGGATGTGGCCGGATGTCCCACCAGACTTCCCGGATCGTCTCGATCGTCCCCGCCGCGATGAGCGTCTCCATGAAGGACTCGAACCGCGGCCAGTCCTCCAACGGGTAGGGCAGGCCCGCGGTGGGCAGGCTGGCGAACACCTGGGATCGCGACGAGGCCAGGCCCGTGTCCCCGCCCAGCCAGAACGGCGAGGACGCGGACAGGGCGAGGAAATGCGGGATGTACTCCATCAGGGCATTCATGATCGGCATGGCCTTGTCCGGGGAACGGACCCCGACGTGGACGTGGACACCGAAGATGAGCAGCCGGCGGGCCAGCCACTGCATCTGGCTGACCAGCCGCGAGTACCGGTTGTCGTCGGTGATGCGCTGTCCGGCGTAGTCGCTGATGGGGTGGGTGCCGCTGCACATCAGGCCGACGCCGCGCCGCTCCGCCAGGTCGCGCAGCAGCGACACCGTGCCGGCCAGGTCGGCAGTCGCCTCCCCGACCGATCCACAGACTCCGGTGATGACCTCGACGGTCGACTCGAACAGCTCGTGCTTCGCCTTGGCCGCTTCCCGCTCGCCGATCTTCGCCCGCAGCTCGTCGAGGATGACCGTGGCCTCCCCGCGCAGTTCGCGGGACTGCTGGTCGACGAGCTGCAGTTCCCACTCGATGCCGAGACTGGAGCTCGTCGAGGACGAGAAGGGAATCTGCACCTGGGCTCCTCGGATCGGGGCCGATGCCGGTGTCGGGCGGCCGTCACCGTTCCGCTCGGCTCACGGACAGCAGGAGCTGATTACCCATTCGGGCCGTTCCTACCCCCGATCCCCGGCCGGGATGGCCGGGGTGGCCGGAGTAGCCGGGGCAATCACCCGTACGCCCAGCTCACGAAGCTGACGGTCGGTCACCTGGGTGGGAGCCCCGGTGAGCGGGTCGAGCCCGGACTGAGTCTTCGGGAAGGCGATGACCTCACGGATGTTCTCCTCACCCGCCAGGATGGCGACCAGGCGGTCGATGCCGACCGCGAAGCCGCCGTGCGGCGGTGCGCCGTAGCCGAACGGGGTGAGGAAGAAGCCGAACCGTGCGTTCGCCTCCTCGGGCGTGATCCCCAGCAGGCCGAAGATGCGCTGCTGCAGGGCGCTCTCGTGGATCCGGATCGAACCGGACCCGAGCTCCCAGCCGTTGAGCACCAGGTCGTAGGCGCGGCTACGCACCGCGAGCGGCTCGCTCTCGAGCTTCCCGATGTCGTCGGGATGTGGGCGGGTGAAGGGGTGGTGCCCGGGCTTCGGCCGCCCGGTGGCCGGGTCGATGCCGACGAACAGCGGGAAGTCCACCACCCACACGAACCGCAGCGGCCCCTGCCCGGCCGGTGGGCGGCCGAGGTCGTTGCGGAGCTGACCGAGTACCTCGCAGGTGGTCGCCCACTCGTCGGCGACCAGCAGCAGCAGGTCGCCTTCCACGGCGTCGGTCGCGGCGATGATCCCGGCGATTTCGTCCGCCGAAAGGAACTTCGCCACCGGCGACTCCAGCTCGCCACCAGCGCCCACCCGCATCCACACCAGGCCCTTGGCACCCAGCGACTTGGCCCGAGTGGTGAGATCGTCGAGCCGGCGCCGGTTGTGCGCGGCCGAGCCACCGGGCACCCGGATTCCCTTGATTGTCTCGGCGCCGGCGAATGCCTTGAAGCCGCTGCTGGCGAAGACCGCGGTGAGCTCGACGAGTTCCAGGCCGAACCGCAGGTCCGGCTTGTCGACACCGAAGCGGTTCATCGCCTCGTGCCAGGTGATCCGTTCGATCGGCGGCACGGCGTCGGTCCGCACCGCCCGCGCCGCGGCCAGCACCGCGGCGGAGATCACGTCGAGCACGTCGTCCTGGTCGACAAAGCTCATCTCGAGGTCGAGCTGGGTGAACTCGTACTGCCGGTCGGCGCGCAGGTCCTCGTCCCGCAGGCAACGCGCAAACTGGAAGTAACGGTCGGTCCCACCCACCATGAGCAACTGCTTGAACAACTGCGGCGACTGCGGCAGGGCGTAGAAGCTCCCCGGGAACTGCCGGGACGGGACGATGAACTCCCGGGCGCCCTCCGGCGTCGACGGCATCAGCAGCGGCGTCTCCACCTCGACGAAGTCGAGTGGCGCCAGGACGGTGCGCATCGCGCCCAGCACCGTGGAGCGGGTCCGCAGGTTGCGCTGCATCCGCTCCCGGCGCAAATCGAGGTAGCGGTAGGCCAGCCGGGTGGACTCGTCGACGGCGTCGGCCCGGTCGTCGAGGGGGAACGGCGGCGGGGTGGCGACCGACAGGATCTCGACCGCACAGTCGCGCAGCTCGACCTCCCCGGTCGCCAGCGCCGGGTTCGCCGTGCCCGCCGGCCGGATGGCCACCGTGCCGGTGACGCGCAGCACGTACTCGGAGCGGACGTCGACGGATCCGTCGACGACGACCTGGAGGATGCCGGAGTGGTCCCGCAGGTCGACGAAGGTCAGCGACTGCCCGTGCTGGCGGCGGTGCGCCACCCAGCCGCACACCGACACGGTCCGGCCGACATGATCCGCCCGCAGGTCGGCGCACAGGTGCGTGCGCATGGCCGTACGCTGCCCGCTGGCCGCGGAGACCCCCGGGTCCGGGATCGGTAGCTCGCCGGTGGCCGGCTGGGTTGTAGTCATCGGTCCGTTGTTCCCATCGCTGTCCGGTTCGGCCCACCGGGCGCGGTGTCACGCCTGTGCTGTGGCGATATCGTCACGCCCGCCGCGGGATCCCGCCCCGACCTTATCGGCCGCTGCGTCGCCACGGTCCGGTCAGGCTCGACGGGTCGCCACCGAAGCGGCGGCGCGGCGGCGCGGGCTGGCAGGGGCAGCGGGCTGGCAGAGGGCAGCGGGCTGAGAGAAGGCAGCGCGGGCTGGGCTAGCGGCGTAGTGCGCGGATGAAGCGGCCGGCCTCGGTCCGCAGCCGAGCGGGGACGCGCAGAACCTGACGTCCGCGGGGCGTGCTGAGTTCCACCGTGATGACGTCGCCATGCTTGACCCCGCGGGAGGCGCTCACCTCGCGACGGTCGAACACGACGTCGAACCAGTCGCCCTCCCGCGGGAACGGCGCGACGACGAGCAGCCGTCTGTCGGTGAGCACGATCCACCGGGAGGCGCCGACCCGGTAACCGACGAAGGTCTCCACCTTCGACGTCAGCCGTCCCGGTCCGTCGGGGTCGGTCAGCCGTCCACGCAACACGACCTCGGTGAACTCACCGGACTCCAGCGGCACGGACGGGAGCCGGCGGTGGGACGGCAACAGGGGCACGGATGCCAGTCTCCCCCACCCACCCCGTACAGTCGCCGGGTGCGAGAGCAGGCGGAGGAACCGAACGCGGCGGCCTCGGCCGCGCGGCTGGCGGAGCTGACCGGGGTCGGACGGCACGACGTGGCGATTCTGCTGGGCTCGGGGTGGCGCCCGGCCGCGGATGTGCTCGCGCGGCGGGCGAAGGAGGTCACCGAGGTCACATTCGACCAACTCGGGGGCTTCCCACCGGGCACCGACGTGCCTGGCCACCGCCCGGTCGCCCACTCGCTGCGCTTCGAGGGCCGCCGGCTGCTCGTCTACCTGGGCCGGGTGCACGCATACGAGGGCCACCGACTGTCGCGGGTGGTGCACGCCGTGCGGCTGGCCTGCGCCGCGGGCGCGTCGACGGTCGTGCTGACGAACGCGGCCGGCGGGCTGCGCGCCGACATGACTATCGGCCAGCCGGTCCTCATCGCCGACCATCTCAACCTCACCGGGCGATCACCGCTGGTGGGACCCGCCTTCACCGATCTGACCGATGCCTACTCGCCACGGTTGCGCGCCCTGGCCCGGGAGGTCGACCCGTCGCTGGCCGAGGGCGTCTACGCCGGCCTGCCCGGACCACACTTCGAGACGCCCGCGGAGATCAGGATGCTGCGGGTGCTGGGCGCCGACCTGGTGGGGATGTCGACGGTGCACGAGACGATCGCCGCCCGGGCCGCCGGCGCCGAGGTGTTGGGCGTGTCGCTGGTGACCAACCTCGCGGCGGGCATGACCGGGGAGCCGTTGAACCACCTGGAAGTGCTGGCCGCCGGGGCGGTCGCGGCGGAGCGGATGGGGGCCCTGCTCGCCGATGTCGCCGCCCGACTCTAGGGACGGCGAGATCATGACGGTGCCGGCCACCGCCATGCCGCCGGGGCTGCCCGGGCCGCTGGCCGGACAGGTCCGGGCCTGGCTCGCCGACGACCCGGACGCCGCGGACCGGGCCGAGCTGACCCGGCTGTGTGCCGAGGCTGTTCGCGACCCGGCGGCACTCGACGACCTCGACGACCGATTCCGCGCGCCGCTGCGGTTCGGGACGGCGGGGTTGCGC
>NZ_JAMQQF010000189.1 GCF_023716945.1 Frankia sp. AiPs1 | reverse complement strand
GCCCGGGGACGCGGCGGGGGCGGCGGGGGCGGCGCGGTGATCGTGCCGGTGGAGAGGGAGGTCCGGGAGCCGGTGGCCTGGTCGCCACCGCTGGCGGGGCGGCACGCGATCGTCACCGGGTCATCGCGGGGGATCGGTCGGGCGATCGCACTGCGGCTCGCCGCGGACGGCGCCCGGGTCGTCGTCAACTACCGGGCTGACCGGGCCGCCGCCGGCGAGGTCGTCGAACGGATCGTCGCCGCCGGCGGCGAGGCCACCGCGGTCGGCGCCGACCTGGGCATGCCCGCGGACATCGACCGGCTGTTCGCCGCCGCGGCCGAGGCGTTCGGCCCGCTGGACATCCTGGTGAACAACGCCGGGGTCGTGCTCTACGGGGCGACCTGCGACGTCACCGACGCCGAGATCGATCGGGTGCTGGCCGTCAACGTCCGCGGCAGCTTCCTGGCGATGCGCCACGCCGCTCGGTGCCTGCGCGACGGCGGCCGGGTGGTGAACATCTCGACCGGCTACACCCGCAACCCGAACCCCCTCGTCGGGGTCTACACCGGGTCGAAGACGGCCGTCGAGCAGATCGGCATGTCGATGGCCAAGGAACTCGGCCACCGCGGGATCACGGTGAACGCCGTGCTACCCGGGCTCGTCGAGACCGACGGGGTCACCGCCCACGACCGGCAGCGTTTCGAGCAGGTGGCCGCGATGACCCCCGCGGGCCGCAACGGCCGGCCCGACGACATCGCCGACGTGGTCGCGTTCCTGGCCAGCGACGCCGCCCGCTGGGTCACCGGCCAGACCATCGCCGCCACCGGCGGCCTGTCCTTCTGACCCGGGTGTCTACGATGACCCCCCGTTCGCCGGGCCGGCCCGGCGTGCTGATCGGCCGGGCGGCCGTCTTGGCGAGGGCGCAGGCGCTCCTGGCGGGGGGCGGGCGCGTCCTGCTCGGGATCGCCGGGCCGCCGGGCGCGGGGAAGAGCTCCCTCGCCGACTGGCTCGTCGGGCAGCTCGACGCCCGCCACGGCACGAGCCCGAGGCTCGTCGCGCAGGCGCCGATGGACGGCTTCCACCTACCGAACCGCACGCTCGCCCGGCTCGGCCTCGCCGAGCGCAAGGGCGCCCCCGAGACGTTCGACGCCGCCGGCTACGCGTGCCTGCTGGCCCGACTGCGCGCTGGCGGACCGCAGGAGATGGCCGCGCCGTCGTTCAGCCGTGTCCACGACGCGCCGGTCCCGGGAGCGCACCGGATCCCGCCCACCGTGCGGCTGGTGATCTGCGAGGGGAACTATCTGCTGCTGGGCACCGGAGCATGGGCGCAGGTGCGCGCATGCTGCGACGAGACCTGGTTTCTTCGGGTCGACGAGGAGATCGCCCGGACCCGTCTGATCGATCGGCACACCGCTGGCGGGCGCCGCGGACCGGCTGCGCGACAATGGGTCGAGGAAAACGATCTTAACAATCTGCGCCTGGTGGACGCGACGGCCTCGCGCGCCGATTACCTGATCCGGCTGCCCCCGGACGTGCCGCCGCCCGCCCCCAGCCGGCGGCCGTGACGAGCCGGCGGCCGTGACGAGCCGGCAGCCGTGACGAGCCGGCAGCCGTAACGGGCCGGCGGCCGTGACGGGCCGGGAGCCGGCTGACGGCAGGAGGGGCACCCCGACGGGTGGTTTCAGAGGGAACCCGCGACTCCGCCTAGCCAGTCGGTGACCTTCTGACGCTCCCTGGGCGCGGTGTCCGCCGCCTGGCCGCCAGATCCGGTCTCTGGCCAGATTGCCGGCAGGGTCGTGCTCGCCTGGTCACGGAAGGGTCTCGTCTCGGTTCAGCCAGGCGCGAGTGCCGAAGCTCGTCACCGACCGGGCCGCGACCTGCGACGCCGCGGCCAGCGCGGCCACCAGCGCGTCGGTGGTGAGCCGGGGCTGGACCCCGATCGACCAGGCGAACGCCCCGTGGAACACGTCACCGGCGCCGAGCGTGTCCACCGCGCGGACAGCCGGGGGGCGGACCTCCCCGCCGGCCCGTGCGGTCGCCCACCGGACCGGGCCGGGACCGCGGGTCACCGCGGCGAACGAAGGTCCATGCGCCAGCAGGTAACGCAGCACCTCGGCCGGGTCGCCGCCGACGCCCGGCGGTCGAAAGGCGGACCCGCACAACGCCACGTCGACGTGGGGGAGCAGCCGCTCGGTTCCCGGCTTCCAGGAACCGCCGTCGAACACCACCGGCGGCCATCCGGCCAAGGCCGCCGCCCCAACCGGCCCCGCCGGCCCCGCCGAAGCCGCCGAAGCCGTCGGGGCTGTCGGGTCCCTCGGGGCCGCCGGGTCCGTCGCGGCGGGTACGCCCCTCGCTGCCGGCGACCGGCGGGCTGCCAGGATGTTGACGGCGACGTCGGGCTGATGGCCGTCGACGAGGACGACGTCCGCCCCGGCGAGCAGGGCCCGTGCGGCGTCCGCGGCCACCGGTGCGGCGACCGGCAGCGCGCCGTGCGCCGACACCACCGCCCGCTCCCCGGCCGCGTTGACCATGATCGCCGAAACCGGCAGGACCTGTTCTCCCGGCCGCAGGTCGTGATGCCGGATGCCGAGAGTGGCGAGATCCGCCCGCGCCGCGGCGGCCAGTGGTCCGGCGCCGACCGCGCTGACGAGAGTGGCTCGACCGCCGAGATGAGCGAAGGCCACGGCCGCGCCCGTCGCCGGGCCGCCCGCGGCGACCACCAGATCGTCGGCGACGATCTTCTCGTCGGGTCCGGGCGGGTGTCGGACCAGATAGATCGTGTCGAGGGTGGTGAGGCCGACGAACAACCCCGTCGGCCGTCCGGCCCGCTGCCCGACCGGCCGCGCCGGCGCCCCGCCAGCCTGCTTCGCCACCCGCCCTCCCCTCATCGGCCCGGAACAGTCCGGATT
Organism: Frankia sp. AiPs1; assembly: GCF_023716945.1. Lineage (GTDB taxonomy): Bacteria > Actinomycetota > Actinomycetes > Frankiales > Frankiaceae > Frankia. The sequence continues at coordinate 7,488 of NZ_JAMQQF010000189.1, read as the reverse complement.
ACGCCGGGCCGGAATCGGTGCCTGCGTCCGAGTATTCGGGTAACTGCGTTTCGGCGCAAATACGTCACGCTGCCGAGCCGGTCATAATATGGTGCTATAGCACCGTAACGTTCATCAGGATGGAAACATCATTGTCGTCTCGCGGGTTCTCTTTGTCGTGGCGGTAAAAGGTTGAAGTCGTTTTCTTCCGTACTCTTCTGATATTGGTCCGCCTTAGTTAGACAGGCGGCGTGTCTGAACGAGTTACGCGCCGGTGGGGCGCGAGTGTGGTGTTGCTGGCTGTCACCGGCGTGGCCGGTGGCGTGATGTACTGGCCGACCGGCGAGGCGTCGGGCTCGGCGGGGCTCGGCGGTCCGATGGCTGCCGGCGCGCCCGCCACGGTGTCGGCCGTGCGGGCGGGGGGCCTCGGGACCATCAGCCCTGCGCTGGTGCGACGCCGGGTGGAGGCGGCCGGGGCGGACGCGCCGTCGTCGGTGCTCGGCACGGCGCTGGGGCCCGCGGCGATCGCCGTGCCCCGGCTGCGCACCGTGACGGTCGCCCCGAGCATCCCGTCCTACGCGCTCGCCGATGGCGTGGCCAGGCCCGTGTCTGCCACCTCGCCCGAGCCGGCTACGGCGACAGCAGGCACGACGGCGGCAGCAGGCACGACGGCGGCAGCAGGCACGACGGCGACGGCAGGCACGACGGCGACGGCTGGCACGGTCGCGACGGGGCAGGCCGGTGGCCTCGCGACGGTCGAACCGGTCGCGGCGGTGCGTGGTGCCGCGTCGAGTGGCCTGGCGGCGCGGTGGCGCGGCTACCTCGCGGGCCGGCCGGGGCACGTCAGCGTCGCCATGTACGACGCGGTCGCCGGCACCACGGCCGTCTACACCGACCCGGCGGTCGCCGGCTACGAGACGGCGAGCTCGGTCAAGCTCGACATCCTCACGGCGCTCGTGCAGCGGGCGGGCGCCGCGGGTCGGCTCACGGCCCGCGAGCAGGCGTTGGCCCGGCGGATGATCTCGGTCAGCGACAACGCGGCGGCGAGTGCCCTGTGGGCCGACGTCGGCGGCGCGCCCGCGATGAACGCCTTCTTCGCCCGCCTGGGCATGCACGCGACGACGGCCGGCCCGGGTGGCAAGTGGGGGCTGACCCGCACCACCGGCGCCGACCAGCTCGCGGTGCTGCGCGCGATCGCCTACCCGGGCACCCTGTCGGCCGCCGGGCGCGCCACGGTGAGCGGCCTGCTGAGGACCGTGATCCCGGCGCAGCGGTGGGGCCTGACCGGTGGCGTACCGGCGGGGGTGGCGGTGGAGCTGAAGAACGGCTGGCTGCCCCGCACCAGCGGCTGGGTGATCACCAGTCTGGCGCATGTCCACGGCGCCGGACGCGACTACATCATGGCCGTCTACACGAAGAACGGGCCGAGCATGCAGGCGGGCGTCACCACGGTGCAGGGACTGTCCGCCCTGGCCTGGAAGGCGGCGAGAAGCTCGACGTCCGCCGGCTAGCGACGTCGGCCGGCCAGCGACGCCGGTCGGTGGCCAACGACAGCCGCCTGTGGCCAAGCGACATCCGCCTGTGGCCAAGCGACATCCGCCTGTGGCCAGCGACGTCTGTCAGCGGCCGGTAGCCACCGGCGGTGCCGGGGGCGGGCCGCAGACGTCGTCCCCCGTCGCGTGCTCTGGACCGGGAGCTGTACCTCGGCCCGCGACGGGGGTGCGTGGGTGTTGCGGATGCTGGGGTCGCCGTAGCGGTGGGGTCAGCCGCTGAAGCGGGCGACGGCTCGCATCTTGTTCATCGCGTCGAGCGCCGCGACCTTGTAGGACTCGGCCAGCGTCGGGTAGTTGAAGACGCTGTCGACCAGGTAGTCGATGGTGCCGTTGCACCCCATCACCGTCTGTCCGATGTGGATCAGCTCGGTGGCGCCGGTGCCGAACACGTGCACCCCGAGCAGACTCCGGTCCTCGGGGCTGACCAGCAGCTTCAGCATCCCGTACGAGTCGCCCAGGATCGCGCCGCGGGCCAGTTCCCGATACCGGGCGATACCCACCTCGAACGGGATCGCGAGCTCGGTGAGCTCGTCCTCGGTCCGCCCGACGTAGGAGATCTCCGGGATCGTGTAGATCCCGATCGGCATGAGCTCCGCCCGCATCGCGTTGACGTTCTCGCCGCACGCGGCGTAGGCCGCCAACCGGCCCTGCTCCATCGAGGTCGCGGCAAGCGCCGGGAAACCGATGACGTCGCCGACGGCGTAGATGTGCTCGACCTCGGTGCGGAAGTCGGAGCCGACCTTGATCCGGCCGCGGTTGTCCGCGGACAGCCCCGCCGCCGGCAGGTTGAGGATGTCGGTGAGTCCCTGCCGTCCCGCCGAGTACATCACCGTGTCCGCGGGCAGCTTCTTGCCGCTCTCCAGCAGGGTGAGCGTCCCGCCGTTGTGCCGCTCGACCGACACCACCGACTCGCGGAACCGGAACGTCACTGCCAGGTCGCGCAACTGGTACTTCAGGGCTTCGACGATCTCGACGTCGCAGAAGTCCAGCATGCGGTCCCGCCGCTCGACGACCGTCACCTTGGTGCCGAGGGCGGCGAACATCGAGGCGTACTCGATGCCGATCACCCCGGCGCCGACGACGACCATCGACCGGGGCAGCCGCTCCAGGGCCAGGATCTGGTCGCTGTCGACCACCGTCCGGCCGTCGAAGTCGACCGTGTCCGGCCGCGCGGGCCGGGTGCCGGTGGCGATGATGATCCGTTCGGCCGAGACCCGCCGGTCCTCGATGTCCCCGGCGGCCCGCACGCTCACCGAGTGCGGGTCGATGAAGCTCGCCAGCCCCGTCAGCAGTGTGACGTGGTTGCGGCTGAGCTGATTGCGGATGACATCGATTTCTCGGCTGATCACATGTCTGGTCCGGGCGGACAGATCACCCACGGTGATGTCGTCCTTGACCCGGTAGCTCGACCCGTACAGCTCGCGCTGCGACATGCCGGTCAGATAGAGAACGGCCTCCCGAAGCGTCTTGGACGGGATCGTGCCAGTGTTGATGCTGACACCGCCGATCATCTCCCGCTTGTCCACGATCGCGACCCGCCGGCCGAGCTTGGCTGCCGCGATCGCAGCCTTCTGCCCGCCGGGTCCGGACCCGATGACGAGGACGTCATAGTCGAACACCGTCACCTCCCCGCATTCTTTCCGGCTCCCGGTGAAGCAGAGGCTATCTGGCTGGAGCGGGTGGGTCGGCAAGTTGCACGGTCTTGTTACGTTTATTTCTTCTCCGCGCTTTCCCCTGGGGGTTTCAGCCACGCAATATCGCGGAGGGTAGATGTCTGCAAACTATCGGTAATGACCGAGACGTGCCGGCGGCGGGTGGCACACCCGAGCCGTGCCGCTCCGTCAGCCGTACGCCGCTGGGGCGGGTCGACCGCGCGACCGCGTCGGAAGGCCCCCGCGGGACCGTTCGAAATTCGTGTCGCCGTCACCCGTAACGAACGCGCCGCCATCTCGTTAGAACAGGGGCGGGGGCCGTGGAGGCTGTCTGGGGGGTCTTCCACGACCCCCGCCGCGCCGCCGCCGCGTCGCCGCTGTTCGGGACGGACGCCCACCCGTTGTCGGGAGGTGCGCTGGGGGCGGTGACGGGCGGGGGGAGCGGCGCCGGACGCCGGCTCCGGAGTCACCTCCGGAGCCGGCCCGTCCGATCACTCATCAACTGGTGGACCGCCCACGACCGTCGCCGAGTGGACCGTCTACGGGTGGGTCATCGACAGCACGTCGAGGGCGGCGTCGAGCTGGGCCTCGGTGAGCTTGCCGGCCTCGATGTAGCCGCGCTCGATCACCACCTCGCGAATCGTCTTCTCCTCGGCGAGGGAAAGCTTCGCGACCTTGGCCGCCTCCTCGTAACCGATGTACTTGTTCAGCGGCGTCACGATCGACGGCGAGGACTCGGCGTAGCGGCGGCAGCGCTCGACGTTGGCGACGATCCCGTCGACGCAGCGGTCCGCGAGCAGCCGGCTGATCGTGGACAGGATGTGGATCGACTCCAGCAGGTTGCGCGCGATCACCGGCAGCATCACGTTGAGCTCGAAGTTCCCAGCCGAGCCGCCGAAGGCGACCGCCGCGTCGTTTCCGACGACCTGCGCGACAACCTGGCAGACCGCCTCCGGGATGACCGGGTTCACCTTGCCGGGCATGATCGACGAGCCGGGCTGCAGGTCCGGCAGGTGGATCTCGCCGAGGCCGGCCCGCGGCCCCGACGAGGCCCAGCGCAGGTCGTTGGCGATCTTGTAGAGCGAGATGGCGACGACCCGCAGCACCCCGGACGCCTCGACCAGGCCGTCCCGCGACGCCTGCGCCTCGAAGTGGTTACGCGCCTCGGTCAGCGGCAGGTTCGTGTTGGCGGCCAGTTCCTCGATCACCGCGGCGGAGAAGCCGGGCGGCGTGTTGATGCCGGTGCCGACCGCCGTGCCGCCCAGCGGCAGCTCGCCCACCCGCGGCAGGGCCGCGTTCAGCCGCTCGACACCGAGGCGGACCGCCGCGGCGTAGCCGCCGAACTCCTGACCGAGCGTCACCGGGGTGGCGTCCATCAGGTGCGTCCGTCCGGACTTCACCACGTCCGCGAACTCGGTCTCCTTGCGGCCGAGCGAGGCGGCGAGGTGCTCCAGCGCCGGGATCAGCTCCTGCACGATCCCCTGGGTCGCGGCCACGTGGATCGACGACGGGAAGACGTCGTTCGACGACTGCGACGCGTTGACGTGGTCGTTCGGATGCACCGCCCGGCCGAGCCGCTCGGATGCCAGCGACGCCAGCACCTCGTTGGTGTTCATGTTCGACGAGGTGCCGCTCCCGGTCTGGAACACGTCCAGCGGGAACTGGTCGTCCCAGTCGCCGCGGGCCACCTCGGCCGCCGCGTCCGCGATCGCCTCGGCGATGTCGGCGTCGAGCACCCCGAGCTTGGCGTTCACCGTCGCCGCCGCCGCCTTGATCCGCGCGAGCGCCTGGATGTGCGCGCGGGAGATCCGCTGGCCGGAGACGGGAAAGTTCTCCACCGCCCGCTGCGTCTGGGCTCGCCACCGGGCCGATGCCGGCACCCGGACGTCGCCCATGCTGTCGTGCTCGATGCGGTATTCCTGCTCGCTCATGCGCCCGTTCTCCCGCTGTTCCGTCGCCGTTGACCTGCATCTGACCAGCACCGCACGCCGGTGCCCACCGCCCGGCGGAGAAGCCGGCTGGACACCGGCCCCATCGCCCGACCCTAGGACATGTCGGGCGGGTGGTGCCCGCGCCGCTCGGGGCCATGGGAGCTCTCACACCTTTCCCCGCAAAGCGCCTTCGGCGCTTTGCGGGGGCCCCTGGTATCGGCCGCCGTGCGGGTTTCGGTCAGATCGCCTTCGGCGATCTTCGCTGGGGGCCCCGTGTGGGGAACCCCGGGGGAGTGCCAGGTCGGGCGGGCTGGCAGGGACGGGGAACGGGGGCGCCCATGAGAGACGCCCACTACCCTGCCTCGTGGCTTCGGTGCCACGGGGCGGGGCAGTGGGCGTCGTTGCTGGTGGGGCCGTGCCGCTTAGGAAGCGGCTGTCTCGCGCTCGCGCGCGCGGATGTCGCGGCGCAACTCGGGCGGGAGGGCGAACAGGAGGTGCTCGTCGGCGGAGGTGACCTCCTCGACGTCGTTGAACCCATGCTCGGCGAGCCAGGCCATGACGCCGGTGACGAGTTCCTCGGGAACCGAGGCGCCGCTGGTCACGCCAACGGTCTCGACACCATCGAGCCAGCTCGCGTCGACTTCGGTGGAGTCGTCGACGAGGTAGGCGGCGGGGGCGCCGGCATCGAGCGCGACCTCGACCAGGCGCACCGAGTTGGAGGAGTTCGGCGAGCCGACGACGATGACCAGGTCAACCGCGCTGGAGATTTCCTTGACGGCGACCTGGCGGTTCTGTGTCGCGTAGCAGATGTCGTCGCTCGGCGGACCCTGCAGGTGCGGGAAGCGCTCACGCAGGGCCTTGACGGTCGTCTGCGTCTCGTCGACGGAGAGGGTGGTCTGGGACAGGAAGGCGACGTGCTCCGGGTCGCGCACCTTGACCCGAGCTGCGTCCTCGGGACCGTCCACCAGGTGGATGCGGTCGGGTGCCTGCCCGGTGGTGCCGACTACCTCCTCATGGCCTTCATGGCCGATGAGCAGGATGTCAAAATCCTCACGGGCAAACCGACGTGCCTCGGAATGCACCTTGCTGACGAGCGGACAGGTTGCGTCAATGGTGCGCAGTTGACGCGACGCCGCCTCCTCATGCACGGTCGGCGCTACGCCGTGCGCTGAGAAGACCACAGTGGCGCCCGGTGGTACCTCGTCGGTCTCGTCCACGAAGATCGCGCCCTTGGCCTCCAGAGTCCTGACGACGTGGAGGTTGTGCACGATCTGCTTGCGTACGTAGACCGGCGAGCCGTAGAGCTCCAGCGCCTTCTCCACGGTCACGACAGCTCGATCGACACCGGCGCAGTAGCCGCGCGGCTTGGCAAGAAGGACCCGGCCCATGCAGGTCAGTCTACGCGGCGGGGGGCGGGCGGGAAGAGCCGCGGGCGATGCATACCCGGATGGCGACATCGTCCGGGCCGCCTCGGGCCACGGCCACGTGTACTCTTCCCGACCTGTCGGACGTACCGGCTACGGTGCCCGAATGGCCCTGACCTCGACTCCCGAACAGCCCTTGCCGGTTCGGACGGTCTCTCGAGCCGTCGGCGACTGGGTCCACCGGCTCGGCCGGGTGTGGGTTGAGGGACAGGTCACGCAGCTCGTCCGTCGGCCCGGAATGGGCACTGTCTTCCTCACCCTCAGGGACCCCGTCGCGGACGTGTCGCTGCGGGTCACCTGTTCGCGGGCGGTCTGTGACGCCGTCGGTCCCGCGCTCGTGGACGGCGCGCGGGTCGTCGTGTGGGGCAAGCCGTCCTTCCACCCCGGGCGCGGCACCCTCGCCCTCGCCGTGGTGGAGATCCGTCCCCTCGGCGCAGGCGCCCTGCTGGCCCGGCTGGAGCAGCTCAAGGCGACGCTGGCCGCGGAGGGGCTGTTCGCGGCGTCCCGCAAGCGGCGTCCGCCGTTCCTGCCGGCGGCCGTCGGGTTGATCACCGGGCGGGCCAGCGCGGCGGAGCGCGACGTCGTCGAGAACGCCCGGCGGCGCTGGCCGGCGGTGCGCATCGTGCTGCGGGAGGTGGCCGTCCAGGGGCCGCTGGCGGTGTCCCAGGTCATCGACGCGCTGCGCGAGCTCGACGGCCGGACCGAGGTCGAGGTGATCGTGATCGCCCGCGGCGGCGGGTCGCTGGAGGATCTGCTGCCGTTCTCGGACGAGGCGCTGCTACGCGCCGTGGTGGCCGCGCGCACGCCGGTCGTCTCGGCGATCGGCCACGAGCAGGACGCGCCGCTGCTCGACTTCGTCGCCGACGTGCGCGCCTCGACCCCGACCGACGCCGCCAAACGGGTGGTGCCCGACGTCGGCGAGCAGACCGCCGCGGTCGCCCAGTTGCGG
>NZ_JAMQQF010000188.1 GCF_023716945.1 Frankia sp. AiPs1 | reverse complement strand
CGGCCGGGCCGGTCAGCGTGGCGCTGCGCCCGGCGTCGGCGCACCCGCCGCACCCGGCGCAGCAGCCGGGGAAACGCGATGTTCGCGGCGAACAGCGCCGCCGCGAGCAGGTAGTTGCCGTCGCCCAGGTCTTCCTGGCCGGGCAGCGGCAGCAGCGTGTAGGTGATCAGAACGAGGGCCGCCAGCAGCAGCGTGCCGACCATCACCCCGCCGATCCAGGGCGGCGAGTCGCTCATCGACCGCGACCGTCGGCCCGCCGGCCGGGAACGCGCACCGTCCATCGCCACTGCCGGGTTACTCCTCACGGGTCGTTGTGGCGGACATCCTGTTGTCATTGTGGAGGACGGATGGCAGATTGACGGATCAGTTCTGCCGAACCGTCGGATGCCCGTTTCGTGCCTGCATTGGCTCGGTCGGTGACCTGCCGGTCGGCCCGGCGGATCGGAGGTGCCGGTGGCGGCTCCCGTGCTCACTGCGCCTGGCGGGATTGCCTGGCGTGACGGTAAGCGATATATGTGGCTGACCGCCATCATCGTGCCACTGCTCGCCATCGTGAGCTATGGGTTGTGGCACCGCACGGGTCTCGGGCTGCATTGGTGGATCACCCCGTTGTTCGTCTTCGTCCTTGTCCCGCTGCTGGACATATCGACGCCGGCGGATTCAGTGAATCCGCCCGAAGAGATCCGGGCCGCTCTCGAAGCGGATCGTTTCTACCGCCGGTGCACCTACCTCTATCTGCCGCTGGCCGGTATCGGTCTGGTGCTCGGCGCCGCGGCCTGGGCTGGCGGCGAACTGTCGCCGGCCGCTCGCGTCGGCGCGGTGGTCTCGGTCGGCACGGTGACCGGGGTGGGTATCACGACGGCCCACGAACTCGGCCACAAGCGAACTCGGCTCGAACGGTGGCTGGGGCGGCTGATGCTGGCGCCGACCTGCTACGGCCACTTCTACGTCGAACACAACCGGGGTCATCACGTGCGGGTCGCGACGCCGGCCGACCCGGCCAGCGCCCGTCTCGGGGAGGGCTTCTGGCGCTTCTGGCCGCGCACCGTGGTGGGCAGCCTGCGGTCGGCCTGGTCGTTGGAGAGCCGCCGCCTGCGGTTGCGCGGCGCACGGGTGGTCTCGCTGCGCAATGAGGTGCTGCTCGGCTGGCTGCTCACCGCGGTTCTGTTCGGCTCGCTGGCCGTCGCCTTCGGGCCGTCGGTGCTCGTCTTCCTCACCGTGCAGGCGGTGTTCGGGTTCACCCTGCTCGAAGGGGTCAACTACATCGAGCACTACGGGTTGGCCCGGGCCCGCACCGCCGACGGGCGCCATGAGCCCGTCACCCCGCGACACAGCTGGAACAGCGACGCGGTGACCAGCAATCTGGCGCTCTACCAGCTTCAACGGCACAGCGATCATCACGCTCATCCCACCCGGCGCTACCAGGTCCTGCGCTCGTTCGAGGAGTCGCCGCAACTACCGGCGGGTTACGCCACGCTGTTGCTCGCCGCCTACCTGCCCCCGGTGTGGTTCCGGCTGATGGACGACCGCGTCGTGGCCCACTACGGCGGCGACCTGAGCCGGGCCAACGTTCATCCGCCGCGGCGGCGTGCGCTGGCGACCCGTTACCCGGCCTAGCGGATCCCGTCCCACATCGCGCCCGCCGGCGCGATCCGCGACCGGGACGGTTCCATCGGGATGGGCGTCCGGGGGCGCTCCTCGTCCGAGGCCGACCGGGCCGGGGCGGGGGCCGACGATCGAGAGTCGGCGGCGGCATTCGGGGCGGGATCGGCGGCGCCGTTCGGCCCGGCGGCGGCCCGGCCCGCATCCCGTGCCTCCAGCGACGCCGACCCCGCCGGGGCGAAGCTGCGGGACTCCCCGCGGTCGTAGGCGAGCAGGTCCTGGCAGAGATCGCGGTAACCGCGCAGAGCCATGCGCAGGTCCTCCGTCGACGCCTCGCCGCGGGAGCGCCACGCCTCGCGCAGGTCGCCACGCTGCGCCTCGATCCGATCCTGCAGGGCGCGCACCGCCTCGTCGACCAGGCGGTCGGCCTGCTCGACGGCGGCCCGAGGATCGTCGACGAAGCCGAGCAGGATCTCCCGCCACCGGTCGGCGTCGCGCCCCTGTCCGGGCCGGGAGTTCGCCGCTGGGCGGCGGTCGTGCCTGATGCCGTCGAGGCTCATGACGGTCCTTCCTGTCGTGCTACGAGGGGGGCCGGCCACAGGGCGCCGTTGGCGCCGTCGGCGCGGTGACCACGAAGGTCATCCGGCCGAGAGACGAATTCTGGTCGACGAATCTGGCGTCGCGGGGGTTCACGCCTCCCGCTGACTGGGCGTGGCGGCGAGACCGGCGGCAGGCCGGTCTGGCCGGTCCTGCCGGTTCGTCTGGTCGTCGCCGGCGCCGGCCCCGGCATGGCTGCCGGAGCCGGCGGTCACGCCGACAAGCTGGTTGAACACCTCGCGGTAGCGGACGAAGGCCGAGCGCAGGCTCTCGGTGTCCCGCCGGCCCGCGGCACCGGTCCCGTCCGGCTTGGCCGAGGTCCGCTGATGCGCCTCCCGATAGCCGGCAACGACGCGCGGATGGTCGGCGGACAGCAGCTCGGCGCGTTCGGTGAAACTGCCGGCCGGATATCCCCGGGCCCGCATCACCTCACCGACCAGGGCGTCCGCCAGGCTGGTCGCCTCGGCGGGATCGTCCACGAAACGGGTCTGCAGCGTCTCCCAGCGGGCCGTGTAGGTCGCCCGGTCGGTCTGGGTCAGCGGGTTGATGGTGAACGCGTCGCGCCGGTCGGCGATCTGCCGGAGCTGGCGTTCCGCCGATCGCCGGTCCGCGTGCTCGGCGAGCACGCGGTCGTACTCGGGACCGAATCGCCGCTGCAGTCCCGCCCGCCGGCTGTCACGCTGCCCGAGGAGCATGACGCTGGCGAGGACGGCGACGGCGCAGATCACCAGTAAAATCCAGCCTACGGTGAGCACGGGAAAACCTCCGCCTGACGTCCCTCTTCCGCATCATGATCCGCCCGGTCGGTACCCAGGTGCCTTCACGGTAAACGCGGGGAAAGCGGAACCGGGCGTACCGGGCCCCCGATAGTGCCGTCGGGGACGTGGCGATGCGCCTTGTTCCGCCCCGCCGCATTCCAGGCCAGGGCTGTTTCGGCGAGTGCGGCGAGTGCGGCGCGGCGGACCGCCCGCCCGGCTCCGGCAGGAACGACGGGCCGACGGCCACCGGAGCAGCGCGACCGGAGCGGCACGACCAGATCAGCGAGACCGGCGCAGCGCGACCAGATATCAGCCCGATTCACGCCCGGCACCCGCAGGGCGTGCGGGTACCCCCGGCGGGCGAGGCCGACGAGCGGGGCCGCGGGCCGAAACCCCCGAGGGAGGTAGGTCAGGACGGGGTGGGCTCCAACCGGCCGTCCGGCTCGATGGGCGGCGGGGCCGACCCGCCAAGGTGCGCGGGCACCCACCAGTCGGGCTCGCCGAGCGCGGGGCGCGGATAGCTGCGCTGCGCCTCGTCGAGCAGCTCGGTCATCACCTTGTGCAGAACGTCCGTTCCAGCCCGGCGGTCGGCGAGCTCGGCCGGGGGGACCGGGCGGCCCACTGTGATCGAGATCGGGGTGCCGACTGCGTCCCGCAGCGTGAACGGATGCCCCTTCGTGAGGACCCGCTGGCTGCCCCAGAGGATCACCGGGATCACCGGGACGTTCGTGTGCGCTGCCATCCGGGCCGCACCGGACTTGAACGAGGCCAGGCAGAAACTCGGGCTGATCGTCGCCTCGGGGAAGACCCCGACGAACTCGCCGGCGCGCAGCGCCTTCAGCGCGTCCCGCAGCGACGCGGCCCCGGCCTGCCGGTCGACCGGGATGTGGTGCATCCCGCGCATCAACGGACCGGAGATCCGATGGTCGAAGACCTCCTTCTTGGCCATGAAGCGGACGAGCCGCCGCCGCGCGGTCCAGAACGGTAGGCCGGCGAGTGCGAAGTCGAGATAGGAGACGTGATTGATCAGGACTATGCCGCCCCCGGAAGCAGGGATGTTCTCCGCTCCCCGCACGTCGAGCCGTAGGCGCAGCGCGCCGAACAGCCCCCTCGCCGCAGTGATAACCGGCCGGTAGACGTATTCCGCCACGACGGGCCACTCCTCAGCTTGTCCTCGCGGTCTCCCCCAGGCACCCAAACGCGTCCCGACCCTACCGCCGCCCCCCGACCACGGGGGCGCCTGACAGCGCAGTGCCCGCCCTTTTGCGGACCCCCGCCGGCACCTTCGCGCTCCCCCGAGCCGAGGATCGATGATGTCCGAACGGACACGGTCGCCGGTGTGGGGCCAACGGCCACGTATCGGGAGCGGCGGCGACGCGTCGGGCGAGCCCACGTACCGGGAGGGAGCGGCCGGATGGAGATCCTGCGGCGCAGCATCGAGGCGCAGGCGGCGCCGCCGCAGTGGGTGTTCGTCGTCGCCGCCATCCTCGCGGCCGTGACGGTGCTCAGCGATCGGCTGTGGCCCGTGGCCCGACACGTGATCACGATCGCGCACGAGGGCGGGCACGCCCTTGCCGCGGTTGCCAGCGGCCGTCGCCTGGCAGGCGTCCGCCTGCACTCGGACACCTCCGGGGTCACCGTCTCCTCCGGGCGACCGACCGGCCCCGGTGTGATCGCCACGGTCGCCGCCGGCTACCCCACGCCCTCGCTGATCGGACTCGGCGCCGCCGCCCTGCTGGCCACCGGCCGCACGAGCCTGGTGCTCCAGCTCTGCGTGGCGATGCTGCTCGCGATGCTCGTCGTGATCCGAAACGGCTTCGGGGTGATGTCGCTGCTGGTCAGCACCGCGGCGATCCTGGCGGTCTCCTGGTTCGCGCCGCCCACCGCGCGCGCCGGGTTCGCCGCCTACGTCGCCTGCTTCCTGCTGTTCGGGGCGCTGCGGCCGGTGGTCGAAGTGCAGCGGCAGCGCCGGCGCCGCCGGGGGCGGGATTCGGATCCGGATCAGCTCGCTCGGCTGACCGGGCTCCCGCCGGGCTTCTGGGTGGGCCTGTTCGGGCTGACGGGGCTCGCGTGCCTCGCCGGCGGGGGCAGCCTGCTGTTCGGCTGAGCGTCGGGGCGGGAATTGTCGGACCCGGCTGCGACACTGATCGGCATGTGCGGTCGATACACGCAGAAGCTGAAGGCCGACGACCTGGTCGCCGCCATGTCCGCGCGCGACGAGACCGGCGGCGGGGTCGCGGAGAGCTACAACGTCGCCCCCACGTCGACGATGCCGATCGTCGTCGCGCCGCCTGCGGCCGGCGGTGGACCGGGCGGCGCGGCCGGCGGCGACTCGGCAGGCCCGTCGGATGACGATCGGTCGGGACGGGCGCCGGCCAGCCGGGTCCTGCGGCTGGCCACCTGGGGGCTGGTCCCGTCCTGGGCCAAGGACCGTGCCATCGGTGTCAAGATGATCAATGCTCGGGCGGAGACGGTGGCGACCAGGCCGGCATTCCGCGCCGCTTTCGCGGCTCGGCGCTGCCTCGTGCCCGCCACCGGCTTCTACGAGTGGTTCCATCCGGGCGGCGGGTCCCGGCGCGGGCAGCCGTTCTACATCTACCCGGCGGGTCAGGCGGGCGATGGGGGGATCTTTGCCTTCGCCGGCCTCTACGAGGTGTGGCGCAAGGGGGACGCGCCGTTGGTGACCTTCACGATCCTGACCACCGGGGCGGCCGAGGGCCTGGCGTTCCTCCACGACCGTTCACCGGTGATCCTGCCCGCGGCGGCCTGGGATCGGTGGATCGATCCGGCAGCCGATCCCGCCGCGCTCGCCCCGCTGCTGCGTCCGGCGCCGGTCGGGGTGCTCGCCGCCCACCCGGTGGGCGCGGCGGTGGGCAACGTCCGCAACAAGGACCCCCGGTTGACCGACCCGGTCGACCTGGATCCGACGGTGGCGCAGGCGGTGGAGCTGGCAGGCGGCCCGGCGGTGGCGGCTGCGGATCTGGCCGCCGGCACAGGGGCCGCGAGCGGCCGAGCGGGGTCGGCCGAGGCGCGCCCGGCGGTGGCGGCCGTGGACCTGTCGCTGTTCGAACTCGATCCGGCCGAGGCGGTGACCGGCGACGTCACCGCCCGCGACGAGCGGTGAGTGGGCAGACGCATCGTGTGATTGCGGGTTCATCCGACGGAAATCCGCGAGGATGGGGGACGCCGCCGGCGGCGGCGTCACGGGCGGACGGGCCCGCCGTCCGGGTCCGATGCGACTCGGACCGGCCGCGGTCCAGCCCGACCGGCGCCGACCGGCGATGACCATGACCAGGCACGTACGGCCGGAGGAGAACCCGATGACGTCCCTCACCGATCCGACCGACGCGGCGGGCGCCGGTTCCGCCCCGCCGCTCGAGGCGCCGGCGCCGGCGGACGTCGCCGGGCTGGTCAACCTCCGCGACGTCGGAGGCATGACGGCCGCGGACGGCCGACGCACCCGCCCCGGGGTGCTCTACCGCAGCGAGATGCCCAAGGTCGGGGACCGTCCGCCGGCGGAGTCGATGACCTGGCCGCCGCGCACGGTGATCGATCTGCGCTCGGCCGTCGAGCGCGGGCCCGACCCGCACCCGCTTGCCGCCTTCGGCGCCGAGATCAGGGTGTTCCCGCTGCTCGGCGACGAGGCCGGACCTGGCCGCCACACCGCCACCTCGGGTGCGATGGAGGGCGGCCTGCAGACGCTCTATGTGGCCATGGTCGAGCACGCCGCCCCCCAGCTGGCCGCGATCGTCGACGTCGTGGGGGAGGCGCCTGGCCCGGTGCTCGTGCACTGCGCCGCAGGCAAGGACCGCACAGGTGTCACGATCGCCGTGCTACTGCGCCTCGCCGGGGTCGTCGAGGGCGACGTCCTCGCCGACTATGCGAGGACTGAGCAGAACATGCGTGGCGTGATCGAGCGGCTCAGGGGGCATGCCCTGCTTCCCGGCGTGAGTGACCCGAAGCGGGGCCGCGAGCTGGTCAAGACGTCGCTCGCCGCCGCTGAGGCGGTGATCGCCACGACCGACGCGCATCCCGGCGGGGTGGCCGGCTGGGTCCAGGACCACGGCGCCACCGAGAAGTCGATCCGCCGCTGGCGCGATCGCATCCTCGCCTGAGTAGGGCGGGCAACGGCTCAGCCGACCCGCAGTCCGTCGGGTGGTGGCCCGCCCTGCCGACGGTCCGGCGCCAGCCGGACCGTCGCCAGCAGCCCGCCCAGACCCGCGTCAGGCCGGCGCGCGCGGCCGCAGCGCCAACCCCAGCGCGATCTCGGTGACTCCGGTGACGATGAGCTGGATTCCGAAGATCACCGCAAGCGCCACGATCGTCGCATCCGGCCAGGCCAGGGCCAGCACACCCAGCACCACGCTGACGGCCGCCACCGCGTAGCTGGGAACTGTGCCGCGGGCACCGGTCTCGGGCGACTTCAGTGCCCGGGTCGCCAGCGCCCGCGCGACGCCGGTGATGATCAGGATGGCGCCGACGAGCAGCGCCAGCACCCGCAACGTCACTCCCGGCCACAGGAGTACGACGACGCCGCCGAGGACGAGCAGGATCCCGAAGAAGGCGGTGCCCGCGGTGTTCTCGGCCCTGGCTGCGGCCAGCGTCTCGCCGATCCCGGACAGGACCAGGGCGACCCCGGCAAGCACTGCCAGGGTGCCGGCCGTCGCGAACGGATTGAGGATCAGCAGAAGTCCCAGCACCGTGACGGCCAAGCCGACGACGAGCAGCGCCGGCCACAGGGCGCTGGGCGTCTCCCGATGTCGCTGCTGCCGGTAGATCGTCGCCATGAAGCCTCCCGTGCCGACCCGCACCATCCGCGCGGGTCCGCATCGAGGTCCTACCCGGTGTCGGTCCGACAGCACCGCTCGGCGGCCCTCAACCGCCCGGCACTCCGTCAGGCTCGTCAGCCGTCGCTGATGGTGATCGCTTCCGTCGGGCAGGCGTCGGCCGCCTCCTTGAGGTCGTCCCAGCGCGCGTCGTCCGGCTCCTCGCTCAACAGATAGAGGTAGCCGTCGTCCCGGATCTCGAAGACGTCCGGCACGAGCTGGACACACGTGCCGCTGCTGGCGCAACGGTCGAAGTTGACGGTCACGTGCATCGGCGCACCTCCCGTGGTGCTTCCAGAATGTCTGCGTCGCGTGGACCTTACCGCTGGGCCCGGCGGAGGAACAGAAGTGTCACCTCCGCAGGCCACAGTGGCAGTACCGCCGCTCCCGGACGGGCCGTCAGGACGCCTTGATCGCGGAGATGTCCAGCTCGACCTTGACCTTGTCGCTGATGAGGACGCCGCCGGTCTCCAGCACCGCGTTGAAGGTCAGGCCGAAGTCCTTGCGATTGAGGGTCGTGGTGCCGGTGAAGCCGGCCCGGACGTTGCCGAACGGATCCTTGGAACTGCCCTCGAAGGCGACGTCGATGTCGACCGGGTGGGTGACGCCGCGGATCGTCAGATCGCCGGTGAGCACATACTCGTCGTCGCCCTTGCCGGCGACCGCGCCGGTGCTGACGAAGGTGATCGTCGGGTAGGTCGCGACGTCAAGCAGGTCGGCCGACTTCACGTGGCCGTCGCGGTCGGGCACGCCGGTGTCAAACGAGCCGGTCTGGATCGTCACGGTAGCGGTGGACGCCGTCGGTTCGGCGCTGTTCAGGTTCAGGGCGCCCTCGATGGCCGTGAACTGTCCCCGCACGGTCGTCACCATGGCGTGGCGCGCGGCGAAGCCGATCCGCGAGTGGGCGGGGTCGATCGTCCAGGTGCCGGTCAGGTCGGTCAGGGCGGTGGTCGTGGTCATCGCGTCCTCCAGAGGGAGCCGCCGGATACGTCGGTCGCCCGGCGACGGAGCAGTGTGGCGTGCTTGACCAGTCGGTAGCTTCCGCCGGCAGGTCGTTGCATGCGCAACTTACAGCTCGGGTCAACGTTCCGGCCGGGGACGTATTCCGGGAGTTGCCTGCTGATCAGTGTCGCCTACTGATCAGTGACGACCGTAACGAGATCTCGGTCCGCTGCCCAGAACTCCGAGCCGATCTGTGGACAACCCGCCGTCATCCACAGATCACCATCTGGCCCGGCGAACTGCCCGCAGATCGATCTACGGTCCGGTCATGGTCGCAACCACCCCCGGTCCCGGGTGCCTGTCCCCGACCCCCTTGCTCATGGCTCGGTTTCCCGAGCCTCTTCCGCCCGAGCCGCCCCCACCGGTGTCCGCCGGCGCGCCCCATCCCTCCGGTGGGGTGCGCGAGGGCGTCTTCGCCGAGGACGTCTTCGCCGAGGACGAGGAGTGGCTCGACAGCATCGCCGACACCGACGTCCCAGGCTGGGGCGACCGCCACGACGGCGACGGCGACGGCGACGGCCGACCCAGCTCGCGTGGTAGCGAGGGTGGCGCCGTCACCGGCGAAGCGGACCTGGACGCCCGTGACGCCCTTCCAGAGCCGGGACATGGCGGCCCGTCGCGCGCCCCGGACAGGCCGGCCGTCCATCCTGCTGCGGCGCCGGTCGGGACCGACCTGGCCTGGGCGGGGCAGGGGACGCCACCGGAGGGTGGCTGGCGGTCGGTTCGCGAGCGACTGGCGCGGCGGTTCCCGGCCAGCCTGCGCGGTGTCGTGACGGCGCCGGCCGCGAGCGCGACGCTGGTCCTGGCGCTGGTCGCCCTCGCTGCCGGGCTCTTGGCGACCTGGTTCGCCTGGCAGCATCGGCCGGTGTCGGTCGCCGCGCCGGTCGGCCGACCCTCGACGGTGGTCGCCGCGCCGAGTGTGACCGGAGACGGCGGCTCCGCCGACCCAGCCGACCCAGCCAGGGCGGATACCGGCCAGTCCGCAGCGGCGGGTGCGGCCGTGGGGGCGGCGGCCACTCCGACCCGCGCCGGCGCAGCCGATGAGGTGGTGGTCGACGTTGCCGGCCGGGTGACGCGGCCCGGTGTTGTCCGGCTGCCTGCCGGATCTCGCGTGGTCGACGCGATCGACCAGGTCGGGGGAGTGCTTGCCGGCACCGACACGACGGGTATCGGCCTGGCACGGGTGCTGGTGGATGGTGAGCAGATCCTCGTCGATGGCCGCCCCGGGCCGCCGCCCGTCGCGGCCGCCTCGGCGCCCGTCGCGGCCGCGGCCGCCGCGGCTGATGGCGGTGGTGGCGGCGCACAACATGGTCCGATCGATCTCAACAGCGCCAGCTCCGAGCAGCTCGACGGCCTGCCCGGGGTCGGTCCGGTGCTTGCCGGGCGCATCGTTCAGTGGCGCACCGAGCACGGGCCCTTCCGCTCCCCGGAACAGCTGGGGGAGGTCACCGGCCTCGGCGACAAGCGGCTGGCGGACCTGCTCCCGCTGGTGAAGGTGTGACGCGGCGATGGTCGCCGTGGGCATGGAGACCGGCCTCGCGCTGCCCCAGCGGCCGCAGTCCGCTGCTGCGCCGGTCGATGCCCGGCTGGTCACGCCCGCGCTGGCGGCCTGGGCC
>NZ_JAMQQF010000187.1 GCF_023716945.1 Frankia sp. AiPs1 | reverse complement strand
GCCCCGGCCCGCGGGGCCACCAGCCCGCGGGCCCACCGGTCAGTGGGGCCACCGGTCAGTGGGGCCACCGGTCAGTGGGTGCCGAACAGTTCCAGGTAACGCTTCGAGGATTTCGGGTTCAGGTCCGGTTTGTACAGCGAGGACCGGACGTTGGCCGGCTCGGAGTTGTTGTAGTAGGCCTCGTAGGCCAGGTTCGCCGCATTCGCCACGAACGTCTCGTGCATCTTGCCGATGTAGAAGGGGTTGTCCTTCCCGCCGCTGTTCGACCAGGCCACCCCCCACTCCGGGACGGCGAACTTCTTGCCGTGATCATGGGCGAACCGGATCACCGTGCACAGCCCGGACCGCTGGTGGCATTGCTGGTTCCAGCTCGCCTCGTCGCTCGACGAGGGATAGAAGTCGTAGGAGTCGATGCTGACCACGTCGACGTACTGATCGCCGGGATAGGCATCCCACACGTCCTGCCCGCTGCCGGGCAGCTTGTCGCTGTGGGCATTCATGTTCCAGTCGATCCGGACTGCCGGCGCGGTCGACCGGATCGCGGTCACCGTTCGGCGGAAGCACGCCTTCCAGGTCTCGGCACTGCGCACGTGCCAGTAGTTGAAGGCGCCGTTGAACTCCCAGCCGAGGCGGACGTAGGCGTCGGCCCGGCCGAACTTCGTCAGCGTGGCGCCGAAGGTGCGCCAGTAGCTGTCGTAGGCGCCGCTGGCGCAGGTGGCCTCGTCACCGTCCTCGGGGAACAGCGGTTGCGCGATCGACAGCTCGCCGGGGAACTTGGCCCGGGTGAAGGCCACCGTCGGCCAGTCCGCCGAGACGAGGCTGTGCCAGTCCTTACGGCTGGTGAAGACGACCGCGACTCCGGTCTCGCGGCCGGTGAAAGCACCCCAGGCGTTCACATCGGCCGGGTAGTTGCCGTTGGTGCCGGATACCCAGTGCACCCCGGTGGACTGCGGCTTTGGCTTCGGGGAGCTGGAACAGGCCCCGAGCCCCACGGCCGAAAGCCCGATGATCAACAGCAGTGACACCGGTCGCAGAGGCGAGCGAAGGCCCCCCGCCAGCCAGGAGAACATCGCGCAGATGGTCATCCGACGGCCTCCCGTGAGGTTCCCAAGACCGAACACCCCCCTCGATCGGGCAACGGCCTACCACCTCCCGACCGTGCCTCGGCAGCCTCCACCGAAAGACTGACCCTAACGTAAGGGTGCATTTCCGGTCGTTCCGGGTCCTCGGCGATCGCCCGCGCACGACGGGACGCCGCGGCTCAGGCGTGCGCTGCTGGCATGCAGTGCCGACCGATGCGGGCCGGAGGAGGTCGTCAGTCCCGCTCGCCAGCCGGGTGGTCCGGGGCGCGCCGGGCCGACCTGGCCCCGGCGATCTGGTCGCGCAGGCTCACCACGTCCCCGATGACGATGACGGCGGGCGAGCCGATGCCGGCCTCCGCGGCCAGCTCGGCGATGTCCGACAGCGCGCCGGTGAGGACGACCTCGTCGGCGGTGCCCCCGGCGTGGATGACCGCGGTCGGCGTGTCCGGGCGTCTGCCGCGCTTGACCAGCTCCCGGCTGATCCCCGCCAGCGCCGCCACCCCCATCAGCACGACGACCGTCCCCGGCCCCGTGGCCAGCGCGTCCCAGTCGACGGTGGAGCCGGGATGGGAGGGGTCGACGTGCCCGCTGACGATGGACACGTCCTGGGTGATGCCCCGGTGGGTGACCGGGATGCCGACGAGCGCCGGGACGGCGACCGCGCTCGTCACCCCGGGGACGATCTCGCACGGCAGCCCGGCCGCGGCGCAGGCCAGGGCCTCCTCGCCGCCGCGGCCGAAGACGAACGGGTCGCCGCCCTTGAGCCGCACGACGCCGAGCCCGCGCCGACCGCGGTCCACGATCACCGCGTTGATCTCGTCCTGGGTCAGGTTGTGGCCGTGCGGCGCCTTGCCCGCGTCGATGATCTCGGCGCCGGGGCGGGTCTGCGCGAGCAGTTCGCGGGGGGCGAGGCGGTCGACGACCACCACGTCCGCGATCCGCAGCAGGCGCAGGCCGCGCACGGTGATGAGATCCGCCCGGCCGGGCCCCCCGCCGACGAGCGCCACCCACCCCTCGGAAGGTCTGTCCACGCCGGTCACCTCCGTCGTTGTTGCCCTGTCGGGTCCGTCCCGCTGCCGGCGCGCGGGTCCCGGCCGCGACGACTCTCCCAGTGTGCTGCCTGACCAGCCCGTTCGGGGCGGATCGCGCCTTCCGTACGGACAAGCTCAGGCCGGACGGGCTCACGTCCGACGAGCCCACGCCGGACGAGGTCAGACGATGCGGCGGGCCGCACCGGCCGCACCGGCAGGGCCGACGAAGACCCGCCCGGCGCGCACCTCGACCGGATGGACCGGGATGCGCACGTCCTCGGCGTCCAGGCAGACCCCCGTGACCAGGTCGAACGCCTGTTTGTGCAGCGGGGAGAAGACGACCGCGCGGTCACCGCGTGAGCCGACGAGACCGCGGCAGAGCACGTTGGCCCGGGCGATCGGATCGGTGTTGCCGACCGCGAGGACCGGCCCGTCGCCGAGCCGGAACACGGCGACCTGCGCCCCGTCGACGAGCGCGCCGACGCCGCGGTCCGGGGTGAGATCCGCCAGGGCGCACACATCGGTCCAGTTCACGCGGATCTCCCAGTGACCGTGGTCGTCCCGGCGATCAGCGCCGCCCGCTCCCCGTCGCGGGCCGGCCGGGGCTGGCCGCGTTCGAGCACGTGGACGATGTCCGGGTCGGACGTGTCGGGGGCGTTGACGAACGAGGTGAACCGGCGCAGTGCCACCGGGTCGGCCAGCGTCGCCTTCCATTCGTCCCGGTAGGTGTCGACGTGGTGGGCCATGGCCGCATCCAGCTCGGCGCAGATGCCCAGCGAGTCCTCGACGATCACCGCGCGGACATGCGCCAGGCCGCCGTCGAGGCCCTCGATCCACGGCGCGGTGCGTTGCAGGCGGTCGGCGGTACGCACGTAGAACATGAGGAACCGGTCGATGTGGCGGACGAGGGTCTCGGTGTCGAGATCGGCGGCGAACAGCTCCGCGTGCCGTGGCCGGAAGCCGCCGTTGCCGCCCAGGTAAAGGTTCCAGCCGAGGTCCGTGGCGATCACGCCGACATCCTTGGACCGGGCCTCGGCACATTCGCGGGCGCAGCCGGAGACCGCCATCTTGATCTTGTGGGGCGAACGCAGCCCGCGGTAGCGCAGTTCCAGGTCGATCGCGAGGGTGGTGGAGTCCTGCACGCCGTAGCGGCACCAGGTCTCCCCCACACAGGACTTCACCGTGCGCAGCGACTTGCCGTACGCATGCCCGGACTCCAGCCCGGCGTCGGTGAGCCGCTGCCAGATCTTCGGCAGGTCCTCGACGCGGGCGCCGAGCAGGTCGATGCGCTGACCACCGGTGATCTTGGTGTAGAGGCGGAAGTCGCGGGCCACCTCGCCGATCAGGATGAGCGCCTCGGGGGTGACCTCGCCGCCGGGCAGCCGAGGGATGACCGAGTACGTCCCGTCCTTCTGGATGTTCGCCAGCATGTGGTCGTTGGTGTCCTGCAGGGCGGCCCGCTCGCCCTCGAGGATGTACTCGTTGTGGATCGAGGCGAGGATCGACGCGACCACCGGCCGGCAGACCTCGCAGCCCCGGCCCCGCCCGTGCTCGGCGACGAGCTGGGAGAACGTGGTGATCCCACGGACGCGGACGAGTTCGAACAGCTCGGCGCGGCTGTGGTCGAAGTGCTCGCACAACGCCGTGGAGACCTCGACGCCGGCGGCGGCGAGCTGCTGGCCGAGGATCGTCCTGAGCATCGGCACGCAGCTTGCGCAGCTCGTACCCGCGTTCGTGCAGCCCTTGATCCCGGCGACGTCGGTCAGCCCGTGGTCGCCGATCGCGGCGCAGATCTGGCCGTGGGTGACGTTGTTGCACGAACAGATCTGCGCCTGCGCGGGCAGCGCCACCCCGGCGCCGGACCCACCGGACCCGCCGGACCCGCCGCCGGCCGGCAGGATCAGTTGCGCCGGATCGTCGGGGACGGCGCCGGCGGCGCCGACGAGCGCCCGCAGGGTCCCGTACTCGCCGGCGTCGCCGACGAGGATGCCGCCGAGCACGCTGGCCGCGTCGTCGGAGAGCACCAGCTTCTTGTAGACCCCGGCGACCGGATCCGCGAACGTGATCGGCAGTGCGCCGGGCGTCGCGGCGAAGGCGTCGCCGAAGCTCGCCACGTCCACGCCGAGCAGCTTGAGCTTGGTGGACATGTCCGCGCCGGTGAAGCTGGCCGCGCCGCCGAGCAGTCGGTCGGCGACGACCTCGGCCATCGCGTAGCCGGGGGCGACCAGCCCGTAGACCCGCCCGCCGGCCACCGCGCACTCGCCGATCGCGTAGACGTGCTCGTCGCCGGTGCGGCAGCCCTCGTCGACGACGACGCCGCCCCGCTCGCCGACGGCGAGGCCGCTCTCGCGCGCCAGCTCGTCGCGGGGCCGGATGCCCGCGGAGAACACGACGACGTCGGCGTCGAGGCCGGTCAGGCCCTCCGGGTGACGGCCGAAGACGAGCCGGGCCACCCGGCCGTCGGCGTCGGCCTCGATTCGTTCGGTGACGGTGGCGGTGTGCACGCCGATCCCGAGCCCGGTGACGTGGGCGCGCAGCGTCTGCCCGCCGGCGTCGTCGACCTGCGCCGGCATCAGCCGGGGGGCGAACTCGACGACATGGGTGGTCAGGCCCAGGCTGCGCAGGGCGTTCGCCGCCTCCAGGCCGAGCAGGCCGCCGCCGATGACCACGCCGGTGCCGGTGCGGCTCGACCGCGCCGAGGCACTGATCGCGTCCAGGTCCTCGATGGTGCGGTACACGTGGCAGCCGGCAGCCTCGCGCCCGGGGACCGGCGGGACGAACGGGTACGACCCGGTGGCGAGCACCAGGGCGTCATACCGGTAGGTGTGCCCGGGGGCGGTGCGCACCGAGCGGCCGGCCCGGTCGACGGCGACGACGGGCTCACCGAGGCGCACCCGAAGGCGGGGATGGTCGAGGAAGCCGGCCGCGACCAGGCTCAGGTCGTCCGCCGTCGACCCGGTGAAGTACGCCGACAGGCCGACCCGGTCGTAGGCCGGCCGCGGTTCCTCGGCCAGGACGGTGACGTCCCAGACCGACCCGGCGTCCCGTTCCCGCAACGCCTGGCACAGCCGGTGGCCGACCATGCCGTGACCGACGACCACCAGCGACCGAGCAGACATCCGCGCACCACCCCTGTCCCAGGTCCGATCCGGGGGTCCGCCGACCTCGGCGAAACCCGCTACGGTCGCTGACCGTACGAGCGGCGGATGTCGCCGCCGACTCAGGTCAACGTCGGTGCGGAAACAAGACCCGCACCCCGCGCCACGGCCGGATGTGAGACGCTCCCGGCCCGACCGGGCCGGAGGTCACGGGGGCCAGAACGACGCCGGTTAACCGCGCCGTTGCATGTGGGTAAGCGCCCGGACATCGGGGTGCCTGATCCTTCCAGGGACCTGAGATTGGCGTCGGTCCACAGGCCAGGAGGTCCTCGTCTTGCCAATCCCCAGTTCCGGGCGGCCCGAATTCGGCGATGTGGCCGGCACGGGGGTGCCTGCGTTGCTCGGGTTCACCGTCGGGATCACCGCGGCCCGGCGCCGCGACGAGCTCGCCAGTCTGCTCGAACGGCGCGGCGCCCGCGTGGTGCAGGCGCCGGCGCTGCGCATCGTCCCGCTCGCGGACGACGGCAAGCTGCTCGCCGCCACCCGGGCCTGCCTCACCGGACGCCTCGACGTGGTGATCGCCACGACGGCGATCGGTTTCCGCGGCTGGCTGGAGGCCGCCGAGGGCTGGGGCCTCGGCGACGGTCTGCGCGACCGGCTGGCCCAGGCCCGGCTGTTCACCCGCGGGCCGAAGGTGACCGGCGCGGTCCGGGCGGCGGGGCTGTCCGAGTGCTGGTCGCCCCGGTCGGAGTCGGGCGCGGAACTCATGGGCCATCTCCTCGACACCGACCTCGCCGGCCTGCGCATCGCCGTGCAACTCCATGGCGAGCCGTTGCCGGACATGGTCGAGGGGCTGCGTGCCGCCGGAGCGGAGGTGGTCGAGATCCCGGTGTACCGGTGGGAGCCACCCGAGGACCTGCGCCCGGTCCGGCGGATGGTCGAACTGATCGTCACCGGCGGCCTGTCCGCGGTGACCTTCACCAGCGCACCGGCCGTGCTGAGCCTGCTGCGGACCGCCCGGGAGGCCGACCGGCTCGACGAGACGCTGGCCGCACTGCGCGGCGACGTGCTGGCCGCCTGCGTGGGACCGGTATGTGCCGCGCCGCTGGTCCGCGAGGGGATCCCCGTCGTGACGCCGGAGCGTTACCGGCTGGGGGCGCTGGTGCGCACGCTGTCCGACGAGCTGCCACGCCGGCGGGTGCGCACCGTCGAGGCCGCCGGGCACGTGCTGCGAGTGCAGGGCGCCGCGGTGATCATCAACGGCGAGCCGGTGATGCTGGCGCCGAAGACGGCGGCGGTGCTCGACGCACTCACGGAGCGTCCCGGCCGGGTGCTCTCGCGCGCGGAGCTGCTGCGCCGCACGGGCACCGCGGGGCTGACGGACGAACACGCGGTGGAGATGACCGTCGCCCGCCTGCGCACGGCGCTCGGCCCGGCCGGCAGCGCGGTGCAGACCGTCATCAAGCGGGGCTACCGGCTAGCGATTGCCTGAGCATCGGGGCGCAGCCGGGACGCCGGCGGTTGATGGCAGGTGCATCCGCATGAGCACATTCTCGCCATTCGGTTGCTGGATCGGCGGTCAGCCGCCTCGGCCGAGCCGCCAGCGCGCCGCGCGATAGGCCCGCCAGCCGGACTGCAACCCGCGCCGGGCACTCGTGAGTGCATCGCGGTGCCCGAGGGAAACCAGGCGCAGGATGTCGGCCGCCCCGGCCGCCCGGTCCACCACCAGCCGGCTGATGCCGAAACGGGACTGGGTCGGCTGATGCAGCCGATAACCGACCTCGCAGGCCGAATCGAAGCCGGCCGCCGCGACCACGTGCCGTACCGCCGCACAGTGGTATCCGAATGGATAGGAGAAACTGTCCGGGCTGCGCCCGGTCTTTTCCTCGATCATGCGCCGGCTGGCGGTCACGTCGTACCGGGCAAGGGCCGTGGGCACCACGTCCAGTTCGAGATGGCGATGACCGTGCGAGCCCAGTTCGACGCCCTCGCCCGCGAGGTCGGCCAGGTCGGACCAGTCCAGCAGCGGGAGATTGCGCTCGCTGTAACCGTCCAGCCAGGTGGCGCGCCGGCCGGCGTAGGCGGTCGGGATGTAGAGGGTGGCGCCGGCGCCGATCGTCTGCAGGGCGGGCAGCGCCGTCGTCACGAAGTCCTCGAAGGCGTCGTCGAAGGTGATGGCCACCTGCCGGCGGTGCGGGTGAGCGAGGGCGTCGGTGAGGCCGGTGAGGTGGTAGCCGCTGGCTGCGAGCGCGCCGAGCTGCTCGGCGAACACACTCGGCGGAACCTCCCAGCGCCGGAAGTCGGCACTCACGGAGTCACCCACGCTGTGGTACATCAGGACGGGCAGGGGCATCGGGGGTGCTTCGGCCAGCACGCCGGAGGCGGCACCGGGCAGCGCGGTCGCCAGGGTGGTCACCTCGTTCCCGTACCCGCAACGATCGCCGTCATGCCCGGATCGAGCTGGACATTTCCACGCATATACCTGTGTGCATTCATCTGCAGGGACACAGGCCGTACTCCCTCCGCGACGACGGTACGCAATCGTGGACGAACAGGTGACACGGGCGAACATCCCATCGAGTGAAGTAGCGCGCGAACCAGCCCAGGAAGCCGAAACTAAAACATCGAACGGTCCGCGAACTACCCGGGACTCTACACGCGCATACCGGGCGTGCCAATGGCATCGGGAGATCCGCCGGAGACATCACCCGAGGGTGGTCTGCACCGTCCCGACCGACTCGCCACACGGCCCGGATCTGGCCGCCGCTCGGAGCACTGCCCTTTCACCGGGTGTTCATCACCGATACGGCTTAAAGCCGTCCGGTAAATCGGGGGAACACGGACGGGTGATCCCCTGGAGGGCATGACCGACAAAGGCGAAGGTCACCGGCCCGGGCGGAGGATAAGGCAGGGCAGCAGGCGGGCCGAGGGGGCGGCTGGGAACAGGCCCCGGCCGTTCGGCGGGAATTCTCACGCCTGGTTCTCGACGGCCCGCCGCCACCGGATTTCGGCATCGATGAAATCGTCGAGCTCACCGTCGAGCACACCACCGGTGTTCGAGGTCTCGGTGTCGGTGCGCAGGTCCTTCACGAGCTGGTAGGGGTGCAGAACGTAGTTACGGATCTGCGATCCGAAGGAGACGTCCTGCGGACCGCCGGTGATGCGCTGCTTCGCAGCGGCCTCCTCGGCGCGGCGGCGCTCCAGGAGCTTCGCCTGCAGCACGATCATCGCGGCGGCCTTGTTCTGGAGCTGGCTGCGCTCGTTCTGGCAGGTGACCACGATGTTGGTCGGCAGGTGGGTGATACGGACCGCCGAGTCGGTCGTGTTGACCCCCTGGCCGCCCGGGCCGGAGGACCGGAAGATATCGATCCGCAGGTCCTTGTCGTCGATGTCGACGTGGTCGGACAGCTCGACGACCGGGGTCACCTCCACGCCGGCGAAGGAGGTCTGCCGCCGGTTCTGGTTGTCGAACGGCGAGATGCGCACGAGCCGGTGCACCCCGTGCTCGCTGCGCAGCGTCCCGTAGGCGTAGGGGGCCTTGACCTGGAAGGTGGCGGACTTCAGGCCCGCCTCCTCCGCCTCGGAGGTGTCGAAGACCTCGGTGGGGTAGCCGTGACGCTCGGCCCAGCGCAGGTACATCCGCAACAACATGGCCGTCCAGTCGGCGGCGTCGACGCCGCCGGCACCCGCGGAGAGCTGCACGATCGCGTCCCGCTCGTCGAACTCGCCGGACAGCAGGGTGCGCACCTCCAGCGCGGAGATGTCGCCGCTGAGCGCCGGCAGATCGGCCCCGGCCTCGGCAAGCAGGTCGTCGTCGCCGAGATCCGCGGCGGCGGCCATGTCGTCGAGCCGGCGGCGCAGCCCCTCCACCCGGGAGATGTCGCCGCGGGTCGACGACAGCCGCCGGGTGACGACCTGCGCCCGGTCCTGGTCGGACCACAGGTCGGGGTCCGCGGCCTGCCGCTCCAGCTCCTCGGCGCGACGGCGCAGCCCGTCCACGTCGAGAACGGACTCGATGCCGCTCAGCGTGGCATCGAGCTGCTTGATCTCCTCGGACAGGTCGACGGCCATGGTGTTCACCTTACCGGCGGCGCCCACCGAGCACGGGCAGGACTGATCTTGACTCGACCCGCGGCGGACCACGGGGGCCGGGCCGGCCGTCCCTCGGCGCGGGGCCGATCGGGGCGACGGGAGATCGTCCGCCTACAAACCAACCGACCGCCGTGGACGGCCGGCGGCCGCGTCCGGCGCTGCCCGCCGCCGTCGCGTCGGCACCGGGCAGCGGTCGTGAAAGGCCACGCCGATGAAACATGCAAAGGCGCGGCGACATCCGCCTGAAACATGGGATGCGGACTCGCAAATATCCGGCCAACCGACACCCGCACCGCGGACAATCCGGACGGTAACTGCACCCCCTACCGGGCAACTCGCCGCCGAGACGCTGGTCCGCACCAATCCGCGGAGAGATCTGTCCCACATCGCTGAGCGCACAGGATCACGCGCGTTTGTCGCGCCTGAACGATATCTTTGACCGCGGCGCTTGGCCGGCGAATTAGCCGGGCACCTGGTTCCGCGGGGCAACGTGGTCCCGCCGGCTACCCGGCCGCCCGCTCATGGTCAGGAGACCAACGAACACGGACACCCGGACAATGCTGGCCGCCGGAGGCGGAACAGTCAGTGCCGGACCGCTTGGCAGGGAAAGCGAGGGAGGCCGTCATGGGAACCCAGCTCAGTCAGCAGACCGACCGGGGCGGGCAGTTAGACCTGGCGGTGCACCGTCCCCTCGCGCTTCGCCGGCAGGCAGACGGCGGCGCGATCATCCCCACCCGAGCACGAAGGGTGCCATCGTGGCCGAAGTCTCGAACCGGCGGTCCGTTCTGGTCGCCACCGGCCTCGCGGCGGTGGGCTCCATGAGTCTGGGAGCCGACGCCGCCGCGGACGCCGCCGAGTTGCACGACTCCTGCGCCGTCGCGTTGAACGCCGCGGTGGATGCCTACGAGACCACCGATCTCAGCGCGACGGCCGCGGCCCTCGTCCCACTCGAACGCACCACCAGGACGGTGCCCCGCGAGCACCGGCTGCGCGGACGGGCCGCCCTGGACTGGATGCGCCTGCATGCCGCCGTGACGACCGCTGCGGCGGCGGTGGCGTACGACCGCGGCCAGCACGCCGACGCCGCCACCCGGGCGGACCGGGCCGCCGCCCTAGCC
>NZ_JAMQQF010000186.1 GCF_023716945.1 Frankia sp. AiPs1 | reverse complement strand
GTGCTGGTGGCGGTGACCCAGGACCCCGCCGCGGCGCGGGCGGCGGTGGCCGACCGGTTCGGGCTGGCGGGGCGGGTGCCGGAGTACCGGGCCGTGCTCGATCGGGAGGGTGCGGCGGGTCCGGGGGACGTCGCCGTGGTCGGCGACCCCGCCGAGGTGGCCCGCCAGCTCGCCCGCTACGCCGAGGCCGGAGTCACCGAGCTGTTCGTCTCGCCGATCGGCGACGCCGCCGCGCAACAGTGCACCGTCGCCGCACTCGCGGAGATGGCCGCTGCGCTCCCCGCCGACCCGGCACCGGCGTCACCGCCGCTCCCGCCGCCGGGTGCGGGCAGCGGGCCGGTCACGAAAGGCGTCTGATCTATGGCTCTCCGCTTCCCGATCTTCTACGGTTGGTAGAAGTCTAGGCAGTGGAAGTCGAGGCGGAGGAACCTGCGATGACGGATGACGTGGTGCTGGATGTGCTGGTGGTCGGCTACGGGCCGGTCGGCGCGGTGCTGGCGGCGATGCTCGGCCGGCGCGGCCTGTCGGTCGGCGTCGTCGAACCGCAGAAGGAACCCTTCCCGCTGCCCCGGGCGGTGGGCCTCGACGAGGAGACGCTGCGGCTGCTGGTCGGGCTGCCGGGCCTGGCCGGCTTCCTCGACCGGGTGCACGCCAGCGGCCGCAGCGCCATCCTCGGGCCGAACCGGCGCGTGCTCATCGAGCTCGGCCTCGGGACGAGCGAGCTCGGCACCCCGGTCGCGGCGTTCTTCCACCAACCGTCGTTCGAGCGTGACCTGCGCGCCGGCATCGCCACCCTGCCCGGCGTCACCGTGCACCTCGGCCGGTCGGTGACGGCGCTGCACCAGGACGGCGAGCCGGCGGCCGCAGACGGCACGCGCGGCCTGGGCGGCCCGGTCATCGCGGACCTGGACGACGGCAGCCGGCTGCGGGCCCGCTGGGTGGTCGGCTGCGACGGCACCTCGAGCCCGGTGCGGGCCATGCTCGGCGTCGACTACGCCGGGTCGACCTTCACCCAGCCCTGGCTGGTCGTGGACGTCGAGGTGCCGAGGCCGCTGGCGCATCTGCCGTACTTTTCGTTCGTCTGCGACCCGCGGTTACCATGCCGATGCCCGGCGGCCACCGCTGGGAGTGGATGCTGCTGCCCGGGGAGGACCCGGCCCGGATGGCGCAGGCCGACGGCGTCCGCGCGCTGCTGGGCGACTGGGTGGACCCGGACTCGGTGCGGGTCGTACGCACCGCCGTCTACTCGTTCCACGCCCGCGCGGCGGCGCGTTGGCGGGTCGGCCGGATCCTGCTCGCCGGGGGACGCGGCGCACAGCATGCCGCCGTTCGCCGGCCAGGGACTCGGCGCCGGGCTGCGCGACGTCGCCGCGCTGTCCTGGCGGCTCGCCGAGGTCGTCGGCGGGCTCGCCGGCGACGACCTGCTCGACGACTATGAGCGCGAACGCCGCCCGCACGTCGAGGCGATGACGTCTGCGGCGCTGCGGGTCGGCGGGGTCGTGCAGACGACGAACCCGCGGCTGTCCCGACTCACCCGGTCCGTACTGGTCACCCTCGACCATGCCCCGGCCTGCGCCGCGCGCTGCGGGGCGGCGCGGCCCGGCCGAGGCCCCGGCTGCCCCGCGGCGTCGCCGGCCCTCGTCCCGCCTGCCGGGCAGTTCCTGCCCAATCCGCGGCTGCGCACCCTGGACGGCCGCATCATCCGCCTCGACGACCTGCTCACCGACGCCTGGACGCTGATCGGCCACGGAATCGACCCGACCGCCGACATGGACCCCGCGGCACGGGACTGGGCCGCCACCGCGCTCACCGTCGTCGCCCCCGGCGGTCTGCGGGCCGTCGGCGACGTTTCCTGCCCGGCGGTCGAGGACCTCGACGGCACGCTGCTGCGCGTACTGCGTACCCACCGGCCGCTCCCGATCGCACTCGTCCGCCCCGACCGCTACCTTGCCGGCCTCGTCGCCGCCCCGCTACGGGCAACCGACCTGCCCGACTCCGCCGGCCGCTCCCGGCCCTGAGGCGATCCGGTGTTCCGCGGAACCGCATCCTGGCGCCGTGGTCCGGTTCCGGTGTTCCGCGGAACCGCGCCGTGCCTCCGCCCTCAGCCTCGGTGATCGTGCTGTTCCGCGGAACCGGGCTCGGACGTCGCGCTGAGTCAGCGTTGTGATCTCTCTGGGTTCGCTATCGATCCGTCCGGAGTGAACCCGAAGCGGCGAATGCGGTTAGCTTCGAGCGTCCTGCCCAGCCGTGCCAGCAAGTCGGGCAGTCGCTCCGCGGCATGGGGGTAGCCGGCATGAGCCAGGCGGTTCAGTTCTTCAAGGTCACCACGTTCGGCAAGAAGGTCCGCAAGTCGTTGGGCTGCTCGGGAATCGCCGTCGTCCGCCCAGTGGTGCAGGTCGTCGAGGCCCGCGCGATCGACGTGTCGTTGGTTGAGGTGGAGAGAGGCATCCCCGTCGCCCAGCATAGTCGCGACCTCGTGGAGGGTTTCGTCGTCATATCTCGCATAATTGTCCTGGACGATGCACTGGTGCAGATACATCGCGACAAGGGTCTTCCCGAGGGCCGTTCGGGAATCGAGGTTGGCGGAGTCGTCGTGGAGTCTGTCGGTTATGCGAAATGAAACGTAGCCGGTGTACCCGGCCTGGCTAGATTGCGGGTCGTCGCCTCGATCGAGGTCGGGGTACTCGCCCACCTCCCGGTCGACGTCAACATAGCGGCGGAAGCCGTCGAGGTCGCCGCGTTCAACCAGCATGTAGGCGAACCTCCGGGCGGCGTCGGCATCGCCGCTCTCGGCGTGCTGGCGCAGCTCCTCGAAATGTCCACCCTCGACCAGCGCGTCTAAAGCGAGACGATTTCTTTTGTTGGTCGCGAAGACGTCGCCGTCCTCGGCTCTGCGACACAGCTCGTCGAACCCGTCGTGGTCGCCGAGGATCTCGGCAAGCAGGTACGCGGCCTCGATGTCGCCGGCGGCTGCGGCCGTCCGATAGAGCGGGACGGCGACGCCGTACAGCATCCGGGCTGCGGCACTGTCGGCGAGCCGCCGGCAGTCGGCAACGCAGGTCACCTGCGCGACGAGGGCGGCCCAGGCGCTGGCCGGGACCCGGCTGCGGCGTCGGGCCGCGCTGACGTACTGGTACAGGTAATCGGCGACCTGGAAACCGGTGACCCTACCTATTCCTGCGGCGACGGGGAACAAAGCGCTTGCCGCGCCATGCAACTTGTGCGTGGCGTAGGCAAGCGCCTGTTCGAACCAGTCGCCGGGCGCCTCGGCCTGCTGTCTCGGCGTGCAGTAATCGACCGCCGCGTCACGCAGGAGATCGACGGGCAGCGGGGCAAAAAAACCAAGACGTGTCGCGTCGATCGCGGCGGCGAGTACCGCCCACGCGTACGGAGCACCGGCCTTGGCGTCGGACCAGCGGGAGACCAACAGCGGGGCGGCGGCCAACGTCTGCGTCAATCCGTAGCCTTCAGTGGCCATCGCCGCTTCCAGCTGGCGATCGGCCGCGGCCGCCTGCGCCGCCCGTGCCTGTTCGGCCGGGCTGAATTCGTCGGCGATCCGAATGACCTCAGCCAGCGTGAGGACGTCACGTTCCCGCAGGTGCGGATCCTGCGCGCCCGGCTCCGGCGGGACGATGCGGGGGGCGTACCAGCCGGGCCAGGCCGTTGCGACCACGACGACCGGTTCTGGCGCGTCGAGCAGCGAGATCATCGTCTGTCTGGTCAACCCGTCGTGGCCATCGAGGTAAAGTTGCAGCTCGTCGAGCCACAGCACCAGACGTCCAGGTGCATTTTCCGCCAGCGTGGCTACCTCGCCCGGTCCGACGGGGCGAATCAGTCGCCAGTCAGGGAAGATCGCCCTGACTGCTTCCACCGCCGAACGAGTCTTCCCGACCGACGAGGCCCCGAGGAGAAGTACAAAACCGCCCCGAGCGGCCGCCTTCCGTAACCGGGGCCGCAGGCCGCCCTCGGCTTCGTCCACGTCGCGGACCACATAGGTGGGCAGCGCCTCGCTGGGGACGCCAGGCACGTTGACAGCCGGATGGACTCCCAGACGGCGAGCATCGGCGTCCCGTACGAGCGCATTACCAGGAAAACCTGGTTCGATTCGGGCAGCGCGCCGGCCAGGGAAACCCGGGCTGACGGCAGGTTTGCGCCGCCGGCCACGGACGGCGGTCAGTAGCCGGTCACGGGCGGGCGCGGCGTGGAGCCCGAACAGGTCCAGGCAGGAGACCTGCTTCAACAGCCCGGGGAGCTCGCAGTCCTCGACGCGGACGACGAGGAGACGTCGCTGTTCTCCGGACGGGTCGGTGGCGAGCATGGCCTGCCACTCGGCTGACACGGCGGCGGAACGGATGTAGTCCGTCGACACCACTGCGATCGTCCGCGCCGCCACAAGCGCTCGCTGCGTTTCCCCGACGATGTGGGACCCGACAGTGAAGTCCCACTCCCGGATCCGCACACGGTGGCCAGCATCCTCCACCTGCCACGCGGCCCACTCCGCCCAGGCGCGGTCCGCCTCCACGTAGGAGATGTAGAAGTCGGCACCCTCGTCGACCGGTTGCCCGCCGCCGAGGGCGTCCGCAATCACACAAACAGACTGCCAGAGCGAGGCGGTCGGCGTCATCGAGACGCGGCGTCACGCGTCGTGTGCTCAGGCGCGGGGACTTTGACTTGGAGTGCGCTCCAGGTCCTAGCGTGGAGCGATGGCCACGCTCGAAGCACCCGCGACGACGTCCAGCCCGACGATCCCGCCTCGCCAGACCTCACCTCGCCAGTCATCACCTCGCCAGTCATCGCCTCGCCAGACCTCGTCCCGGCAGGCCCCGCTACGCCAGGTTCCGCCGCGAGCGGAGCCGGTGGGCGTCGTGGAGTTGGGTGATCCGGTCCTTGCCGCCTGCGGGGAGCCTGCGTTCGACCCGCTGGTGGGCGAGGACTGTGCCGGCACCCTGACGATCGCCGAGGCCGCCGCGGCCACCGGCGTCAGCACCCACACGCTGCGCTACTACGAACGCGTCGGCCTGATGCGGGATCCGGTCGCCCGGGCCACCTCCCAGCACCGGCGCTACTCCGCCGACGACATCCGCTGGGTGACGTTCCTGACCCGGTTGCGGATGACCGGCATGCCGATCCGGGAGATGGCCCGCTACGCCCGGCTGGCCAGCGCGGGCGAGGGCAACGAGGCCGATCGCCTGGCGCTGCTCACCGAGCATCGACGCCGGGTGCTGGAACGCCTCGACGAGGTCCAGCGCAATCTCGCCGCCATCGACAAGAAGATCGCCGTCTACCAGGAGAGGATCGACCGCTGATGCGCAGGGTCGCGTTGGGCAGCCAGGGACTGGACGTCTCCGTCCAGGGGCTGGGCTGCATGGGCATGTCCGAGTTCTACGGCGCCGGAGACGACGCCGAGTCCGTCGCCACGATCCACCGGGCGCTCGACCTCGGCGTCACGCTGCTGGACACCGCCGACATGTACGGTCCGCACCGCAACGAGGAGCTCGTCGGTCGGGCGATCGCCGACCGGCGCGACCAGGTCGTGCTCGCGACCAAGTTCGGCATCGTCCGCGACCCGGCCGACCCCACCGTCCGGGGCATCAACGGTCGGCCGGAGTACGTCCGCTCGGCCTGCGACGCGTCGCTGCGCCGGCTGGGCGTCGACCACATCGACCTGTACTACCAGCACCGGGTCGATCCGACGGTCCCGATCGAGGAGACCGTCGGCGCGATGGCCGGGCTCGTCGCCGCCGGGAAGGTGCGCTATCTCGGCCTGTCCGAGGCGGCGCCGGCCACCATCCGCCGGGCCCACGCCGTAGCGCCGATCACCGCCGTACAGACCGAGTACTCGATCTGGTCCCGGGAACCGGAGGTGGAGATCCTGGCGACCCTGCGCGAGCTCGGGATCGGCTTCATCTCCTACAGCCCGCTGGGTCGGGGCTTCCTCACCGGCGTCTTCCGCTCGGCGGCGGACTTCGCCGCCGACGACTTCCGCCGGAACCTGCCGCGGATGAGCGGCGAGAACCTGGCGGCGAACCTCGCCGTGGTCGCCGAGATCGACGAACTCGCCGCCGAGAAGGGCGTCACGCCCGCGCAGCTCGCGCTGGCCTGGGTGCACCATCAGGGTGACGACGTCGTGCCGATCCCGGGCACGAAACGACGCCACTACCTTGAGGACAACATCGCCGCGGCGGAGATCGCCCTCACCCCGGCCGAGGCGCAGCGCCTCGGTGCCGCCGGGTCCGTGGTCGCGGGCACCCGCTACCCCGACATGTCGGGGGTCAACGGGTAACCAGCGTGCCGGGGGACGGCCGGGCCGGCGCGGTGCTGGCGGTCGTCCCCGCCGGTGCTGAGGTGCCTGCTGATGCCGCTGATGCCGCTGATGCCGTCGGGGCCAGGGCCAGGGGTGAGGGTGAGGCCGTGCAGACGCGATAGCCGATGCCGCGCACGGTGAGGATGTGGGTCGGGGCGGACGGGTCCACCTCCACCTTGCGGCGCAGCCGGCGGACGTGGACGTCGAGCATCCGCGCCCCGCCGAAGTAGTCGTAGCCCCAGATCCGTTCCAGGAGCTGCTTGCGGGTGACGGCCCGGCCGCCGGCCACGGCCAGCTCGCACAGCAGCCGGAACTCGGTGCGGGTCAGGTGCTGGACTTCGCCGCGCCGGATGACGACCCCCTCGGACGGGCGGATCTGCAGGTCGCCGACGCTCAGCGCGCTCGTCGTCGCCTGCTGCGGATGGACTCGGCGCAGCAGGGCCCGCAGCCGCGCCAGCACCTCCGGGGTGACCGGGGGAGCGGTGACGTAGTCGTCGGCACCGGCCTCCAGGGACGCGATGACGCCGGTGGGGTCGAGCCGGTCGGCGACGACGACGAGGGGGACGTCGCCGGCGGCGCGCAGCCGGCGGCAGAACTCCAGCCCGTCCATCGGCATGGCCTGATCCAGGCCGCCAGGATCGTCTGGACAGTCCGCCTCGGATGGATCACCGCCAGGCTGGCCGAACACCAGCTCGTCCAGCCACAGCACCTCGGTGGCCAGCGGGAGGCAGGTCAGCACGAGATGCGCGCCGCGCGCGGCCAGCAGGGCGAGAGCCTGCTCGCCGGTTGCGGCCGTGTCGACGCCGTAGCCCTCGCCGAGCAGGGCGGGCACCAGGTTGCGCCGCAGGGCGGCCTCGTTGCCCACGAGCAGAAGTGTCGTCCGCACCTTGGCTATTTTCCCGGATCTGGCCTGCTTGTCCCCTCCGGGGCCCGTCCGGACCAGGACCCGCCGGCCCCGTCCGGGCCGGGAAACCAGGGCTGACAAGGCCCTTGACGGCTCCCGACATGCCATTCGGCACATCCGACCGGTGGCCGAACGGCCCCGGACGGGGGTACCGCAGGTCCGCCCGACGCGGGCAGCTCGGCCCGGCCCGATCGGGTCAGGACGGCCCGGCGTCCGCGGGGCCGTCCTCCAGGTCGCCTTCGGTGCGAAGGTAGAGCTCCTGCAGCGCGTCGAGGGTGGCGGCCTCGGGATGCTGCCACAGGCCCCGGGCGGCGGCCTCCAGCAGCCGTTCGGTGATGCCGTGCAGCGCCCAGGGGTTGGACTCGGTGAAGAACTTCTGGCTGTCGGCGTCGAGGGCGTAGGTCTCGGCGAGCCGCTCGTACATCCAGTCGGCGACCACGCCGGCGGTGGCGTCGTAGCCGAACAGGTAGTCGACGGTGGCGGCCATCTCGAACGCGCCCTTGTAGCCGTGGCGGCGCATCGCCGCCAGCCAGCGGGGGTTCACCACCCGGGCGCGGAAGACCCGGGAGGTCTCCTCGGTCAGCGTCCGGGTGCGCACGGCATCGGGCCGGGTGCTGTCGCCGATGTAGGCGGCGGGGGCCCGGCCGGTCAGGGCCCGCACCGTCGCGACCATCCCGCCGTGGTACTGGAAGTAGTCGTCGGAGTCGGCGATGTCGTGCTCGCGGGTGTCGACGTTCTTCGCGGCCACCGCGATGCGCCGGTAGGCGGCCTCCATGTCCGCGCGGGCGGGTGCGCCGTCGACGCCGCGCCCGTAGGCGTAGCCACCCCAGGTGGCGTAGACCTCGGCGAGGTCGGCGTCGTCGCGCCAGTTGCGGCTGTCGATCAGTGGCAGCAGTCCGGCGCCGTACGCCCCGGGCTTCGACCCGAAGATGCGCAGCGTCGCCCGCCGCTCGTCGCCGTGGGCCGCCAGGTCGGCCTGGGCGTGGGCGCGGACGTGGTTGTCGGCGTCGGGTTCGTCGAGACCGGCGGCCATCCGCACCGCGTCGTCGAGCATCGCAACCACGTGCGGGAAGGCGTCGCGGAAGAAGCCGCTGATCCGCACGGTCACGTCGATGCGGGGGCGGCCGAGCTCGGCCAGGCCGATCGGTTCCAGTCCGCTGACCCGGCGGGACGCGTCGTCCCAGACGGGCCGGATGCCGAGCAGGGCGAGCACCTCGGCGACGTCGTCACCGGACGTGCGCATCGCGCTGGTGCCCCAGACGGACAACCCGACCGACTGCGGCCAGTCGCCGGTGTCGGCCCGGTAGCGCTCCAGCAGTGACGTCGCCATCGCCTGGCCGGTCTCCCACGCCAACCGGCTGGGGACCGCCTTCGGGTCGACGGAGTAGAAGTTGCGGCCGGTGGGCAGCACGTTGACCAGGCCACGCAGCGGGGAGCCGCTGGGGCCGGCCGGGACGTAGCCGCCGTCGAGGGCGTGCAGGATGCTCGTGATCTCGTCGGTGGTCCGCGCGAGCCGCGGCACGATTTCCGTGGCGGCGAAGCGCAGCACCGCCCCGACCGCCTCCCGCCGCGCATCCGCGGGCGGTTCCGGCTCCTCCCCGGGGCTGGCCGGTGCCGCGGGCAGGTCGGCGTCGAGGACGGCGTCGACGGCGGGTTCGAGGACGGCGTCGAGGGCGGCGGGGACGGCGGCGGGCTCCCAGCCGCGGTCCTCCATCGCGGTGACCAGGGCGAGGGCGGTCCGTTCGGCGGCGTCGACGTCGGCGCGGGCGGCCGTGTCGTCCTCGGTCAGGCCGAGGGCCTCGCGCAGCCCCGGCAGCGTCCGCTGGCCGCCCCACATCTGGCGGGCCCGCAGCATGGCGAGCACCAGGTTGATCCGCGCCTCGCCGGCCGGGGCGACGCCGAGCACGTGTAGGCCGTCGCGGATCTGCGCATCCTTGACCTCGCACAGCCAGCCGTCGACGTGCAGCAGGAAGTCGTCGAACTCGACGTCGTGGGGCCGGTCGGCCAGGCCCAGGTCGTGGTCCAGGCGGGCGGCCTGGATGAGGGTCCAGATCTGGGCGCGGATCGCCGGCAGCTTCGCCGGGTCCATCGCCGCGATCGAGGCGTGCTCGTCGAGGAGCTGCTCCAGGCGGGCCAGGTCGCCGTAGCTTTCCGCCCGGGCCATCGGCGGGACGAGATGGTCGACCAGGGTCGCGTGTGCCCGGCGCTTGGCCTGCGTGCCCTCGCCGGGGTCGTTGACGAGGAACGGGTAGATCAGGGGCAGGTTGCCGAGGGCCGCGTCCGTCGGGCAGGACGCGCTCATCCCCACCGTCTTGCCGGGCAGCCACTCCAGCGTCCCGTGCTTGCCGAGATGGACGACGGCGTGCGCGCCGAACCCCCCGGCCGCGGCCGGGGCGGCGAGCCAGCGGTAGGCGGCGAGGTAGTGGTGGCTCGGCGCCAGGTCCGGGTCGTGGTAGATCGCCACCGGATTCTCCCCGAAGCCGCGCGGCGGCTGGACCAGCAGCACGACGTTGCCGGCCACCAGCGCGGCGAGGACGATCTCGCCATCCGGGTCGCGGGTGCGGTCGACGTACAGCTCGCCCGGCGGCGGGCCCCAGTGCCGCTCGACGCTGGCCCGCAGGTCGGCGGGCAGCGTTGCGTACCAGGCCCGGTAGGCGGCGGCGGAGATCCGCACCGGGTTGCCGGCGAGCTGCGCCGCGGTGAGCCACGCCGGGTCCTGCCCGCCCGCCGCGATGATCGCGTGGATGAGGGCGTCGCCGTCCTGCGCGGCGACCCCCGGCAGGGCGTCCGGGCCGTCGGCGGGACCGATGTCGTAGCCGGCGACACGCATCTCCCGCAGCAGCCGCACGGTGCTCGCCGGAGTGTCGAGACCCACGGCGTTGCCGATCCGGGAGTGCTTCGTCGGGTACGCCGACAGCATCAGCGCGACCCGACGCCCGGCCGGGGCGACGTGGCGCAACCGGCCGTGCGCGACGGCGATGCCGGCGACCCGGTCGGCCCGCTCGGGGTCGGCGACGTAGCTGGTCAGCCCGTCGGGATCGACCTCCTTGAAGGAGAACGGCACGGTGATCAGCCGGCCGTCGAACTCGGGAATCGCGACCTGGGTGGCGGCATCCAACGGCGACAGCCCGTCGTCGGAGTCCGCCCACGCCGCCCGGCCGCCGGTCAGGCACAGCCCCTGCAGGATCGGAATGTCCAGCGCCGCCAGCGCCCCGACGTCCCAGGCCTCGTCGTCGCCGCCGGCGGCGGCCCGCCGACCGGCGGCGGC
>NZ_JAMQQF010000185.1 GCF_023716945.1 Frankia sp. AiPs1 | reverse complement strand
GGCCGAGGCGTCACCGCCGCCGGGTGAGCCGGTGGCGAGCGACGGCGCCGCGGCGCCGAGCACGACGGAATCGCGCGGCACCGCAGCCGGTGGCGCCGCGTCGAACGCCAGCGAACGGGAGCACTGATGGCGGTCAACGAGGGCGTAGCGAGCCTCTCCGATCATCTGTTCGGTAGCGGTATGGCGGTCTACGCCGCGGCCATGCTCGGCTACGCGGCCGAGTTCGCGTTCAGCCGCCTGGGCGCGCGCAACGGGGCCGCGGAGGTGACGGCGGAGGCGACGGCGGCGGTGACGGCGGAGGTTCCCGCCGCCCGTACGGCGGTCGGTCGGCCGGCCGTGCTCGTGGGTGCCGGCGCCGGCGCCGGGTCCAGTGTGGAGATCGACCCGAACGATCCCGCCGCGGCCGCGCTCGCGGCGGCACGCGCCCGGGAAATCGAGGCGGTGCGCCAGCGGGACACCGCCGCCCACACCCTGACCGCCGGCAACGACGGCGACGTCGAGGTGCCCGCCCGCGCCCAGTGGATCGGGCGGATCGCCGTGCTGCTCACGGTGGTGGGCTGGGGGCTGCACCTGGGGTCGGTCATCACCCGTGGCATCGCCGCGGACCGGGTGCCCTGGGGCAACATGTACGAGTACTCGTCGATGATCTGCCTGATCGCGGTCACGACGTTCCTCGCCCTGATGACCCGGCAGCGGGTCCGCTGGCTGGGCGTCTTCGTCATGGTGCCGGTGGTGCTCTACCTCGGTTTCGCCGGCACGGTGCTCTACGTCGCGCCCGGGCCCCTGGTGCCCGCGCTCAACTCGTACTGGCTGAAGATTCACGTGGTCGGCGCGATCGTGTCCAGCGGCGTGTTCCTGATCTCCGCGGTGACCACAGTGCTGTTCCTGGTCAAGGAGCGCTGGGAGAGCCGGCTCGCCGAGGTGGCCGCCGGCCGGGCCGACGCCAGTCGCGCGATGCAGAGCCGCGGCGGCATCGTGATGCGCCTGCCGTCGTCCGCGGCTCTCGACACCCTGTCCTACCGGGTGATCGCCTTCGCGTTCCCGATCTGGACCTTCGCGATCATCGCCGGGGCGATCTGGGCCGAGGCGGCGTGGGGCCGGTACTGGGGCTGGGACCCCAAGGAGACCTGGTCGTTCATCACCTGGGTCTGCTACGCGGCCTATCTGCATGCACGGGCGACCGCCGGCTGGCGGGGCCGGCGGGCCGCAGCCATCTCCCTGGTCGCGTTCACCGCGCTGTTCATCGACTACTACCTGGTGAACCTCGTCATCACCGGCCTGCACTCCTACGCGGGCGTCTGACCTGCGCCCAGCCGCCGAGCTCGGGTTCCCCGAGCCGGCCGGCCGGCCCTCGGGGCCCTGGTCGCGGCTCAGATGATGATCGGTGATCAGGGGTGCGGGCGCGCCGGCGTCCATGCCGAGCGTGCCACGATCGTCCATCGGTAACGACCGGTTGCGACGTGAGCGTGTTGCGGTGCGATGAGCACGGTTCGCCGGCGCCGGTTCTCAGCCACAGACCGGGCAGAACGGCGCCGCAACCGGCGCGCCCGCCGG
Organism: Frankia sp. AiPs1; assembly: GCF_023716945.1. Taxonomy (GTDB): domain Bacteria; phylum Actinomycetota; class Actinomycetes; order Frankiales; family Frankiaceae; genus Frankia. The sequence goes on along the minus strand of NZ_JAMQQF010000185.1, from coordinate 8,923 downwards.
GTTCGGCCTGACTGGTCTGGGCGGTCCGCGGTTGCCGGAGGTTGGCTGCGGTTCGCCTGCCCGGCAACCGTCGTCATCGACCTCCAGCAACTGGTCCCACGGACGAATCGCCGAGCTTCGGCCGAGCAGAACTCCGCCTCGCGGCGGTCCTGGCCGGTCGAGGTCGGTTCAGCTCGGCTGCGACGGACGTGGCACGGTGCCCTACGTGCCCGCGTGCGTGCGGCTCGAAGTCGGCACACGCCTCGGTGCCGGGGCACACCTCCAGGTGCCAGCGCGCGGCTCGGGAGGTGTGACGCGGCTCGGTGCCAGCGCGCGGCTGGGGCGGTGTGGTGCGGCCCGGCGGCGGGTGTGGCGTGGGCGTGTGGTGCGTGACTCGGCGGGTATGCCCTGAGCGGGTATGGCCTGGGGGCGGGTAGCGGGGTCAGCCGCGCGCGGTCGGCGGCTCCGCGTCGCCGCCGCGGATGCGGTCCGCGAGCTCGCGGAGGAACTCCGGATCGTCGTCCGGGCCCTTGGGGCGCACGGCGGGGCGCCGGGTACCCATCCGCGAGCCGGGCCGTCCCAGGCCCCCTTCGCGGCGGTCGACGTCCCACGTCGAACGCTGACCGAAGGCCGGATGGTCCGAGACCGCGCGCCGCGGCGGCCGCGCTCCGAGCCCGTTCGCCCGCGGCCGGCCGAAGAAGTACCACGCGGCGGCACCGAGCACACCGAAGAGAACCACGATCACGATCCAGATTGGTTTGGACATACCGCGTACCTCATCGGACGGGGTCCCGAACACGTCAGCGATCATGTACGCCCAGATACCGATGAACACGAAACTCAGCGCGAGGCCCAGCACAGGCTGGTCGCTCCTTCCGCTCTCCTTGATCGATTACATCCGGTTCGACATATCGGGTATGAACGTCGGTCGGCGGGTGTGTAGTCCCGGCCCTGCGCGGCATCGCCAAAGGGGGCAGACGAGCGGGTGGCGCCCTCCCCGGAGAGCGCACATGTCGCGGTGATGGCCGGCCCGTGTATCCCTAGTGTGCCCTCCGGCCCCGGGCTACGTCCGGCCGGTCCGCCATCGGCCGCCGCCGGCGTCCGCCCGCTTACCGTGACAGCGGCGCGTCGTGACCTTTTGGGTTTCCATGGTGACGGAGGGTGGGAGGCCGGACGGCCGGCCGTGCCGGCTGCCAGGATGGAGGCATGGCCTGGGCGGATCTACGCGCGTTCCTCGCTCATCTCGAACGGCGAAAGGACCTGCGGCGTATCTCCGTGCCCGTTGACCCCCACCTGGAGGTCACCGAGATCGTGACGCGGGTGGTCCGCGAGCGTGGGCCGGCGCTGCTGTTCGAGTCCCCCCGCGGCGCCGACATGCCGCTGGCCATCAACCTGTTCGGCACCGAGGCCCGGATGGCCGCCGCGCTCGGGGTCGACCGCCTCGACGAGATCGGCGACCGGCTCGCCGCGCTGCTGCGCCCGGAGCTGCCGACCGGCCTGTCCGGGCTGCGTGACGCCCTGGGCAAGGCCGCCTCGCTCACCTCGATCCCGCCGCGGCGGGTCCGCACCGCGCCGTGCCAGGACGTCGTGTTCAAGGGACCGGACGTCGACCTGTTCCGGCTGCCCGGCCTGCACGCCTGGCCGAACGACGGCGGCGCGTTCCTCAACCTCGGCCTCACCCACACCCGCCACCCGGAGACCGGGGCCCGCAACCTCGGGATGTACCGGCTGCAGCGGCACGACGCGCGCACCGTCGGTATGCACTGGCAGATCCACAAGGACTCCAACGCCCACCACGCCGTCGCCGAGCGACGCGGGGAGCGGCTGCCCGTGGCGATCGCGTTCGGCTGCGACCCGGCGGTGACCTACGCCGCCTCCGCGCCGCTGCCCGCCGACATCGACGAGTACCTGTTCGCCGGCTACCTGCGCGGCGAGCGGGTGGAGATGGTCGACTGCCTGTCCGTGCCGCTGCGGGTGCCCGCGAACGCCCAGATCGTGCTGGAGGGCTGGCTGGAGCCGGGCACGCGGCTGCCCGAAGGCCCCTTCGGCGACCACACCGGCTTCTACACGCCGGTCGAGCCGTTCCCGGCGCTGCATGTCGACGTGATGACGATGCAGCGCGAACCGGTCTTCCAGACGATCGTCGTCGGCCGCCCGCCGCAGGAGGACGGGCCGATGGGCAAGGCCACCGAACGCATCTTCCGCCCCCTGATCAAGATGCTGATCCCCGAGATCGTCGACTACGACCTGCCCGAGGCCGGCGTCTTCCACAACTGCTGCATCGTTTCCATCGACAAGCGCTTCCCCAAGCACGCGCAGAAGGTGATGAACGCGGTCTGGGGCGCCGGGCTGCTGTCGCTGTCCAAGCTGATCGTGGTGGTCGACGCCGACTGTGATGTCCACGACTACGCCGAGGTGGCCTGGCGGGCGTTCGGCAACGTTGACTACGCCCACGACCTGATCACCACGATCGGCCCCGTGGACCACCTCGACCACGCGTCCTACGAGCAGTTCTGGGGCGGCAAGGTCGGGGTGGACGCGACGCGCAAGCTGCCGACCGAGGGCTACCGCCGCGAGGGCGGCTGGCCCGAGGAGATCGTCATGGACGACGCCGTCCGCGCCCAGGTGACCCGCCGCTGGAAGGAGTACGGCCTTTGAGTACCCCCACTCCGTCTTCCTCGTCTTCCTTGCCTCTCCCCACTTCCTTGCCCTTCGGTAGGGACGAATCGGACGCCGAGGCCCCCCAAAGGGCAAGAAAGTCCGACCCCACCACTCGAGCCGGGGGCCGCGGTGAGTGACGCGGCGTTCCTGCCGGGCGCGTCCGGTGGCACCGCCAGGCCCGGCGGAGGCGCCGGCGGCGGCCAGGAGCAGGCGATCGGGCACGTGCGGGCGTTCCTGCGGCTCGTCGCCATCGAGCATTCCGTCTTCGCGCTGCCGTTCGCCTACATCGCCGCCCTCGCGGCGTCGTTCACCGCGTCCGGGTCGGTGCACTGGACGGCACTCGGGCTCGTCACGGTCGCCATGGTCGCCGCGCGGACCTTCGCGATGGCCGCGAACCGGATCATCGACCGCGCCATCGACGCCCGCAACCCGCGCACCGCCGGCCGGGAGCTCGTCACCGGCGCCGTGTCGGTGCGTGTCGCCGTCGTCGGCTCCGTCGTCGCCCTCGCCGTCTTCCTCGCCGCCGCCGCCACCCTGTCCTGGCTGTGCCTCGCGCTCGCCCCGATCGCGGTGGCGCCCCTGGTGATCTACCCGTACGCCAAGCGCTTCACCGACTTCCCGCACGCCGTACTCGGCATCGCCCAGGCCGTCGCACCCATCGGGGCCTGGATCGCGGTCACCAACCACTGGTCGTGGGCCGCGGTCGTGCTCGGCCTCGCGGTGGGCGCCTGGATCGGTGGCTTCGACCTCATCTACGCCTGCCAGGACGCCGAGGTCGACCGCCGCATCGGCGTGCGGTCCGTGCCGGCGCGCTTCGGGGTCCGCGGCGCGCTGTTCGGCTCCACCGTCACCCACGTCGTCACCTTCGCGCTGTTCGTCGCCTACGGGCTGATGGAGCACAACGGCGCCTGGTGGTGGGCCGGCCTCGCGGTCACCGCGGCGGCGTTCAGCTACGAGCACGCGATCGTCTCGCCGAAGGACCTCTCCCGGGTCAACCGGGCCTTCCTCACCGCGAACGGCTTCGTCGGCATCGCCCTGTTCGTGTTCGCCGTCGCCGACCTGATCAGCCGCGGCCTGTCCGCCTGAGCCGGCCGCGCCCCTCGACTGCCGTGACCACCTCCGACCGCGAGCACCGCGAGCATGACGAGCACCGCGACCCCGCTGCGGGGGGTAGACGGGTGCCCTGGGTGGTCGGTGTGAGCGGGGCCAGCGGGACGCCGTACGCGGCCGCCGTGCTGCGCGGCCTGCTCGCCGCCGGTCTGCCGGTCGACCTGGTGCTCTCCCGGGCCGCCCGGCTGACCCTGCTCGACGAGACCGGCATCGCCTGGCACGACGCCGCCTGGAAGCACCCGCTGGAACGCTGGCTGTCCGCACCCCTCGGCGAGCCCGGTCCCGACTGGGCCGCCGCCGTGGAGAGGCTCGTCGCGGTGCGCGCGCCCGGCAACCTCGCCGCCCCGACGAGCAGTGGCTCCTACCCGACCCGCGGCATGATCGTCGTCCCGGCGAGCACCGCCTGCCTCGCCGGGATCGCCCTCGGCCTGTCCAAGGATCTGCTGCAGCGATCCGCCGACGTGACCCTCAAGGAGGGCCGCACGCTCGTGGTCGTGCCGCGGGAGATGCCGTACACGGGTGCGACGCTGCGCCACATGCTCACCCTGCACGATGCCGGGGCGGTGGTCGCCGCGGCCAGCCCCGGCTTCTACGCCGGCGCGCGCACCGCCGCCGACCTCGTGGACTTCGTCGCCGGCCGGGTACTCGACGCGGCCGGCGTCGATCACGACCTGTTCCGCCGCTGGACCGGCGAGCTCGGCCGCGCCCGGCGCCCTGACCAGGCCGCTCGCCGGACTAGTTGACCGAACGGCCGAACCGGCAGTGCCCGTCGAGGGGGTCGCCTGGGAGCGGAGCAACGTGGTGCTTCCGTATGGACAAATCGGACGCCGAACCCTGTGGAGGGGCCAGGTAGCCGCTCTCCCACGCATCCGCCGCCGTGGCCTGTGTCGCGACCCGCCGGAGCCACCCCGCCAGCCGTCCCGGAAGTGGTAGCAGGACGGGAAGCGGACCTTCCGCGTCGCCGTACCACTTCTGGGATCCGGCTGGCCGGGACGGGGCCTGGGCGGGCAGAGTGGGCGGCGACGGCCCATAGCCGGGCCGACGGGTCGTGGCCCCTGGCCCGGTGGGTGCGGAATTCAGTAGTTCAGTAGTTCGGTGGATCGAGGGCGGCATGGCGACTAACGGGCGCGGAGCGGCGAAGGGTCGGGGACGCGGTTCCGGCCGATCGAAGGCGGCCGCGACGGGCCGCCCCGACTCGGCAACAGGCGGCAACTCGTCGACAGGCGGCGGTCCGTCCTCGAGTGGTGCTCGATCGTCGGGAGGCGGCCGTTCGGCGGGCAGTGGTCGGTCCCAGGGCGCGAGCAGGCCGGGGCCCCGGGAGCGGCCGGTGCAGCAGGACGTCGACCTGCGGGTGCAGTTGCCGTACTTCCTGATCCGGCTGGCCGCGCTCGTGGTGATCACGGTCGTGCTCGCGGTGGTCGGGGTGAACCTGCTGCTCGCGGTGCTGATCGGGTTCGCGGTCGCCGGCCTGCTGACCTGGCCGTTGGGGCGCATGCAGCGCCGGGCGGCCCAGCGCTCCGCGGCGGCCGGGGACGCGACCGGGCCGCTCCCACCTCCACCGGCGGCCGGCAAGGGCGGCAGCAGGGGCGAGGACGCGTAACCGGACGCCGACCGGCCTGGCTCGTGCGGTCGCTCGTCGGTTTCCTTCCGGTGTTCGGTGACGGAGCGTGATGCCAGCCGGCGCCCGCCTCGCCGCCGGACGGCCCACCGACATCGCCCCCGCGACGACGGTGTGCATGGGCGCGGGGCTACCTGTTCCTTTTGGGGGGACGAATCGGGCGCCGAACCCCCCAGAAGGAACAGGTTGGCGCTCTCCCATGCATCCGCCGCCGATGCCCGAGCCGTCGCCCGTCCCGCGACCCGTTCAGGCACCCTGCCTGACGTCGCAGAAAGTGACAGAAGGGCGGGGAGGGGCTCGTGCGGGGCTGCGCTAGCTGTGACGGGTCAGCTCGGCCGGCTCGCGCGGGTCCGGCGGTGTCGCGGGCTAGTCTGGATGTCATGGATGCTGGGCTCAAACGGGAGATCGAGGCCAAGGTTTCCGCCGGCGAGCGGCTGAGCCGTGCCGACGGGGTGGCGCTGTACGCCAGTGACGATCTCGCCTGGCTCGGCGGCCTCGCCCACGAGGTCCGGACCAGGAAGAACGGTGACCGGACCTTCTTCAACGTCAACCGGCACCTGAATCTGACCAACGTCTGCTCGGCGTCCTGTGCCTACTGCTCGTTCCAGCGCAAGCCCGGCGAGGCCGACGCCTACACGATGCGCATCGAGGAGGCCGTCCGGCTCGCCCGGGAGATGGAGCCGGCCGGCATCACCGAGCTGCACATCGTCAACGGCCTGCACCCGACGCTGCCGTGGCGCTACTACCCCCGCTCGCTGCGGGAGCTGCGCAAGGCACTGCCCGGCGTCGCGCTCAAGGCGTTCACCGCCACCGAGATCCACTGGTTCGAGAAGATCAGCGGCCTGCCCGCCGACGAGATCCTCGACGAGCTCATCGATGCCGGCCTGGAGTCGCTGACCGGCGGGGGCGCGGAGATCTTCGACTGGGAGATCCGGCAGCGGATCGTCGACCACAACACCCACTGGGAGGACTGGTCGCGCATCCACCGCCTCGCCCACGCCAAGGGTCTGCGTACTCCCTGCACCATGCTCTACGGGCACATCGAGGAACCGCGCCACCGGGTGGACCACGTGCTGCGGCTGCGTGAGCTGCAGGACGAGACGGGTGGCTTCGCGGTGTTCATCCCGCTGCGCTTCCAGCACGACGCCTCCGGCGACCCGCGCAACCGGCTGATGAACCAGCCGATGGCGACCGGCGCGGAGGCGTTGAAGACGTTCGCCGTCTCCCGCCTGCTGTTCGACAACGTCGACCATGTCAAGTGCTTCTGGGTGATGCACGGGCTGACCACGGCGCAGCTCGCGCTGAACTTCGGCGCCGACGACCTGGACGGCTCGGTCGTCGAGTACAAGATCACGCATGACGCGGACCGCTTCGGTACCCCGAACACGATGACGCGCGAGGATCTGCTGTCGATCATCCGGGACGCCGGCTTCCGGCCGGTCGAGCGGGACACCCGCTACCGGGAGATCCGCTCCTACGACGGTCCCGATCCGGCCCGCCGCGAGATTCCCACCTCGATCGACGCCTGAGGCGGGATTCGATGGCCAGCAAGGACGACCCGATGCCCACCTGCCCGGCGGGCCAGCCCACGCCCACGGGCGCTCCATCCGCGAGCCCTCCGACGGCGAGCGCCACGTCCGTGACCGCCACGTCCGTGACCGCCGGGTCCGTGACCGCCGGGCCCGTGAGCGTCACGTCCGCGAGCGCCGGGTCCGTGAGCGCCGGGCCCGGTCCCCTTCCGCGGGTCCGTCCGCCCGGCGCGCCGGGCATCGGTTCGATCTTCGTGCTCGCCTTCCTGGTGATCCTGGTCCCGGGCGTGGCGGTCTACGTGCTGCTCGACTGGGCCGGTCTGCCGATTGGCGGGGCCAGCCTGCTCGGCCTGCTTGTGGTCTTCCTCGGGTTGGGATTTTTCCCGACCGTGCTGCGCAGGCTCGGCTGGGTGCCGACGAAGAAGCGGAGGTCCTGATGGAACTGCGCAGACGCCCCACGCGACGCCCGAGGCCGGCAGCGGCAGCGGGAGCCCCGGCGCCGGCGGCCGCGGTCGCGAAGGATCGCCGTCTGGCCGGTATCAACCTGCGATATTTTGCGCTCCGCGCGGTGCTCTTCGGGGTGGTGCTTGCCGTCGTCCTGCTGCTGGGTGCAGGCGGGTTTCTCGCGTTCGTGCTGGCGTTGGTCATCAGTGGGCTGATGAGCTATCCACTGGCGCTGCGGCAGCGCCGCGCGGTCGTCGCCGTGATGGAGAACCGTCACGGCGGCCGGCGTTGACCGGGCCGGTGGGCACCGAAGCCCGGCCACGGGTCGGGCACATCCAGTTCCTGAACTGCCTGCCGCTGTACTGGGGATTGGTCCACTCGGGTGCGCTGCTCGACATCGAGCTGACCAAGGACACGCCCGATCGACTCAACGAGGCCCTCGTCGCGGGCGATCTGGACATCGGTCCGATCAGCCTGGTCGAGTACCTCCGGCACGCCGACGATCTCGTCGTCCTGCCGGATCTTGCGGTCGGCTCTGACGGGCCGGTGCTGTCCGTCGTGCTGAGCACGGCGGTGCCGCTCGCCGAGGTCCGCACGGTCGCGCTCGGCTCGACGTCGCGAACCAGTGTGCTGCTGGCCCGGATGCTGTTGGAGGAACGCCACGGCCTGCGGCCGACGTACGTCACGATGCCGCCCGACCTGCCGTCGATGCTGCGGGAGGCGGACGCCGCGGTGATCATCGGCGACGTGGCGCTGCGAGCGACCTACGATGCCGAACGCGGCGGCGAGGGCCATCCCCTGGGCCTGATCGACCTGGGCGCGGCCTGGCGGGAGTGGAGCGGGCTGCCGATGGTCTTCGCGGTGTGGGCAGCCCGCAAATCGTTTGCGCAGCGGCATCCCGGGACGGTGAAGGAGGTCCACGACGCATTTCGTTCTGGGCTGGATCTCGCGCTGCGCGATGTCGACCAGGTGGCGACGCGGGCGTCCCGCTTCGAGGTCTTCGACCCGGCGACGCTGGCCCGCTACTTCACCACCCTCGACTTCCGGCTGGGTGAACGGCAGCAGGCGGGCATCCGCGCCTTCGCGGACAAGGCCGCGCGCCGCGGCGATGTCCCCCCGCTTCGAGCGATGACGTTCGCCGAGGTCTGACCGGCCCGTTCCGACCGCGTCGGCCCGGGCCCGGCCCCAGCCCGGGGATCAGACCGGGGGGCGAAACGCGTGGGAGATGCCGGACGGTGGAACGGCTCGGTGGGTGTTCGCCGTCGCGAAGCGGGCGATGCGCCCCTTCACCAGCGCGATCAGCCGCGGCGGCGTAGCCCGCCCGCCGGGCGCGATCAGCATTTCGTCGAGTGATTCGCCGCCTTCTCTACCGGTCAGAGCGGGTTCGAAGGCGGCCAGATCCTCCGGCTGCGGGCCGGATTCGGCCGGCGTGAACGCCTCCGCCGACGCGGCCGACCCGACCGGCGACGCCAGCCCCTCCACGGGATCCGACCTGGCCGGCGGTGCGGCGCTCGCCGGGGGAGCGGGCAACGGCGGGGTGCGGCCGGCAGCCCCCGGCCGCCCGTGCAGCGGGGTGACGGTC
>NZ_JAMQQF010000184.1 GCF_023716945.1 Frankia sp. AiPs1 | reverse complement strand
CCGCGGGGCTGGGCGGCGCCAACGACGACGTGACCACCGGTGCGCAGGCCCCCCTGCACGAGAATCGCTCCGGGGACAGCGCGGCCGGGAGCCGATCCGCCGACCGGGTCGCGCCCGCGCCGGCGCACCCGTCCGCCGCACCCGCACCGGCAGACTCCACCGACTCCATCCGTCCCGACGTCCCCGCCGATTCCGCCGAGGCGGGCACCGGTGCCCCGACCGGCCCCGACGGCAGGGCCGCGCTCGCGCCGACCGAGTACGAGCAGCAGGAGGACCTCGCGGCCGAGGACTTCGCGCTGCACACGTTGCGGCTCGCCGCGGCCAGCCGGGCCGGGGATGCCGGCGCGGCTGGCGCGGCACTCGTCTCGGGCGATCGTCATCCCGCGCCAGGCGCCGGGCAGCCCGCGGTGAGCGCCCCGAACCCGGCCGTCCAGGCACCCCCGGGGCTCCTGGTCACCCCCCTCACGCCGACGGAGCGACCCGCCGCGCAGCCTTCGACGTCCCGGGTCACCGCACCCACGGGGCAGCCTGGAGCGGCCACGTCGGGTACTGCCGGCGCGGGCCGCGTTGCGGCGGTACCTGTGGCCGCAGCGGGGCTGGCGGACGTGGGCGGCGGTGCGGCCCTGGCTGCCCGACCGGCCCAGGCGCAGCAGGCACCCCCGCGGACCCAGGTCCAGAACCAGCCGTCGGGCCAGGGCCAGCCGAGCCAGCCGCAAGGCCAGAGCCAGCCCCAGAGTCAGCGCGGGGCGGGGACGCAGGCCCAGAGCCAGCCACAGAGTCAGCCAGGGACGCAGGCCCAGGCGCAACCGCCGGCCGCCGGGACCGCCGGCGCCCCGGCCGGACCCAAGAGCGGTCTTACCCCGGTTCAGGTGAGCGTCGTCCCGCTCACCCCCCGCTGACGGTGCCGCCGGCCGGCCGGTGGACCCAGACCTCGGCGCCGGGCTACGCCGGGCGACGCACGGCGCCGGCCGGCCAGATGATTCTTACCGGCCGACGCTGTAACCGAGCGTAGTCGACCACGTCGGCCGTGCCTCCGGAGCCCCGGGCCGGCAGACCGTCCCAGACCGCGATGATCCAGTCTGAGTCGTCGACGAGAACCCGGCTCGCTGCCATCAGGCTGGTCGGGTCCGGGGTCGGCCGGTCCTGCCGACGAACCTCGGCGGAGCAGCGGAGCAGCCGGTCGAAGTCCGGGCGATGCGCGGCGGGTTGGAAATCGCGGTACCCGTCCGCCGGGATCACGGAGATCAGCCGGCCGCCGAGGGCGAGGACCACGTCGGCGACGATGGTGTCCGCGCCGTCGGCGAGGCAGGTGATCCCGGCGAAGCCTGCGTCGGCGAGGGGCGCGAGCAGCCGGCGCGCCTGCCCGGCGACGTAGCTGGCCTGATTTTCGGTGAGCCCCCGGTGGCCTGTCACGCCGACTACGACCACGCCGTCACCCCGTCCGACGACGGCCCGCGAACAGACAGGTGAACCGGCTCGCGCCGCTCGGCACCGACATCGGCACCGACGTCGGCTTCGAAGGCCACCATTGAAAATCCAGGCCGCCCATGGGGTTGTGACCGGACGGGTTTCGCGTTCCCTGATCTTGACAGTCGGGGTGGGCAGGTGCGGACATGATCGTGAAAGTCGAGGTCGTGCCCGGCAGCATGGTGCGGTTCCGCGGAACACCAGGCGTCGGGCTCGGGGCCGGCGCTCGCGGACGAACGCGCCATCGTGTCTCCGCTCAGCCGACCGCGCCGAGGGCCGCGACCGCTCGGGTCAGTGCGGGGGCCAGCGTCCCGTTCGCGACGACCTCGATGCGGTCGAGGCCCAACCAACCGGCGAGCGCGGCGAGTTCGGCGGCGAGCTCGCCGGCAACCGTCGCCGGACTGCCCAGATCCGGACCGTCCGACGCCGAGCCCCCCGGGCCCGCACCGTCCAGCTCCCGACCGGCCGCGACGACCGACGACCGACCCGACTGACCTGACCGACCCGAACTGACCGGACCAACCGGACCAACCGGACGGCGTGGGGTCGGGATGTCCGAGCCGGGATCGGCTTCGTGCCAGGCTGCCGCGACCCGCAGGACCCTCGCCGCCCGGTCCGCCTTGAGGTCGACCCGGGCCGCGAGCCGATCCCCGAGCAGAAAGGGGAGCACGTAGTAGCCGTACCGCCGCTTCGGCGCGGGCGTGTAGAGCTCCAGGACCAGATCCATCCCGAACAGGCGGCGGGTGCGGGCACGCTCCCAGACCAGCGGGTCGAAGGGGGATAGCAGGGCACGAGCGGCGGCCCGGCGGGCGATGGTGAGCTCCGGGCGGGTGTATGCCCGCGCGGACCAGCCGGCGACCCCCACCGCCATCAGCTCCCCGTTCTCCACCAGCTCGGCGAGGCGGGGCCTGGCCACCGCGGCAGGCAGCCGGAAGTAGTCGGCGAGGTCACCGGCGGTCGCCACCCCGAGGCGGTCGGCGGCGTGGCCGAGCAGGATCCGGACGGCCTCGTGCGGGTCGGGGGTCGGCAGGCCGAGAACGGCCGGCGGGATGACCCGCTCCGGTGCGTCGTAGACCCGCTCGAAGGATGCCCGGCGGCCGGCGACGCAGAGTTGGCCCGTCCACATGAGGTACTCCATGGCCCGCTTGCCGTCCGCCCATCCCCACCAGCCCCCACCGCCGCGACCGGGTTCGGCCAGGTCGGCGGCGGCGAGTGGGCCGCGGTCACGAACCTGGGCCAGTGCGTCGGCCACGTAGTCGGCGCGCTCCCGGCCGAACGCCGCTATCCCCCGCCACATGCCCTCGCCGGCCAGCGCCGCCGCCGCCCGCCAGCGGAACAACGGTTCCCAGGCGATCGGGACCAGCGAGGCCTCGTGCGCCCAGTACTCGTAGGCGTACCGCTCGACCCGGACGAGCCGGTCGAACATCTCCCGGGAGTACGGCCCCAACCGCGACCAGCCGGGCAGGTAGTGCGCCCGGGCCAGCACGTTCACCGAGTCGATCTGCACGACCCCGACCTGGGCGAACAGGCCCCGCAGGTGTCGACGATCGAGCCGGCCGGTCGGCCGCGGACGGGCCAGCCCCTGGGCCGCGAGGGCGGCCCGGCGCGCCTGGGATCCGGTCAGCAGCGCCAGTGCATCGCCCGTCCCTCGCACCGCCACCGCCGCAACACTACGACCTCCCCCCGCTCCGAACCGGGCTCGGGCCGGTTCGGAGCGATCAGGCGATCAGGCGATCAGGCGATCAGGCGATCAGGCGATCAGGCGATCAGGCGATCAGGCGATCAGGACGACTTTGCCGGCCGTCGCACGGCTCTCCAGGGCGGCATGCGCGGCCGCGGCCTCGGCCAGCGGGAAGGTCTGCACGGCTGGTACCAGGGTGCCGGCGGCCGCGGCAGCGAGCGCCGCCTCCTCCAGCGCGGCCAGCCCGCCGGGCCGGCGGAACATGCGCGGGCCGAGGACGGACGCGACGAGCAGTCCACGCTCCATCACGTCTGCGGTGGTGATGACAGTGGGCGACCCGGCCGACCAGCCGAACGTGTAGTAGCGGCCGACCGGGCCGATCAGCTCCAGGGCGGCGCGGCCGGCGGCGCCGCCCACCCCGTCCAGCGTCACGGTCACGGCGCGGCCGTCGAGGGCGGTCCGGACGACGTCCGGCCAGGCGGGGAGGGTGTAGTCGACGGCGATGTCGGCGCCGAGGCGCCGCGCCGCGGCGATCTTCACGGCTCCCCCGGCGACGGCGACGACGGTCGCCCCGACGTCGCGGGCCGCCTGGATGAGCAGGCTGCCGATGCCGCCGGCCGCGGCGGTGATCAGGACGATGTCCTCGGCGGTCAGCTCGGCGACGTCGAGGATGCCGATCGTGGTGCGCCCGGTACCGATCATCGCTACGGCGGCGGAGGCGTCGAGGCCGGGCGGGATGGGATGGACGCTGTCCACGTCGCGGACGGCAAGCTGGGCGTATCCCTGGCCGGTCAGGCCGAGATGGGCGACGACACGCCGGCCGAGCCACCCCTCGTCGACGCCCGGCCCGACGGCGTCGACCGTGCCGGCGACCTCCCGCCCCGGGATGGTCGGCAGCTCGGGGCGCTGGAACGGGCCGCCGGCCGAGCCCTGCCGCAGGATGGTGTCGACCAGGTGTACGCCGGCCGCGGCCACCGCGACGCGCACCTGGCCGGCCGCCGGCACCGGATCGTCGACCTGCTCGTAGCGGAGGTTGCCCGCCGGGCCGAACTCGTGCAGCCGGACTGCATACATGATCTGTCCTCCAGGTCGTCGTCGGGGCCAGGTGGCCACGGGCCGCATCGATGCACCCACGAAGCGGCGCCGGCCCGGGACCGAACGCTAGAACCTGAAGTCGGATTGAGGTCAACCATGCCGTGAAATCGACCCCGCCGTGAAATCGACTACGCCGTGAAACCAACTGCGCCGTGAAACCACCTGCGCTCTGCGGCCGAGTACGCCCCGCGGTCAGCGGCCGCTCGCCCCGTACCAGGCCGGTCGGGCGTGCAGCAGCCACTCGGGGATGAGCTGACGCAGGGTGGCGGGACGCAGATCCAGATCGGGGAGGCTCACGAGAGACGCCGAGACGATGTCCAGGTCGTCGAGCCTGGTGCCGAACTCACCGGCCCAGGACCGGTCGACCGCGAAGACGACGTCGAGCACCCCGACCCGCTCGCCGCGCTCGATCGCGGTTCCCTCGAGGCAGCCGGCGAACGTGACATGGTCGAGATCGATGCCGGCCTGCTCGTCGAGCAGGCGGCGCAACGCCCCCTGCACCGTCTCGCCGGCCCCGACCCGGCCACCGAGCAGGTGGAACGACGTCTGGCCGCGTTCGTTGGCGAGCAGGATCCGGTCACCCTCGACGAGCAGCGCGCGGACGTTGATCCGCACCGGCGCCGCGACCGGATCCGTGGGGTCGACGGCCGGGCCGCCGGCGGTGCTGGTGGCGGTGCTGGTGGCGGTGGCGAACGGGCGAGCGGACGGTGTCACGGGCGCTCCAGGGACGGGGATCGGCGGACGGACGACCTCCGCATGGTGCCCCGTCGGGGCGGATGCTTGGGCGCCAACCGGTCATCCCGCCGGGGGCGGGTCGGCCGAGGCCACGAACGGGCCGGTCCCGTCGCACCGGAGGAACGCCGCGTACGCGGAAGAAACGCCGCGGAAATCACCGCAAATTCGGGTTATGCGCATCGAACTCGCCGAAGCTACCGGGCTACCATCACAAGCATGCCGAGATTCCGGATCAGTGAGGCGGCAGCGCTGCTCGGTGTCAGTGACGACACCATCCGCCGATGGGCGGACAGCGGCCGACTTCCAACTGTCCTTGACGACGCCGGTCGCCGGGCGATCGAGGGCGCCAACCTGGCCGAGTTCGCCAAGGATATGGCAGGAGACCAGACCAGTACAGCAACGCCCGTCGTCGCCGAGTCCGCCCGCAACCGATTCCCCGGGATCATCACCAGGGTCACCCGGGACACGGTGATGGCCCAGGTCGAGATCCAGGCCGGCCCGCACCGGCTGGTCTCCCTGATGAGTCGGGAGGCCGCCGACGAACTCGGGCTCGAACCCGGCGTCCTCGCGGTGGGCGCGGTGAAGTCAACCAACGTCGTCATCGAGATGCCCGACCGCCGCTGACCGCCCACCGGCCAGGTCGCGCGAGTGGCCCGCTTCGGCGACGAATCACCTGCGCCGCAAGGGATCCCCACCGTAGCGGATCACCTGCTCTGTAGGCGATCACCTGCTCTGTAAGCGATCACCTGCTCTGTAAGCGTCACCAGAGTCACCAGGGAGAGGGGCCGCGCCGGCGATGACGAGTCCAGGTGATGCCTCGCTCCCGTGGGCCGCGCCGGCGCAGCGGGCCGTGACCGGATGGCGGTTGGCACTACGCTCCCGGAACCGGTCGAGGGGCGGCTCCCCGGGCGCGCCGGAGAGCCTGGTCGCCGGTCCGGACCGTGGCCTGGACCGCGATCCGGACCGGACGCCCCGGCTGCGGGTGACGGGCCGCACCGCCCGCCGGGAGACCCGCCGCCGGGCGCCGTGGGCGCTGTGGGTGCCCGGGGCGGTCGCCGCGTTGTTCCTGCTCCTGCCGCTCGTCGGCCTGCTCGTCCGGGCCCCCTGGTCCGGGCTGCCCGATCTGATCACCGAGCACAGCGTCCGCGAGGCACTGCTGCTGTCGCTGGAGACCGCCACCGCGGCGACGGTGTTGTCGCTGGTGTTCGGCATTCCGCTCGCCTGGCTGCTGGCCCGGACCAGATTCCCGGGCCGCTCCCTGCTCCGGGCGCTGGTCACCCTGCCGCTGGTGCTGCCGCCCGTCGTCGGCGGCGTGGCGCTGCTGCTCGCCCTGGGCCGGCGCGGCATCGTCGGGCAGCACCTGGACGACTGGTTCGGGATCACCCTGCCGTTCACCACCGCCGGAGTGGTGATCGCGCAGACCTTCGTGGCGATGCCCTTCCTCGTCGTCTCGGTCGAGGGCGCGCTGAACAGCGCCGATCGCCGCTTCGAGGACGCCGCCGCCACTCTCGGCGCAGGCCCCTGGACGACGTTCCGCCGGGTGACCGTCCCGCTGGTCGCGCCCGCCGTCGCCGCCGGGGCCGCGCTGTGCTGGGCCCGGGCCCTCGGCGAGTTCGGCGCGACGATCACCTTCGCCGGCAACTTCCCCGGCACCACCACGACGATGCCGCTGGCCGTCTACCTGGCGTTGGAGACGGACGCCGACGCCGCCATCGCGCTGTCCCTCGTCCTGCTCGCCGTCTGCGTCGCGGTGCTGCTGGCGCTGCGCGCGCGGTGGTTCCCGGGCGCCCGGCGGCTGCTGCGCAGCCGGTCGTCCCGGCCGACACCGGTGACCGTAGGCCCCGAGGGTGGCCTCGGGTGACCGCCGGCACGCCGAACACCACGCCCGCCGACCCCGCCGACCCGGCCGATCCCGCCGACCCGGCCGCGGGCTGGTCCGCGCCGGCGGCGGAGACCAGCGGCCTCGATGCCCGGGTGACGGTACGGCGCGGCCAGTTCGTCCTTGCCGTCGACGTTCAGGTCGCCCGGGGGGAGACGGTCGCCGTCCTCGGCCGCAGCGGTGCCGGCAAGAGCACCCTGCTACGCACGCTGGCCGGGCTGCTCCCGCTCGACGAGGGACGGATAACCCTGGCCGGGCAGGTCCTCGACGACCCCGCGCAACGCCGCTTCGTCCCGTCCGAGCGCCGCCCGGTGGGCGTTGTCTTCCAGGACTACCTGCTGTTCCCCCACCTGCGCGCCCGCGACAACGTGGCGTTCGGAGTGCGGGCCCGCCTCGGCCAGGGCCGCCGGCACGCCCGCGACCGGGCGGACTCGTGGCTGGAGCGGTTCGGAATCGGCGAACTCGGCGACCGCCGCCCCGGCGCCCTGTCCGGCGGCCAGAGCCAGCGGGTGGCACTCGCCCGCGCGCTGGCCACGGAACCCCGCCTGCTGCTGCTCGACGAGCCGCTGGCCGCCCTGGACAGCGCGACCCGGGGGGAGGTCCGCGCGTTCCTGCGCACGGTCCTGCCCACGTTGTCCGCACCCGTGCTGATCGTCACGCACGACCCGACCGACGCCGAGGTCCTCGCCGACCGCACGATCGCCTTCGAGGCCGGCCAGGTGGTGGCCAGGGCCTGACCCGCGGCCGGTTCGGCCGGAACCCCGAACCGTCTCGGGCTAGCGGATGCCGTCGGCGGCGGACCTCTCATCGCAGCGGCGGACCTCCGCGTCCGGGCCGGGGTACACGAAGCTGACGTGCCCCGTGTCGGACCAACGCACGGCGAACGGCGGGTCGCCCGCGTCCGTCCGCGCCTCGCAGATCTCCCCGAGCCGGTCCGGCGCCCGCGGGATGTGGCTGTGAACCACCAGGGTGTCGCCGGGGTGGGCGTGCAGTGCAGTACGCCGGCGGGCGGGCGCGGCGAAACCATCCATGCGGACGACCACCGTCGTCCCCCCGCCCGCGCTGGCCCCGGTCGTCATCGCCGCCGTCGCCGCCGTCATCGCCGCCGCCGTCGTGGCCGCCGTCGTCGTGGCGGTCATCGCCGTGCCCCGTCCCGCCACGACCGGCGCCGCCGCCTCGCGGTGCGGGGCAAACGCCTCCTCGCACAGCGGATGCACCAGGTCGGCGATCTCCCGCTCGCTGCGGATCAACAGATCGTCGACGGAGACCAGGCCGACGATGCGCCGGCCGTCCAGCACCGGCAGCCGCCGGATCGCATGATCCCGAAAGATCTCGTAGGCCCGTTCGACGCCCATGCCGGCGGGCACGGTGATGACCTCGGTGGTCATCAACGCGTCGATGCGGCCGTCCGGCCCGATCCCCCGCGCCACCCCGCGCAGGACGATGTCACGGTCGGTCACAATGCCGACCAGTCGGTCCCCGACCTGCGGGTCCCCGACCGGCTCGTCATGGTCGACCTGCCGATCCCCGACGTGCTCGCCATCGTCGACCTGCCGGGCATAATCGATCTGCCGGGCATCGACCTGCCGGGCATCGTCGACGACGAGTAGCGCGCCGACGCCCGTTCGCCCCATCTTCCGGGCCGCCTCGCTGATCGTGGTGGCTCTCGCCACGGTCACCGGCGGCCCGCTGACCACCGAACCGATGTAGGCCATCCCTGCCCCTCTCCGCCCGACGCCCCGCCCGGGTGGGCCATGCGCTCCCCTTGACGTCATTCCCCCGTTTCGAGGAGCACGCACACGATTACGCACAGGTGCCTGACGGAGGAGGCCGGTCAGGCCCGGGATGCGTGGCCCAGCAGGGTGAGGTGGTCGACAAACCAGTCCCGGGCGAGCGCGGCCACCCGCTCCAACGCGCCCGGCTCGCCGAACAGATGCGTCGCGCCCGGCACGATCTCCAGTCGACTCGCGCTGCCGGTGAGCCGCTCCCGCGCCCGCCGATTGAGCTCGAGGACCTGTTCATCGAGACCGCCGACGACGAGCAGGGTCGGCGCCCGCACCGCCGGCAACGCATCCCAGGCCAGGTCCGGCCGGCCGCCCCGGGAGACGACGGCGGCGACGTCGAGAGTGGGTTGCCGGGCAGCCTCGGCCGCGGCCGACAGCGCCGCCGCGGCGCCGGTGCTCGCGCCGAAGTAGCCCAGCGGTAGCGCGGCGGTCGCAGGCACCTCCCGCAGCCAGGCGGTCGCGGCCAGCAGGCGCCGGGCGAGCAGGCCGATGTCGAACACGTTCCCGACGTCGCGCTCCTCGTCCGGGGTCAACAGGTCGAACAGCAGCGTGGCCAGCCCCGCGGACGCCAGTGTGTCGGCGACGAAGCGGTTGCGCGGGCTGCTGCGACTGCTGCCGCTGCCGTGCGCGAAGACGACCACCCCGCCCGGCTGCGGGGGCACGGTCAGCCGCCCGGCGAGCCGCACCAGCTCCGCGGGAATCGACACCTCCTCGACCCACCCCGACATCTCCTCGGCCCGACCCGCCCCCAGTCCGACCCGACCCGCACCCGCACCCGCTCCCGGCCCCTCGCCGTCGCGGGCACCCCCCGCGTGGGCGATCTCTCCCGAGCCGATATCGCGGCTCCCGTTCGCGCCCCCCGGATGGCGGGCTGCGGCCCGGCGCAGCAGCAGATCGGTGACCTCCTCATCGGGGGTCTGATCGAAGTCGGCGTAGAACTCGCCGATACCGAAGAAGCTTGCCGGCTCCTGGACGCAGATCACCTCGTCGGCCTGCCCGCGCAGCCAGTCGGCGCGGTCACGCCCGGCGACAGGGGCGGCGAGCACGATTCGCTGTGCCCCCTGGGCCCGGACGACCTGGCAGGCGGCCAGCGCCGTCGAACCGGTCGCGATCCCGTCGTCGACGATGACCACCGTGCGGCCGGCGAGGGGGACCCGCGGCCGGCCGGCTCGGAAACGCCGGGCGCGCCGCTCCAGCTCGGCCGCCTCCCGCGCCTCGACCTCGGCGAACCCGTCCGGACCGACGTTGGCCAGCCGCAGGGTCTCCTCGTTGACGACCCGCACCCCGCCCTCGGCGATCGCGCCCATGGCGAGCTCGGGCTGGAACGGCACACCGATCTTGCGGACGAGAATCACGTCCAGTGGTGCATCCAGGGCCCGCGCCACCTCGTATCCGACGGGGACCCCGCCGCGGGGCAGCCCCACGACGACGACGTTCTGGCCGCGCAGGTGGGCCAGCCGGGCGGCAAGCTGCCGGCCCGCGTCCACCCGACTGTTGAAGATCACGACTGTCTCACCGTCCCCCGTTCGGACCGGACGTCTCTAGCCCTCGTGATTCCCGGGAAGGCCGGGTTCGATCCGCCCCTGGGCCACATCCACCTCGCCCGCTCACACCGCCCGCTCACATCGCCCGCTCGGGCCGCACCGAGTCCGACGCCCGTGGGCCGGCGGCCAGCGATCCGATGGGTGGGCCGGCCGCTCGGGCCGCACCGAGTCCGACGCCCGCGGAGCAGCGCCACCAACCCGGCACCCCCTGCTCGGGCCAGCCAGCCGGCCGACGCCGGTCCCGCCGCGCGCCGTGGCCGCCGGGCAGGCGTCAAACGCCGCCCGCCTTGCCAGGCTGGCATGGCGGAATGCCCGCAAGCGGGTCGGTCGCGCGATCCGTCGGCCCGAACCACGGCGGCCAGCGGTCACCCCCGGTC
>NZ_JAMQQF010000183.1 GCF_023716945.1 Frankia sp. AiPs1 | reverse complement strand
ACACCCCCCCCCCGCCCCCCCCCCCCCCCGCCCAGCCCCCGCCCCCACCCCCCGCCCCCCCGCCCCCCCCCCCCCCCCCCCCCCCCCCCCCACCCCCCCCCCCCCCCCCCCCCCCCACGGCTGACGCAGTGGTTGCCACGCTCGCCACGCGCGCGACCGGCGCACGACGGTAGAACCGGCGCCCGGCGGGGCAGGCGTTCCGTCGTTCAGTGCCGGAACAGCCGCAGGCCGGTGTGGACGAGCGTGATCCCCTGGTCGCGACAGGCGGCGAGGATCTCCTGATCGCGCACGGATCCGCCGGGTTCAGCGAGGTAGCGCACGCCGTGGCGGCGGGCATGATCGACGTTGTCCGGGAAGGGCAGCGCGCCGTCGGAGGCGAGGCTGACCTGATCGAGCCGGCGAAGCCACTGCGCGCGGTCGGCGGCGGTCAAAGGTGCCGCGGCCGGCGAGGGTCCGGCGGCGCTGCGCGCTGCAGGAGCGTCCGGGTCGGTGTCGTCGCTGTCGAGGTAGCGGATCTGTTCGGTGATCCGTTCCTGGGGCGTTCGGGCGCCGTCGGCGGGTAGTGCCTGGAGCCGAGGGTGGCGTCGCAGCCACCAGGTGTCGGTCTTCGCCCCGGCGAGGCGGGTGCAGTCGACCCGGGACTGCTGGCCCGCGCCGACCCCGAGCGTCATCCCGTCGCGGACGTAGGCCACCGAGTTCGACTGGGTGTGGCGCACCACGATCAGGCCGAGGAGCAGGTCGTCGAGGGCGAAGTCGGGGATCGACCCGACGCGCACGTCGGCCAGCGAGCGGCGACTCAGTTCGGTGTCGTCGCGCGGCTGGGTGAAACGCATCCCGTACACCTCGCGGATCTCCCACGGCGGTGGCCGATGCGCGGGGTCGGCCTCGAGGATCACAAACGCGCCGCGCTTCTTCGCCGCCAGCGTCGCCACGGTGCCGGGCTCGTAGCCGGGTGCGATGATCCCGTCGCAGACCAGGCGGCGCAGCAGCGACGCGAGCTCGTCGTCGACCGGCTCGGAGAGCGCCACGAAGTCCCCGTAGGAGCTCTTCGGGTCGCTGTCGCGGGCCCGCACGTAGGCGCTCGTGAGCGCGCCGACCGGCGACGGGCCGAGCCCGTAGGTGGCCGTCATCGTCGCGTCCGGCGGCCCGGCGAGCGCCGCGCCGGCGGGGGAGAGGTGCTTGAAGGAGGCTGCGGCGGGCCGGCCCAGAGCCCCGGCCGCCTCGCGGACAAGCTGCCACGCCCCCAGCGCATCCAGCATGTTGATGTAGGACGGCTGCCCGTGCAGGACCCGCACGGGTGGCCTGGCGGCGTCGAGTGGTTCGGCCGTCGCCGGTCGTTGCTGGGGGTTCATGCCGTATCGCAGGTCCATCGTCGGTCCTCACGTCGCGCACGCGGTCATCGTGCGTCGCAGGCCCAGGCGGTCGGCATCGACGATCAGACGGCCGTTCCCCGGTGGTGACCCACCCGCGCCAGTAGCGGCCTCGCCGCAACCTACCATGATCACCTGCGCGGCCCGGGAAAGTCGGCGAGACGGGTAGCGGCCGATCTGGTCTGGTCGTTCCGGCGTCGGCGCCCCCGCGCCGTTAGCCCGGGGGCGCGGGCAGAAAGCGGGCGAGGTCGGGATGGGACCGTCCGACGGGGGCGAACTCGATGATGTCCGCGGCGCTCACGCCAGCCCGGTGGAAGGGATCCTGCGCGACGATGGTGTCCAGCGTCTCGCGGTGTCGGTGGCAGGTCGTCAGGCGTCCTCGGCCAGGACGAGGTCGAGCAGCCCGGGGAAACGGTGGTCGAACTCGGCCCGGCGCAGCCGGTTGAACCGGCGGGGACCGGTGTCGCGCTGCTCGAGCAGCCCGGTCGCGCGCAGCACCGCGAAATGGTGGCTGCGGGTGGCCGCGCTGACCGGCACCTCGAAGCTGCCACACGGCAGCGTCCAGTCCGGATGGTCGGCCAGCATCCGCAGGATGGCCCGGCGCACCGGATCCCCGAGGGCGTCGAGGGCCTCCTGCAGGCTGACCTGCGCCGGGTCGCGATGGGTCAGGCTCGCCGTGCGCGCCGGTGTCCTGGCCTGCCCTCCGGCGGCCGTCGGCTGCGTCATGACCCACCTCCCTGCGGCGCGGGCCGGCGCCGGGCGACGCCTTCGCCCTTGGGACGTCACGCCGCGGCGCGGCCCTGCCGTCATGGTAGGTCCGCCACAGCCGGAGAACGGGGTGGCAGGGTGCGCGAGCGTGGCCGGCAGCGGGATACGGGATGCGAGTAGTCCGGTACCGCGCCGCCCCGCAGGGGAGGGTCGGAATACACCTGGGATCCGTTTCGCGGCGGCTGTCCTGGCCGCGTTGGCCGGCTTGGCCGCGTTGGCCGGCTGCAGCGTCGAGGCTGGAGTAGACGTCAGCCAGGCGTCATCGCGAGAGAAGGACCGAGATGATCGCAGCGATCGTTGCCGCTGCCGCCAGCCTTGTCACCGTGGCCCTGACATATCTGCTTTCGCAGCGGGGCGCCCGGCGGATGCTGGCACACCAGGCACGACTTCAACGAGTGAACACCCAGTTGAGCCAGTTATACGGACCTCTTCTCGTGATGACCGAGTCAAGTCTCATATCTTTCCGCGTCTTCAAAGAAGTGTACGACGATGCGAACTTCTCCCGGCGATACCGGCTCGACGAACCACACGAGCTGTCACCGACGCAACTGGAGGCGTGGCAGCACTGGCTGCCCGGAGTTTTCCAGAAGACGAACCGTCAGATGTACGAGCTCCTGCTCACCCGCGGCGATCTTCTCATCGACGGCGTGATGCCGGACTGCATGATCCAGTTCTGTGCGCACGTGACCGGCTACGAGACCATTCTCCAACGGTGGGAGTCGGGGGACACCCGATTCGCCTTCAGCGCGGTCGCCTACCCGGCGGGATTCACCCCGTACCTGCGCGATTCCTACGCCCGACTGGCCAGGGAACAGGCACGACTGCTGGCGATCATCGGATGACCGCGGGCACCGGGTGGGTCGACCGGCACCCACCGGTTCCCGGTTCGATCAGAACGCGCGCAGGGCTATCCCCGGATAGTCGACGACCAGCGCCGCGTCGTCGTAGGTGAGCTGGCAGGCGAACGCGAACGCCGGCGCGGTGTAGTCGTAGCGCTGGCATGATCCGTCGTCGGCGACGCGGGTGTAGGTCTGCTCCAGCCGGTGGACGCTCAGATCGACGGCGCGGACGTAGGCGGCCGGGGCGTCGGCCCGCCGCCCGACGGCCAGGTCCAGCCGGCGCACCGGCAGCGCGTTCGTCACCGCCGACGATTCCAGGTCGACGTCGAGACAACCCGCCAGCTCCGCCGCGACCACGCCGTCGACCCGCCACCGCCCGCCGCCGTCGGCTTCGAGCGTGACCGACCGGGATCCGCTGGCCGACCGCCCGTGCACCGTCGCCGCGCGCGTGCGCCCGGCCCCGTCCAGGCTGACGCGGTAGGTGACCAGCCAGGTCAGGCCCTCCTCGAGGGCCGTCGTACCGCCCTCGACGCGGTACCCGTCGGCCGACCGTTCGAAGTAGACGACCTCGAAGCCGCAGCGGGCGCGCTGGTGGCGCCAGGCTGCCGTCGCCGGCAGGTCGGTGAAGGCCACGATGCCCACCCTGCCACGCGGCCCGCCTGCGGCCCCGTGCTGCCCGCGCTCCATCGGCGGCGTCGACGGCGCACACTGAGCGGGCGGGCCCACTGCCGTTGCTCCCTACCCGCCGTCACCAGCGCAGACCCCGACCGGCATCTCGCCGCCGGGGCCCGTCCCACCAGGGAGAGACCCATGGCCACCCCGCAGGAACGCCGCAGCGCCGACCAGCAGGACCGCTACGCCGACCACCGTCGCGCCCGGGCGACGATCCTCGACGCCGCCGCGCACCTCGACCCCACCGACCTCAGCCTGCGCGCCCGCCAACTGCGCGACACCGCCCAGGCGATCCTGCGTCGCCACCGCCCCGGCGTGCGGCTCCCCGTCGACGCCGTCCCGGGCACCTAGCCGTCCCGGGCACCTAGGCCGCGCTCGCCAGCGTCGGTCAGCACACCGGGCCACCGGTCATCGCGACGGCGTCATCGGTACCCGGTCGCGCTGGCGGGCGTTCGAGGTGGTCAGCGGCGGTGTGCCGGTCGGTCTGACCATCGCCGGCAGCCTGGCGTGATCGTGCTCGCGGAGGTCAGGGGCGGGGACGTCGGGTCCGGCGTCGAGGGCACCCAGCGCCGCCGGGTCGCAGGCGTCGGCGAGCAGGTCCAGGGACAGGCCGAGGACCCCGCCGAGCGCGGCGACGGTGAAGAACGCCGGTGTCGCGATGCGGCCGGCCTCGATCTTGCGCAGTGTCTCCGCGGACACCCCGGCCGCGGCGGCGACCTCGACCATGCTGCGCTCGCCGCGCGCAGCCCGCAGCAGCGCGCCCAGCCGCTCGCCACGTTCCCGTTCCGCCCTCGTCAACGGCGCCCGCACCATACCCGTTATACTAATACCGGGATAGTAATTGGGCACAGGGGTGCCGCCGTGGCGCAGACGCGGGCGTCGGCACACGCGGGGAAAGGATGGTCGAGATGGTGGAGCTGAAGTCGGCCGCGGCGATCGAGGCGATGGCCGCCGCCGGGGACGTCGTCGCCCGCGCGCTGGGCGCCACCCGCGACGCCGCCGCCGTCGGGGTCACCCCCCGCGAACTGGACGCGGTCGCCCACGCGGTCATCCGCGACGCCGGGGCCATCCCGGTCTTCCTGCACTACCAGCCCGGTTTCGCCCCGACACCGTTCCCCGCGGTCATCTGCGCCTCGGTCAACGACGTCATCGTCCACGGCATCCCCGGCGACACCCCGCTGCGCGACGGCGACCTGGTCAGCATCGACTGCGGCGCCGAGCTCGACGGCTGGGTCGGCGACGCCGCGATCAGCTTCACCGTCGGCGCCGGGCGCCCCGACGACGCCACCCTCATCGACACCACCGCCGCGGCGCTGGCCGCCGGCATCGCCGCCGCCGTCCCCGGCGGCCGCCTCGGCGACATCGCCGCCGCCATCGGCGCCGTCGGACGCGCCGCCGGCTACGGCATCCCCCGCGACTTCGGCGGGCACGGCATCGGCCGGCGCATGCACGAGGATCCCAGCGTGCCCAACGACGGCCGGCCCGGCCGGGGCATGCCGCTGCGCGCCGGGCTGGTCCTCGCCCTGGAACCGATGTTCTGCGCCGGTGGCCGCGACGACTACCGCACCGCCGCCGACGGCTGGGCCCTGCACACCATCGACGGCAGCCGCGCCGCCCACGTCGAGCACACCGTCGCCATCACCGCCGACGGCCCACGCATCCTCACGACCACCGCCTCGACCACCCCCGCCTCAACCAGCACCGCCTCAACCAGCACCGCCTCAACCAGCACCGCCTGAGCCAGCAGCGTCGGAGAGCCACCAGCGTCGGAACCGCCGCCGCATCACCTCTCGCCGGCCCGGCGGGGGTGGTACCCGGTCCGTTGCGGCTCGCCGCCGCGGCGGTCGATAGTCGGAGCTGACCGTCCCGGCAGCCGCCGGGCTGGTCACCGTCCCATCCGACCCCGGACTTCTCGGAGCGTGCCATGACGTCGCCGTCAACCGCCCTGCAGCCCTTCACGATCGACGTCCCCGACGCGGTCCTCGACGATCTGCGCCAGCGGCTGCGCCGGACCCGGTGGACCGAGCAGATCCCCGGCACGGGCTGGGACCTGGGCACCGACGTGGACTACCTGCGCGGGCTGTGCGCCTACTGGGCGGACGGATTCGACTGGCGCGCCGCCGAGGCCCGACTCAACCGCTGGCCGCACCTGCGCACCGTCATCGACGGCACCACCGTGCACGCCCTGCACGCCCGCTCGCCGCACCCGGGCGCGGTGCCGCTGCTGCTCACCCACGGCTGGCCCGGGTCGATCGTGGAGTTCGGCGGCGTCATCGACCGGCTCGTCGACCCACCGGCCTACGGCGGCGACGCCGCCGACGCCTTCCACGTCATCTGCCCGTCGCTGCCCGGCTACGGCTGGTCGGGGCCGACGGTCGAACGCGGCTGGCACGTGCGCCGCATCGCCGACGCCTGGGCGCAGCTGATGACCCGCCTGGGCTACGACCGGTTCGCCGCCCAGGGCGGCGACTGGGGCGGGGCCATCACCGCCCACCTGGGCGCCTATCATCCCGACCGGCTGTTCGGCATCCACCTCAACCTGGTCCCGCCGCCGCCGATGACCCGGGACGAACGCGCCAACCTCACCCCCGAGGAGATCGCCGACCTCGACTTCGCCCGCCGCTTCGCCCAGTACGAGACCGGCTACCAGGCCATCCAGGGCACCAAGCCGCAGACCCTCGCCCACGCCCTGGCCGACTCCCCGGCCGGGCTCGCGGGCTGGATCGTGGAGAAGTTCCGCACCTGGTCGGACTGCGACGGCAACGTGGAGAAGGCGATCAGCCGCGACGACATCCTCACCAACATCACCACCTACTGGGTGACGGAGACGATCGCCTCGTCGATCCGGCTCTACTACGAAACGCGCGCCGCGGGCCTGCTCGGCGCCCCCGAACGGCAGATCAGCACCCCGACCGGCGCCGCGATCTTCCCGAAGGAGATCTACCGGCCGGCGCGTGCCGTCATCGCCCGCCACTACAACCTGCAGCGCTGGACCGTGCAGCCCCACGGCGGCCACTTCGCCGCCCTCGAGCAGCCCGAACTGTTCACCGCCGACGTCACCGCCTTCTTCCGCACCCTGCGCCCCTGACCCCACCCCCAGGCTGGCCGACGACGACCCGGCTGCGCGGAACCGACCCGGTTCCGCGGAACCGGGATGATCGGCAGAGTGACGTGCACGCGGCGGCCGAAAAGCGGGTGACGGATCACGGCGGGACCGGCAGTCTCAGCAGATGATCCGCACCCCCGACGGCCCCGACCACCCCGCGCTGGCCGGTGACTCCGCAACGGCCGAGCACCCCGCGTCGTACGAGCACCCCGCGCTGCCCGGCGCGCTGCACTGGCGGCGTCCGCGCGGCGCCGACCAGGCGCGGGTGCTGGCCGTCCTGGACGACTGGTGGGGTGGCTTCGGCGGGGAGGCCGGGTCCCGGCAGCGGGCCCTGCTGCTGCCCCGGCTGTTCTTCCAGCACTTCGCCGACACCTCCGTCCTCGGCGAGCAGGCCGACGGCCGGCTGAGAGCGTTCCTGATCGCCTTCCGCTCCGCCGCGGCGCCCGACGCCGCCTACATCCACTTCGTCGGGGTCGATCCGGCCCTGCGCCGGCGCGGTGTCGCCGCCGGTCTGTACCGGTGGTTCTTCGCCCAGGCCGCCGCCGGCGGCGCCCGCCGCGTCGAGGCGATCACCAGCCCCGGCAACGCCACCTCCGTCGCCTTCCACACCGCCCTCGGCTTCCGCGTCGCCCCGGGACGGCGCACGGTCGACGGCGTCGACATCCAGCCCGACTATGACGGGCCGGGGCTGCACCGCGTCGCCTTCACCCGCCCCCTCACCCCAGCCGACACCGCGCCGGCGTCGCCGCGCTGAACCGGAACCGCGGAACCGCAGCGCGACGCTGCGTGGTTCGACTCGGTGGCGGTCGGCGGTCGACCAGAGGCGGATTAGGGTGGCTGCCATGAGTTCGACAGCGCTCGCACCGCCCGTCGCGTAGGGCGGGCCGCCAGGGAAGGCCACCGCGCCTGGGTGACGACACCCGGCGCGGCGGTCGTGCTGCCCGCACAGGGGACCGCACGACCACTTCCTCACGCGGAGAGCCGAACAGTGTCGAATGCTGCCCTCACCCTGCCCGTCGGGCGGGGCCTGATGTACCTGGCCGTTGCCGCAGCTACCTGGAGCACCACCGGAGCGGCAGTGGATCTTGTCTGCCGGTCCAGTGATCTGGGGCCGGTGGCCGTGTCCTTCTGGCGATTCGTCAGCGGCCTGGCGGCGCTGCTCGTGGCGCGCGCCGTCGGGCGGTCCCGGCCGGCGAACCGGGTCCCTGCCGCTGGGCAGCCCTGGCGGCGACGGCTGCTCCTGCGGGCAGGAACGGGCCTGGGCCTGGCTGTCTTCCACACCGCCTACTTCGCCGCGGTCGCGACGACGGGACTGGCGGTGGGCACGATCGTGACACTGGGCGCTGGGCCGGTGCTCACGGCCGTGGGCGCGGCACGTGCGCTGGACGAGCGGCTGGGCCGTGGCATCGTCGCGGTGGTCGCAGCGCTGGGCGGCCTGACGGTGCTCGTCGTGGGCAACAACCAGGGTGGCACGGTCCGTCCGCTGGGAGTCGTGTTCGCGCTGCTGTCCGCCGCGGGATATGCCGGGGCCACGCTCCTGGCCCGGTGGATCGGGCGCGCCGGTGAGAGCGAGGACCCGGCCGTCACGACGGCGTGGGCCTTCGCCATCGCCGCCGCGGTGCTGCTGCCGCTGGCCGCGGCCGCGGGACTCCTGCCGCACACCACCGACCTCGCTCGGGTACTGCTGCTGCTGGGCTACGTGGCCGTGGTACCGACGGCCCTGGCCTACCCGCTCTACTTCGCCGGCGCGGCGGTCGTGCGCGCCGCCACCACGTCAGCGGTCATGCTGATCGAGCCGGTGGGCGCCGCCGTCCTCGCGGTCACGCTGCTCGGCGAGCAGCTCACGGCGGCGACGATGGTCGCCACCCTGCTGCTGCTGGCCGCCGTCGGCGCCCTGGTGCTGGCCGAGACCCGGCACGCCGAGGACGGCGCCGGGTGACGCCCCCTCCCGACAGGGCGGCCCCCGACGGCGCGGCCCGGTGTCCGTCGCCGCTCAGGGGCGCACCGACGTCGGGCGCACCGACGTCGGGCGCATGGAGCGCTCGGCGATCCGGACCAGCAGCCGCCGGGGCAGCAGGCGACCGCCGCGGGCCAGCAGCGCGTTGCGCCGCCCGTCGATCGCGATCGGCCGGCCCCGCTGCAGGGCACGCAACGCGCAGGCGACGACCTGCTCGGGGGTGCGCACCGCGCCGACGACGCCGTCGCGGGTGCCGACGACGTCGAAGAACGGCGTCTCGGTGGCACCCGGGCACAGCGCCAGCACCCGCACCCCGGCCGGGCGCGTCTCCGCCCCCAGCGCCTCGCTGAACGACAGCACGAACGCCTTACTCGCCCCGTAGACGGCCATGTGGGGCAGCGGCTGGAACGCCGCGGTGCTCGCCACGTTCACCACCGCCCCCTGCCCGCGGGCCACCATCGCGGGCAGGAAACGGGCGGTCAACGCGACCACCGCGACGCAGTTGAGCCGCACCATGTCGGCCAGGCGCACCGGGTCGGCCACGGCCAGGTCGCCATGGGCGCCGAAACCGGCGTTGTTGACCAGCAGGTCCACCCGGCCCCCGGCGGCCGCGACCTGGTCGGCGATGACATCGACGGCGCCCGGGTCACTCAGATCGGCGGCGACGACCTGGGCGCGCACCCCGTGGCCGGCCACGATCTGGTCGGCCACCGCCCGCAGACGGTCCTTGTCGCGGGCGACGAGGACGACGTCGGCGCCCCGCGCGGCGAGCGCACGGGCGAACACCGCGCCGATACCCGTCGACGCCCCGGTGATCAGCGCGGTCTGTCCCTGCAGGTCCATCAGCATCTCCCTACCATCCGGTCGGTTGTGGGGAAGGCCGGCGTGGACGACGGCAGTGGTCGGCCGTCGCGGTGCGTGCGGACGGGTCAGCCGCGACGCCGGGCGGGCACCGCGACCAGGCCCGACGGCGGCGCGGTCGCCCCCGTCACCGTCCTCGCCCCCGTCACCGTCCCCGCCACAGACACCGTCCCCGCCACAGACACCGTCGACGCACGATCCGCCGACCATCCACCACGATCCGCCCGGACCCGCAGACATCCGGACGACACGGCGAGGCGGTGGCGGGGGAGGGTGGGCGTCCGCGGCGGGGTGCGGGGCAGGCGGATGCGTGGGACAGCGCCCGCGTGGTTCTTCTGTAGGGTTCGGCATCCGATTTGTCCCTACAGAAGAACCATGGTGCGCCGCTCCCGTGCACACCACCTCCTCGGCGGGGGCGAGGCCGCCGCCGAGGCCGCGCTCGCCGCAGCCGAGTGCGCTCGCCGCTGGCGGGTGACCCCCGCACGGGCGGACCCGGGCGGGGGAGACACGGGGGAGACGTGAGCGAGCGGGCCCAGCCGGCATGCCGGGATGGCGGCCAGCAGGCCGCCATCCCGCGACCGGGTACGCCCCGGGGCGTCCGGAGATGCCCCGGGGCGCAGCGCCACCCGGGCCACGGGCGCCCATGACGGCCCTGACCAGGCCCGCCGGCCACGCCTCACCGGCCGGGCGTCCCGGCCCGATCGGGCCATCCGGGCCCCTTTACACGCCTCACCTTGCGCCTACAAGAGGAG
The DNA here is from genome assembly GCF_023716945.1 of Frankia sp. AiPs1. Lineage (GTDB taxonomy): Bacteria > Actinomycetota > Actinomycetes > Frankiales > Frankiaceae > Frankia. The sequence goes on along the minus strand of NZ_JAMQQF010000183.1, from coordinate 333 downwards.
GAATGTCCCGAATGGACAACGCGGGGGCGGTGTGGAGTTCGCCGAACCTCTGTACAGACCCCCCCGGGGGCGCGGTAGCGTGCCCACCGTCACGTCGTCCACCGATCTGGCTACACACCGATAGGACCGTCGCCGTGGACGGGTCGGTGCGTGCTCGGCCTCGAAGCCCAGCTCCGGAACCCGCAGCGGGCCCGCCGAGGGCGAGACAGGCGCGGCGGCTACCAGCCCACCACCACCCGACGGTGACACGACGTGACGAACAGGGTGGGTCTGCTCGCGGCCTACGCCGCCGCGGCCTGGGGTCGCGCCGGCGCGGCGCGCACAGGCCGCCCG
>NZ_JAMQQF010000182.1 GCF_023716945.1 Frankia sp. AiPs1 | reverse complement strand
GGACTGCGTCGTCCAGCAGGCGGCCGGCGCGGACGGCCGTGCGCGCCATCCGGGCGATCTCCCGGGCGCTGGCCGGCTCCGCAGCGGCACAGGGCGGCTGCGCGGCGACCCGGACGAGGAACTCGGAGGCGGTCCGGTACGCGGCTGCGGCCCGCTCGCGTACCAGCCGGACCGCCGCCCCCGTCGGCCACAGCAACGCGCCGACGACGATGCTGATCGCGAACCCGAGGACCACATCCTCGATCCGGACGAGACCCACCCGCCAGCCGGCCGGCTCGACGATGTTGAACAGCAGCACGACGGCGACGGTGAACCCGGCCTGGCCGACGGCGAACGCGTTCGCCTTCCGGGCGTAGCCGGCGATCAGAACCGCGACCGGAAGCAGCGCCCACAGGGCCGGCCTCGCCGTGCCGGCCGCGACGACGGCGACCCCGCCGACGGCGATCCCCGCCGCGGTGCCGACCAACGCGCGCGCGACGGTGATCCCGGTCGCCAGCGCGTTCGACCGCAGCACCGACAGGGTGCCGAGCACCACCCAGAACCCGTGCTGCAACCCCGTCGCGCGGGTCACCGCGACGGCGAGGGTGAGGCCGGCGGCGCCGCGCACGCTGTTGCGGAACCAGATCGCCCGGACATCGGCGTATCCGGCGGCGAGCTCGCGGGTCAGGCTCAGACGGCCCCGGACCCGCTGCCATCGCCCCGCGCCCGGCATCGGCCGCCACAGCCGGCGCTCCCCCGTCGCCACCAGGGTGTGCATCGCGAGTTGCCGGGTGCCGAGGGCCAACTGGCGCAGCCGGAACGCCTCGGCCGCCGCGCCGCCCGGTCCAACCGGCCCAACCGGCCCGGCCGGCCCGGCCGGACTGGTCGCGACAGCCGAACCTGCCGGGTCAGTCGGGTCAGTCGGTCCGATCGAGGCGGTCGGACCAGTGGGCTGCCGGGTGGTCCGGCCGACCGCGTCGAGCAACGCCTGTCCGATCCCCCGGGCGGCCCGGTCGAGTCGTTCCACTCCCAGCCCGCCGCCGCGGCGCCCGGCCCCGGAGGCACGCCTCGCCCGCACCGGAGGAGACGCCCCATCGCGGGGCGCGAACCGGTCGAGCCGGTCGGCGATGCCGTGCAGGGTGTCGACGACGGCCGCCAGGAGCTCGGCGGCCGGCCCGGGGAAGCAGCGCCGGCGCATCCGGTCCCCGGCCGGGACGGCGAGCGCGAAGGGGACGATCCAGTTCAGGTCGGCGATGGCGTGGCCGAGAGCGGCCGCGGAGCCGCCTGCTCCGGTCGGGCGGTACGACGTTGCGGCGAAGCGCCGGCGAACCTCCGCCACCGCCGAATGCACCACCTGGCCCATCACCTCTGCGCCCATCACCTCTGCGGCCATCACCTCTGCGGCCATCGCCTCCGGTCCTCCCGCCGTCGCCTGCGCCCCCGCGGCCGCGACGCCGGCGGGGCTGGCGACGGGGCTGGCGGCGACGCAGTCGGCCAGGGCGCGGCAGGCTGTCGCCAGGGCCCGGCGCACCTCGTCCGGCGGCCGTGCCGGCCACAGCACCACCAGCGCGAGGAGAGCGGCGACGGCGCCCAGGCCCCAGCCGGCGAGGCGCTCCGGCACGACGGACAGACCCGCCGGGCTCGTCACCGACAGCACGAAGGACAGCAGCAGGGCCGGGGCCGCGACCGCCAGATACACGTTGATCACCCCGGCGAACAAGGCGACGAAGGCCACCACCGCCGTCCCCCCGCACGCCGCCCACGACGAACGGGAACACAGCGTGCCCAGGGTGATCAGCGGGAGCCCGGCTGCGGCCAGCCCGGCGTAGGCGGCGGCGCGCACCCGGGCCGGACCGCCGAAGTCGACGAAGACGAGCAGGGCGAAGACCGCGAACCAGGCAAACAGGCTCAGCAGGATCCGGTCGAACAGGTAGTAGCCGGCGGCCAGCACGGCGGGCGCGACGACGGCGGCCCGCAGCGCGCTGCGAAGCAGAAACGGATCGAGACGCGCGAGCAGCGTCGGACCGCCGGCCGGTCCGACGCGGCCCGGCGGCCCGACCCGCCCCGACGCAGGCGCGATCCCGTCTCCCTCCACCACCCGTCAACGACGACGCCCGCCAGCAGCATCATCACTCGATGTGAACGGGTGCAGACGTGCAGTGGTGAAGCTACCGCTCCAAGCGAGCCGATGTCTCCTCGCCGGCGGCTCGTCGGACGGCTCGTCGGACGGCTCGTCGGACGGCTCGTCGGACGGCTCGGCGTCAGGCGTCCCGGCGCTTGGCCAGGATCAGCCCGATCACGAACAGGCCCACGCACACCGCGGCGTAGTACACCAGCGAGCCCCAGGGCCCGAACGGCATCCCCTCGATCGCGGGCGGCCCGTCGTCGGTCTCGGGCTGGCCGGCGACGATGAAGTTGTTGCCGACGGTGAACGGCAGCCAGTGCTGGATGTGGTCACCTATCCGCGGGATCGCCGGTAGCAGGTTCTCCAGCAGCAGCAGGTAGATGAGTTCGATGACGACGGCGCCGGCGGACTGCCGGACGATCAGCCCGACGGCGAGGGCCAGCACGGCGGACAGCAGGTAGATCAGCCCGACGCCGAACACGTTGCGGTACTCCTGCGCCGTGTCGATGCCCAGCGGCGCGTCCGGCTGGATCAGGCTGGCGACGCCCCAGGAGCCGACCGCCGTGATCTCCCCGACGATCCCCGCCAGCAGGGCGACGACCACGGCCTTGGCGACCAGCGCCGGGGTGCGGGTGGGGACGGCGAGGAAGGTCGACCGGATGGTGCTGAACCGGTATTCGGTGGTGACCGCGAGCGTGGCCATCACCATCATCACCACGAGTCCGAAGTTGAAGGCGAACTGGGTGACGCTCGGGGTCAGGGTGGACAGGTCGGCGGACTTCGTGGTGGCCGCGAAGATGGACGTCAGCCCCACCGTGAGGGCGGTCGCCAGGATCATGCACCACCACGGCGAGCGGGTGGAGAACAGCTTGATGCGTTCGACGGTGAGCAGAGTCATCGCGCGTCGCCTCCCCGCGTCGCGTCCACGGCCTCGGTCCCCCGCGGCAGCGGCCCGGTGGGCTGTGTCGGGGCGGCGGGTGACCTGGCGGGCGGCGAGCCGTTCGGCGCCCCCGCCGGCGCACCGGCGTGGTACTCGACCTCGCCCCCGGTGAGCTGGATGAACGCCTGCTCCAGGGAGCCGCGCTGGGCGGCAAGCTCGTGCAGCACCAGGCCGACCCGCCCGGCCAGTTCGCCGACCTGTTCGGTGCTGCTGTTCGAGACGAGCAGCGCCGCCGGTCCGTCGTCGCCGGCGGGCACATCGCGGACCGCGAGCCCCTGGCCGGTGAGCACTCCGTGCAGCCGATCCATCTCGGGGCCACGGACCCGGACCGCCGACTCGGACGCCATGTCGATGAAGGCCCGGGTGCTGGTCTGCGCGATCAGCCGCCCGCGCCCGATGACGATGAGTTCCTGGGCGGTCAGCGCCATCTCGGAAAGCAGATGGCTGGAGACGAAGACCGTTCGACCCTCGTCCGCGAGCCGGTGCATGAACCGGCGGATCCAGAGGATCCCCTCCGGGTCCAGGCCGTTGACGGGCTCGTCGAACAGCATCACGCCCGGATCGCCGAGCAGTGCCGTCGCGATACCGAGCCGCTGCGCCATGCCGAGCGAGAAGCCGCCGGCGCGCTTGCCCGCCACGCCGGTCAGCCCGACGATCTCCAGGACCTCGTCGACCCGCTTCGCCGGAATCCGGTTGGATGCGGCCATCCACCGCAGGTGTGAACGCGCGGACCGGTTGGGGTGCACCCATTTCGCCTCGAGCAGCGCGCCCACCTGGCGCAACGGCTGCTTCAGCTCGCTGTACCGCCGGCCATCGATGCGGACCGTGCCCGCGCTCGGGTTGTCAAGCCCCAGGATCATCCGCATCGTGGTGGACTTCCCGGCGCCGTTGGGCCCCAGGAATCCGGTCACCTTGCCGGGCTGCACCGTGAAGGACAGGTCGTTGACGGCGACCGTGCGTCCATACCGCTTGGTGAGCCCCTGTGCCTCGATCATTCGCCCCCTTTCGTCAGACGTCATCTCAGTTACCGGTCCGGGCCAGCTCCAGGTCCGAGCCAGATCCAGGTCGTTGCGGGTGCGGGGATGGCCGGCCCCACCCAACGCCGACCAGGCGGGCGCGCCGGCAACCCGGGGCACGCCCGTTGGGCATCATCGTCGTGGAGCCGCCACGGTCAGGCCAGGCGTCGCCGCCGGCCAACCGTGTCGTCCTGCCGACAGTGAACAGGGCGGGGGTGGACCACGACCATCGGGCCAGCACCCGTATCCGCCCGGGGGCGCGCCGGGTCCGAGAACGCGCCGATCGGATGGTCCTGCGGTGCGGCGGTCAGAGCACCCGTCGCCGGGCGAGAATCTCCCCGGCCAGCTCGGAGACCCGCCGGCGCTCGTTGCGTGCGGTCCGCCGCAGGGTCTCGAATGCCGAGATCGGGTCCGTCTTCATCGTCGCCATGAGATATCCGACGGCGCGTTCGATGGGAACCCGGTATTCCAGGGCGTATTGAAGCTGGCGGGCGAGTTTGTCATTCCGGTCGGCGATGAGCCCGGCGAGCAGCAGGTTCTCGAGAACCGCCCCGAAATGGACCATCGCGTCGCGTTCGCTGTCGGTCCAGACGCGCGGGGCGTCGGCGGCGACGTTGAGGGTGCCGATCGGGCCGCCGCCGAGGCGCACCGGGACGCCGAGGACGGCGCGGATCCCACCGTCCAGCAGGGCAGGGGTGACCCGCGGCCACCGGGTGTCGGTGGCCAGATCCTCGGAGGCGACGATCTCGTCGACGATGAAGGACTCGACGCAGGGGCCCTCGCCGAACTCCTCCTGGACTCGTTCGAGCAGGGCCCCGCTGCTGTCGGAGGCGGCGATGCTGCGCAGGGCCCGGTCCGCGTCGACCAGCAGCACGCCCGCGCCGGTCAGGTCGAAGATCTCGGTGACCGCGTGCACGACCTCGCTGACCAGCCTGGCGAGCTCGACCTGGCTCGGCACTAGGTGGTGCAGCCGGGCCAGGCTGGCGTCCAGCAGCAGCTTGTCGATCTCCATCGTGGTTCCCCCGTACCTCCAGCGCGACCCTGACCGCGGCAACCCGGCCGTCCCATCCTGCCGGATCACCCTGGGGGTTATCCCTCAGTTGCCGCAGACGCGGCGCTGGTTGACCCGGAGTCGGTCACTGCTTGCCATGCATCATCTACCGTACGAAATCGCGGCACGCCCTGCGGCGTGAGGACGGTCGCCATCCGGTCCACGATCGGCGAGCATCCGGCGAGCGCGACCCGCACCCCCCGCTCGCGGCCCGCCCGCCCGAGCAGATGCAGCACCGTGAACCCGCGGACGTCGACGAACACGCCGGTCAGGTCGACGACGAGCGCGCTCGCGCACTCATCCAGGCACGCCCACAGCAGCGCCCGAGCCATGGGTTCGACAGCGGCGTCGAGGTCGCCCTGGAACGCGACCGTGATACCGCCCGGGCAGTGCCGCAGCGCGGCGGCGAGCTGGCCCGGCCCGGCGACGCTCACCCGGGCCCCGCCGGCCGGCGAGGCCCGGCGGACGGGCCGCTCGCGTGCCGGCCTGGTCCCCGGAACGGACCACCGCACACTCGGATCCGAGGACCGCACCGCACCCCCCGGGATGCGGTGCCGCTCAGCCATCACCCGCCTCGTCGCGAGACCCGTCCGCACCCGGCTCGCCGGCGCGTTGGCATGCCGCACCCGGCCCGCCGCCGCAGGGGTCCGCCGCGTCCGGCTCGTCGGGTTCCATCGAGCGGTGCGACGAGCGGCGGCGGCGCACCCCGACATCGACCTGGCGGCGAACGGTGCCGTCGATTGCGGCCGACCGTTCGGCCGCAATCGACGAGTTGATCATCCCGAGCAGGCGGTGCTGCTCGTCGGTGGGGATCCCGAACATCAGGCTGGCGACCAGCTCAGAGGCCGTGTCCACCGCAGCCACCGGCACCGTGCCCGCCGCCGGGGCGGCGTCCGCGGCCGCGTTTGTCGACGGGACCGGCTCGCCCGCACGGGCGGCAGGGACAACGGCGACGTCGCCGTGCTCGGCGGCGCGCTGGTCTGACCGGCGGCCGTCGGCGTCCGGAGACGGTGCGCCTGAAGCATCTGCGGGCATGCGTCACTCTCCGTGACTCGGCCGCAGACACAGGGCAGGCGAATTGATCGGTTCCTGAGAGACTACCGCATGCGGCTGCCCTGGTCAGGGTGACGCGAGGGTGGTGATCGCGCTGGCCAGCCGGCCCCACTGGGCGAGCGGGAGCTGGTTGGGCGTCGAGGTCAGAACCTGCACGGCCACGTGGTCCGCGCCCGCCTGGTGGTGCTCGGCGATCCGGGCGAGGACAGTGTCCAGGTCACCCCAGGCGACCAGGGCGTCGACGAGTCGATCGGAGCCGGATCCGGCCAGGTCCGCGTCGGTGAAGCCAAGCCGACGCAGGTTGTTGGCGTAGTTCGGCAGCCCGAGGTAGAAGGCGATGCCCTGGCGGGCCACCGCACGGGCGCTGTCGGGGTCGCTGTCGAGCACGACCTTCTGCTCGGGGGCGAGCAGCGCGTCCGGCCCCATGACCTCGCGCGCCCGCCGGGTGTGCTCGGGCGTGGCCAGGTAGGGCAGCGCACCCGCGCTGCGGCGGGCCGCGATCTCCAGCATCCGGGGTCCGAGCGCCGCCAGCGCCTGATCGGACCGGGGCACCCCAAGCTCGTCCAACGTGTCGAGGTAGTCGAGGAGAACCTCGACCGGTCGCTCCCAGCGACGGCCGGTCAGCTTCTCCACCGGGCCCCGGTGCCCGACGCCGAAGCCGAGCAGCAGCCGGTCGGGATGAGCCTTGGCGAGCATCGCGTAGTGATCGGCGACGATGTCCGCCTTCTCGGTCCAGATGTTCAGGATGCTCGTGCCGACCACGAGCCCTTCGGTGCCATCCAGGATGGCAGCGGGGAGTTCCAGGTCCCCGCTGGCGGCACCGATCCACAACGTCGGGATACCCATCGCCGCCACCTCGGCGGCGACCTCCGCCCGCGACCGGACGTCCGTCGGCCACTGCCGCTGGGCTGCCCACAGCCCGATCCTGCCGACTTCAAGTACCACGACGAGCCCCTTCCGCGCAGGGAACTGCGACTGTCCGCACCATTGGCCCTGCAGCATTGCTACCCCGTGCGCACGCCCCCTATGTCGGCAGGTTTCGTCGAACCTCGCGGGGAACCGGCCGGGTCAGGCTGACATCGGCAGATCGGGCACCGAAGTGGTCTGCGACACGGCGGCCTCGGGCCGCAGGTCCTCCAGGGAAAGCTGGTGGACGGGCGGACCGTCGAGCACGATCCGCGAGGTCACCGTGAGATCGGCCGCGACATGGAGCAGTTCGCCGCTGTCCATCAGCCGCCAGCGCGGATCCTCGTCCATCCGCTCGCTCTCGACCACCACCGCCGGCTCGTCGAGCAGGTCGAGGGAACGGACCCGAATCTCGCTGAATGGGCTGGCATGGTCGAGATGGCGGCCATTGCGTCCCCCAGCACCGCGCTGCAGCACGTAAAGGCCATTGGTGTCCGGGTAACGCAGCGCCCACAACTCCCCGGCCGTGATCAGGATCATATTGATCGAGTAGAGGGGGAGGTTCTGCGCCGCCCAGCGCGCCGCCGCGGCGATGCCCTCGCCGACGTCGCCGTCGTGAGCGTCGATCTCCCGGGTGACCAGCGCGAAGAATCGCTCGGAGTCGGTGTCGCCGAGAACCGGCAGCCCGGCGGTGCCGAGCTCGGCGTCCAGCTTGCCCAGGCCCTCGATCACCCCGTTGTGCGCGAAGATTCGTCCATCGCGGACGAACGGGTGCGTGTTGACGTCGCTGGCCCGGCCGGTGGAGGCGTGCCGCACGTGCGCGACGAAGGTCGACGAGGTGACGTCCTGCGCCTCCCGGGCGAACGCCGTGTCCGCGCGGCTGCGAATCGCCTGCCGCACCACCTGCGGTACGCCGTCCGCGTCGAAGGCACCGAGGCCCGCGCCGTCCGGCGTCCGCAGGGTGGCCGCGCGTGGGCTGTCGGGCGCGTCCAGCAGCCAGAACGTGGCCTTGATCCGCTTCGGGCCACTACTCATCGCGAACAGGTGGCACATCGACGCCCTCCTTCACAGTCTCGACCGCCCCGGTCCGGCCGGGGCCCGGCTCACCGAGGCACGCGGATCCGTCGGTCCGGCGTGGGGATGGCCGTCGGCGGAGCGAAAAGGGCAACGCTACCTCCGGCCCGAAGCGTTGACGATCCGCTCGACGCCTTGGACCCGCGACCGGCGACACGTTCGGTGTGGTTCCCGCGATGGTCTGTTCCCCGTACTGATCCGGTCACTCCCGACACATGCGGCGCGTCCCACGCCGGAGTCCGGTGACCTGCCTGTCGTATCGGAGTTGTCCGGCCACCACGTTTTTGTTTCATTCCGTTTCGTCACGCCTACGTAACGACGAATGTAGCCGGATGGTGCCGGCTCATCGCGGCCCCGATACCCCTCAACACCACATCGGCCTACTCCCCCGCCCCCGCGCCAGCGCCAGCGCCAGCGCCAGCGCCAGCCAACGCCTCGATCCCCGCCGCCGTCCCCGTGCCCACCGCCCGTCCCCCTGCCCACCGCCGTCCATGCGCCCGCGCCCGCCGCGCCGGCTTCTCGACGCGAGGCCCCCGCGGCCTCACCTCGCCGGCTCCGGCCACCGACGCCATGACCGCTCAGCCTTCTCGACGCGTCCGAATACCGACCCGCTCGGGTCGGGCCGCCTCGCCGCGCCCCAGGAATTCGGTCGGGACGGGGCACACCCGCGGCCGTGACACCTCACCCACAGGCATTCCAGCCACTCCTCCGGCGAGGCCGTTCAGCTCGGTTGACATAGACGTTCTGCCTACCTGCGATCCGGTCACCATCGGTTCTCAACCGCGACAGTCCGCGGTGCGCACCTCAGTAAAAGCGTACGCCTGAACTCCCACCCGAACCCCCGGCCGTCCGGAGTTGTTTCGACCCAACAGCACTCCACCGCAGCAGAAAACCGGAGCGTCCGAGTCGACCTCTCCCGTTCATCTGCCAGGCGCTGCGACCAGGACGGGAATTCTCGATCAGCGCCCATCATGTGCGCACCTGAGCCACTCCCGGCATGGCCCGGCGACCCGACCGCCACGGAAACGACAGCGCACCAGTTTTGCCTACAACCCCGGACGAAGACCAGTCCCCAGCGCACAATCGAACGGTTTCGGACCGGCCCGGGCAATATCGACGCGAGCACCACGGGACGCAATTTCACCACGTCCAGCCGGACCATCCAGGGCGAAACGCCGGACGCGCGACGACAATCACCCGCAGCGCCGCAAGGTCCGCGAGGTTCGCGGTAACGTATTCCCATCATTCCCGCATGCTCCGGTGACCGGACCGATGGAAACGGAAACGCATGGCGGATTCGGTCCGATCGTTACGCACCCTGTGCATCCTGTTCTTCTGCGAGCAGTACCCGCCGGTCGTCTGGGACGGCGCGGGCAGCTACACGGCGACGCTGGCCGTCGCACTCGCGCAGCTCGGGCACGAGGTGCACGTACTCTGCGCCCAGGGTCACCGGATCGTCGACTCCGTGCAGGACGGGGTGCACGTGCATCGCCGACCGCTGCTGCGGGTTCCGGTCACCCGCGGGCTGGGCCCGGTCGGGGCGCGGCTGCGAGGCCCGCTGTACCCGCGGGACTCGATCACGCTGCGGGTCAGCCTGCCACTGTCCTACAGCTTCTGGATGCGCCGCCTCGGCCTGCACCCCGATGTGATCGAGACGCAGGACGGGGAGACCCGCGGCCTGCTCCAGGCGCTGTCCCGCACCCGCCCGCTCGCCATTCACCTGCACTGCCCGACCATGCTCACCGTCCAGCTCGCCGGCCAGCCCGTCGGCTGCAAGGGCTGGCTCGCCGACCAGCTCGACCGGATCTCCGCCGACCGCGCCGCCGTGGTGACCTCACCGTCACAGCTCCTCGTCGACACCCTGCGCGAACGCGGCTGGCTGAGGCGACGCTGCGTGGAGGTGATCCCGAACCCGTTCGACGCCCAACCCTGGCTCGACGTCCCGGACGTCACCGGCACGGCGCCGATGATCGCGGCGGTCGGCCGTCTGGAGGAGTACAAGGGGGTGGACGTCCTGCTCGACGCGTCCGCGCGGCTGAACCGTGCGGGCATCGCCCACCGGCTGGTGCTCGCCGGGCGCCCCGCCGGCACGATCGGCGGCACCCCCGCCGGCGTCTGGCTCACCCGACGCGCCCGGGAGCTCGGTCTGCACGTCGAGTTCCCCGGCCATCTGTCGGCCGGCGGGATCCGCGACCTCTACCGTCGGGCGCGCGCCGTCGCCGTGCCCAGCCGCTTCGAGAGCTTCTCGATCGCCGCCGTCGAGGCGATGGCGGCCGGGCGGCCGGTGGTCACCACGACCCGGACCGGGGTGGCACCGTTCGTCGAGCGCTGGGGGTCCGGGACCGCGGTCCCGCCCGACGACCCCGAGGCGCTGGCCACCGCGCTCGCCCCGTTCCTGCTCGACCCCGCGCGCGCCGCCGCCTGCGGGGCCCGGGGTCGGCTCGGTGTCGCCGAGATCGACCCGGCGACGATCGCCCGCCGCAAGGAGGACGCCTACCGCCGTGGCATCGCCCAGTACGCCGC
>NZ_JAMQQF010000181.1 GCF_023716945.1 Frankia sp. AiPs1 | reverse complement strand
GTCTGCGCCATCCCGGCTGGCCCGCCTTCGACGACGTCCGCGAGGCGTGCGTCGTCGCCGACGCGATGGCCCGGCTGCACGTGCCCGGGGCCCGCTCCGCGGCGTGGCGCGCCGTGGCGATCACCACCCCGGGCACCCTCGAACGCGGCTGGGCGCTGGCGGCCCTGGCCACCACGATCGTCAACCACGACCCGGCCACCGCCGGCGGCGTCCTCGACGAGATGGTCGCCATCCTCGACGCCCACCCGTCGCGGCTGCTGGCCACCCGGGTGCACGAGGTCCTGCTGCTGATCTCCTCGCCCCCGGTCGACCGCGCCCCCCGCACCGCCGGCGCCTCCTGAGGGCGGCCGCCGGCTCGACGTAGGGGCAGGCTCGACACCGCGCCGCGCGGCCAGTCCGCCGATGCGGCCGGAGGGGGTCGGCCAGCCGGCGGGATCGGATCAGTCCGCGACGTCGGCGACGGCCACGACCTGGGCGGGGGACAGGCGCACGAGCAGCTCGCCGGGCACGCCGTTGCGCGCGCCGTACTCCTCGGCCCGCTGCTCGCCCATGTAGCGGGCGGCGATGCGCGTGGCCCAGCGGCGCACCTCGGCCACGTCGTCGGACAACGCCACCGGCCCGGTCAGGGTGACGAACGAGTACGGCGGCCGCTCGTCGTCGACGCACAGCGCCGCGACCCCGGTGCGCCGCAGTGCCCGGCCCTTCACCGACTCCGCCCCGGTGTTGAACACGACGTCGGCGCCGTCGAGGACGAACCAGATCGGCACCACGTGCGGCCGGCCGTCGGCGCGGACGGTGGCAAGCTTGCCGGTGCGCGCGCCCGCCGAGACGAACTCCCGCCACTGCGCATCGGTCATCGTCGCCATGCGAGCACCCTATGCCGCTACGTGACGTCCCCCTTGGCACAACCACGCCCGGCGCCTCCCACGCACACCGCAACGGTGCCCAGGGCGTCGTTGCAGGAGGTTCTCGGACGCCTCCTGACGCTGCCCGGGCGTGCGCGGGGGGCCCGCCAAGACCGGCCGGCGGACGGTCCCGTCCCGGCTTCGGCCGCCTCAGGCCGACGCCCGGTACGTCCGCTCGCCCGAGCTGCTCGGATCCGCGACAGTCGAGTCCGCGGTGCTCGGACCGCTCCGGCCCGAGCCGCCGCCAGCCGGACCGCCGGTCGCCGGAACAGTGGTGGCCGCAGCGCCCTTGGCCGCAGCGCCGCGCCCACCAGTGGCGCGCAGGCGGTGGCCACGGCGGACCAGCAGCCGCTCGGCGAGGGCGTCGGCGCGTTCGATGTCGTCCAGGGTCGCCCGGGTCCGCCGCTCGACCTCCAGGATCGCGGCGAGCAGCTCGGCGGACAGGCGGGTGCGTGCCGCGACCCGGGCCACACTCGGTGGCAGCGGCGCCGGCTCACCCCCCGGCTCGGCCATCCCGTGCGGGGACCCGGTCGTGCCACGCGACCCAGCCGTGCCACGCGGGGATCGGGCCGTGCCACCCGCCGGCGGGCGATCGGTGTCGTGCCGGTCAACGTCGCAACCGGCGCGACCCGGGCCCGGCCGGCCCGGACGGGCGGTGTCCAGTCGCGCCCTGGCGGCCGAACGGGCGGCCGCTCGGGCGGGCGCAGCCGATCCCACGACCTGGACGGGGCGCGCCGTCGAACCGGGGCGCGCGGGTGCGGGCTGGTGGGCAGGTGCCGGCTGGTGCGCGGACTGGTACCGATGGGCGGACTCGGGCTGGCGGGCGGGCGGAGTGGACCGGGCGGTGAGGTGCAGCAGTGCCATGCACCAGTGATACCGCGCCAGATACGCACCGCAACGCCTTGACTTCTCCCCGCCATGCGGGATCACCCTTTCCCCACAGGACATCCACAGGGCGACACCGAGTTACCCACCGCTCCGTCGACAGCGTTATCCACATCTCGATCATTGTGTGATGGAAATCACAGATCACGGAGAGCCTGATCGAGGATCCGCCGCCACTCGGCGAGGGCCGCCCGAGACGGCGAGCGGATCGGCGACGATGCATCGATGACCCGGACACAGCCAGGGACCCGGACACAGCCATGACGGAGACGCCCCTGCCCGGCGGGCTCGTCAACACGGTCGTGCGGGTCGGGGACACCGTGCGCCGACCTGTGCCGGACCGCGCCGAGTTCGTCCACCGCCTCCTTGGCCTGCTGGCGGAGCGCGGCTTCGAGGCAGCGCCACGGCTACTCGGTGTCGACGGGCAGGGCCGCGAAATCCTCACCTACCTGCCCGGCCATGTCGCCTGGCAGGCCGACCAGCCGGCCGCCGTCACCGCCGACGACAGCCTTGCCCGCCTCGCCGAGCTGGTCCGCCAGTTCCACGACCTGACCGCGTCGACGGCGCTGGCGTACGGCGGCGAGGTCGTCTGCCACAACGACCTGGCGCCGCGCAACACCGTCTACCGGCCGGTGGCCGGGGAACTGCGCCCGGTGGCGCTGCTGGACTGGGACCTGGCCGCACCCGGGCGACGCATCGACGACGTCGCCCACGTCTGCTGGCAGTTCCTCGCACTCGGCCCATCGGTGACCGACCTGACCGAGGCGACCCGACGGATCGCAGTGATCTGCGACGCCTACGGGCTGCGACACCGTGCCCACCTGATCGAGACGATCCTGGGGTGGCAGGACCGATGCTGGCGCGGCATCGAGCGCGGTGCGCGGGCCGGGCAGCCGGGCGCCCGGCGCCTGCGCGCCTCCGGTGCCGTCGAGGAGGTGCGCGCCGCACACCGCTGGGTCGCCGCTCATCGCGGCCGTCTGCAGGCCGGGCTCGACGGGCGCCGCCCCGCCCGGGAATAGCGGTGGTGGGGCCGGGAGAGTGACGCGGTTCCGCGGAACATCAAGATCGGCGCTTTCGGTCGGCTACGGTCCGGGCTGTGCCGCTGGAGTTCCTCGCCGATGCGCAGGTTGCCGCCTCCGGACGGTCCCAGGGTGTGCCGCTACGGGCTGATCTGGAGCGGTTCTTCGATGGGCGGGCTCGGACGCGCGCGGAGGAGCCGGGGGTGCTGTTCGATCAGGCGGTGGGCTGGCTGCGGGGTATCGGGTGCTGTTGCCGGGGATCAGCGTGCTGACGCGGCTGGTCCTGGCAGTGCGGGAGGCCGCCGAGGTCCGGACGCACAGCACGCTCGCTGATGCGGTGGTCGCGACGGATCCGTTGCTGCCGGGGCGGCTGCGGGAGTCGCTGATGGTCCCGCCGGGAGCGCGGGTGACGCCGGTGGAGCTGTGGCGGCGCTCTCCGACCAGGGTGTCCGGGCCGGGGATGGTCAGGGCGTGGGACCGGGCTGCGGAGCTCGCCGGCGCGGTCGCGGCGGTCGATGAGGACTGCGGACGTGAACGGGCAGTGCTCCTGGCCATCACTTCGCTGTTCGCGGTGTTGCACGTCCCGATGTTTCGTTACGAGCGAATCACGCGGTCGGCTTGTGGCCGAGGCATCGTGGCGCTGGAGGTCGCCGGCAGCCCGTCGTCCGCGGACGCTCTACTCGACGCCTGGGGCCAGCCCGGGCAGCAAGCTGCTCGCCGGTGACTATGTCTGGATCTTCCCTACGCGGCGGCTTATACAGCGTCGCTTGCCCTGGTCCTACGCGCAGCCGCGCGCGGTTATGGGTCGACGCCATGCGGCCGGTGGATGCGTTCGGTTATTCCCGCGGCGCTGGTGGCCGGCGGGTGCGACACGGTGGAGAACATCTCCCTTCTGATCTATCTGTGTGTCACGCCGGCCCCGAACACCGATACTTCACGCCGCCCAGGACCGCACGGTTCAGGTCACTGCGCGAGCCGGCGGGCCAGCATGAGGGTCTCTGGTTGGGGACGCACGCCGAGCTCCCGGAGCATCGCGTAGCAGCGGCGGAGCGCCTGGCGTGCCGAGCCAGGGTCTTTCGCGGCCAGGTAGGCGGCGATCGTGAGGCGATGAGCGGCTTCGGACCATGGGTCCGCGTGTATCGCGCGAACCGCGAGGCGGTGGGCCTGGTCGTGTGCACCGCCGGCGAGGAGAAGCTCACCGGCGCGGACGCCGGCTGCGACGAACCGGGCGCGTAGGCGCCGTTGTTCTACGTCGAGCCACTCGATCGCCGGCGATTCGACGAGGAAGTCTCCTCGATACAGCGCGAGAGCCTGCTGGTAGCAGTCGAGTGCGGATGACGGCAGCCCGTTCCTTTCCTGAACCACGGCAGTGTCGAGAAGGTTTTCAAATTGCCAGGCGTCGACGCGTAGTCCTTCTACCCAGAGGCGTAGGCGCGGTCCGGTGGCACGTAGATAGTAAGGGGGGTCGTTGTCATCGCGGTCAGGTTCAAGCAATCTCTGCACGTACGAAAGTGTGACTTTCAGATTGTTCCGCGCGGTCGCATCGTCGAAATCTGGCCACAGCGCCGCTGCGACCGCATCGCGGGTGGTCACCGGCTCGGCCACCAGGAAGGAGACAAACTGTCGGACGCGTTCCCGGCGGAGGACGTCGGCGCTGACCGGCACCCCGTCGTGAAGAATTTCCAAGGGGCCCAGGACCCGTATCTCAAGCGTCCGACCGGGCAGCAGCGGTATACCGGGCAGCAGCCGGCGCGCGGCCTCCGCCAGCACTGCCGGCTTCCCCATGCCGAGGGTGCGGAC
The DNA here is from genome assembly GCF_023716945.1 of Frankia sp. AiPs1. Lineage (GTDB taxonomy): Bacteria > Actinomycetota > Actinomycetes > Frankiales > Frankiaceae > Frankia. Next base: position 6,085 of record NZ_JAMQQF010000181.1, on the reverse strand, counting down.
CGTGGGACGGACCTGGGGGCCGAGTTCCTCGAGGATCCGAGCTCCATCGGCTCGTCCCAGGGCGTGCAGTCCCACAGCGAGCTCGACAAGCCAGGGACGCGGAAGCAGTCCGCGAACCACGGCGGGATCCAGAGCAGGGAGGTGGACGTGCGCCTGCAGCGAGCCGCTTTCTCGCAGGGTGACCAACGCGACCGCCATGTCGCGGATCCGCCGCGCTGTTCCCTCCATCCGCTCGGCGTCCCAGCCCTGCCGCATCTGCGGAAGCAAGACGTAGCACAGCGGTGCGAAACCTTCGTGCATTCTGCGTAGCGTCGCCAGCGGCAGCGACACCGCGGTCAACCCGGACTGCAGCAGGTGGCCGGCGGTGGACTCGTCTCCGTCCGCGACGGCGACCGCGGCTTCGGCGAGCGCGAGCGCCGCCTCAGTCCAGTGCATGGGCCCAGCGCCAGCCACCGACGCACGAGCCGCCGGCAGGTGCGCGCGGGCCTCATCCTGACGTCCGGTGAAGGCGAGCAGCGCGATCGGCACGGCGTACTGGCGTGTTGTCGGCGGCCCGAGTCTGCCCGCCAGGAGCTTCTCGGCCTCGAGGTAGGCCTCGGTGACACGGCCTGTGCAGCGCAGTACCTCGATGACTGCGGCGCAGGCCTCCCGTGGCCACTGCGAATAGGCGCGCCGCGCGTGGGGTTCGGCTTGCTCGGGTCGGCCGAGCGCCAACAGGTAGATCGCTTTGAGCCACTCCAGCGCCGGTGCCAGTACCCCAAGGTCGGTGACGCTGATCAGCTCAAGCCCCGCTAGACCGGTGGTCAAATCCGCGGCGAGCAGCCCAGCCAGGGCCTGCATGATCGCGATCGCACGGACCGAACCCCCCACGGCCGGCTCGGCGAGCCGTTCCGCGGCGTGGGCGCCTGCGGTCGCCTCCCCTCGCCAGAAGTACAGCTGGACCAAACCAGTGAGGCAGGTCACCTCAGCTTCCACCGCACCGCCGTCACGGAAACCTGCCGCCGCCTCCTCATAGAGGCGGGCGGACGAAGCCGGATCGCTCACCCTGACGGACATGGCGCGAAGCAGGACCCCTTCCGGGGTCCTGCGGACCTCGTCAGGTAGACCCGCGTACCAGCCGCGCTGCGCCCCTTCCCCGCCTGGTGGAGCCAGCTGGACAGAGCTGTCCCGGATCAGCGTACGAACGTCGGACCAGGCCTCGGCCAGCAGCAACAGCCGCATAGCGGCCGGAAAGTCGCCGCGGCCAGCCAGCACGTGCGCGGCGCGGCGGCGAGCCTCACCGACCGCGGTGACCGACAGCTCGTTGGCGAGCGCTGCCACCCACAGCGCGTGGGGCACCCACCAGCCATCGGCTGTCTGGGACATCAGCGGCAAGGTTCCCAGCACCGCGAGGGCGCCCGGGTCACCGCACACGGCGCCGGCGACGTCGGCATCCCCTCCACCAACGGCCACCAGACCGGCGAGAAGCTGCCGTTGCGCGACGGGAAGGCGTTCCAGCAGTTCCTCCCACAGGAAACGGATGGCGCCCGCCTGCCCCATGGAAGCGGTCAGCTCCGCCACCGCCGGCCATCCTCCGGTCTGCTGCAGCAGACCCGGAGCAACGTCCCGAAGCTCGGCGAACGCCGCAGTCTCCTCGGCGGTAAAGGCCAGATCGACCTGGCCGAGGTTCGATGCCAGGCCTTGCGCCTGTAGTCGAGCGAGCGGCAACGGCGGCGCCTCTCGGCCGCACAGGACGAGATGGCCATTTGCCGGCAGCTCACTCACCAGCAGTCTTAGGAGTTCGGCGCCGGTTGTCGCGGACCCGACCAGGTGAACGTCGTCAAACACCAGAGCAATCTCGGTAGGCGAGCGCCGCCGCACCTCAGCGGCAATCACTCTGACAGCCGCTTCAGCCGACCCAAACCCATCAGGATCTTCAACGCCCAGCCCGTGAAGGACACCCGTCGCCAACGGCCCCCAGTCCCGGTCCCCCTCCGCACAGCTCAGCCACAGGTCCACCCCCCGAGGTGCCAACAGATTCTCGGCGACCGCTTTCGACAGCAGCACCGTCTTCCCAAACCCCGCGCCCGCCGACAGCGAGACAACGCGCTGCTCGAAACGCGCAGCCAACGCCTGGACCAACCGAGAACGGAACAGGACAGAACGGGATATTACGGGTGGTTCGAAACGAGTGCTGGTTCCCATGTCCGCCCAGGATAGCCCGGCTAACCGCCGGCTAACACCTGTGCCGCAACCTCACAACCGAAGTCCGAAGCCGTCGGCGAGCCGCGACAAACAAACGCCCGGCACCCCAACGACCCCGGCGCGTCAACCAGGAACCCACGCCTGACGATGCACGATCTCCAAGACCTGACCAGTTGCGTTACCAGGAGCTGTCCGACACCCAGAGCGGCCGTGTGCCGCTCGCCCGGCAACGGCCACCCGTGCAACGAGAGGAACAACCATGCCCCTTCGGGGTACGCCACATTCCATCCGACGCCGGCTCACGGTCGCGATCGCCGCCAGCGGCGTTCTCGTGCTGTCCAACGCCCTGCCAGCCAGCGCGTCCCCCTACGGACACCGCGGGGAGATCGTCAGCGGCTACGACACCTCCAAGTGCCTGGACCTCGATGCTTTCACGCCCCAGAACGGCGCCAAGATTCAGGCCTGGGACTGCAACGGCCTGCTGAACCAGGACTGGGTCTTCTTCGGACTCGACGGCCCGCGGGGAGGCCCTCTCGGCAGCTCGATCCGCAGCCGCCTCAGCCCGGGCATGTGCCTGGACGAAGACATCAGCTCCAGGACTCACAACGGCACCAGGGTTCAGTTGTGGGAATGCAACGGCTGGGACAACCAGCAGTGGACCAGGCTCGGTGACGACACGATCCGCAGCATCCACGACGGCAGGTGCCTGGACCTGGACATTGGTAGCCCTGTCCGCAACGGCACCCGGGTTCAGGTCTGGAACTGCGCCAGGGCCGACTCGGGCCCGAACGCCCTGTTCAACCTCCCCGTGTCCAATCAGAGGTGGGACCTGCCGACTGGCCTCCCTCCCGGCGACCCACCCCCCCTCCACTGACGTCAACTCCAGTCGATCACATCCGTACCTTCCATGTCGTGACGGCACAACTCCGCCAGGCTGCGGGCGGCACCACCGACACGTCGACGGTCCACCGGCCGTGGCTCGCACCCCCTTCCGCGGCCGGGCTGCAGTTCCCCGAAGCAGAAAACTGGCAACCATGCTGGCCGTCGGCCAGCGAGAAAGGTAGAAAAATGGCTCTCGAACAGGCGATGTGGACGCACGGCCACGGCATGGTGGTCGAGTTCCCGGACCGCATCATCAGTGAGTGGCGCGCCGGGTTCTTCATCCGGGTGGTCGGCCGACCGAACACCACCAACTGGTTCCACTTCGCTATCCCGACCCCGGTCGTCGTACGGGACAACCGGCTGACGCTCGACGCGGCACTCATCCGGTTCCGCAGCGAGTCGGCTCTGGCCTGCGTCACCAACGTCCACGTCTTCGATGCCGAACGGCGTATCGCAAGCCACGACGGCCTGAGCTCCGCGCCGTCCGCGTGGGTCATGCAGCGCTACCAGATCCCGGGGAAGCCGGAGGTGCTGTGGGCGGTCGGGGTAAGCCTCGGGGTGCACTTCAGCGGTTCGACGGACCAGCAGAACACCATGGAGCTGTCCGCCGCAGGCGTCGATTTCCTCCCCTGACCCGACCCGACCCGCAAGACGAACGGTCCAGCCGACAGACCTTCGGGATTCCCGAGGTCCCACCAGATCACAGAACCTACCTACAATCGAGGAGGCGACGCAGGCCCCAAGAAGACCATCAAGATAGCGTCGTCATCTGCGTAGCTGCCTGGATCTGGCGGAGAATGTCGACCTGGTCGCCGAGTCGGAGCGCACGGTGGAGCACTACCGGCAGCGCCGGTAGACCGTCGAGGGCGTCACCCCAGCCTGCGCCGCGATCAGCGGCACGGTGATCTCGTTACGCGACCGCTCGGACTGCAGCGCACGCACGGCGGCGTGCACGGCGGCCTGCACCCGCGCGCTGCGCCCGCCGGGACGAAGACCTTCGCTGGCGCCCCCACGCCCGCGCCGACGTCGCCCTCGTCACCAGAGGGCCCGTCGTCGCGGGCAACAGCGACCGCACGATCTTCGTGCCCTACCGGCGAGGCGTCATCCCCGTCGACGAGTCGATCAACCCGGTCTGGCCTGTCGCGCACACGCAGTCCCCGGCTGGTGCACGCGGCCTACTCCGGCAGAAGAACCCGTGGTGGTGGGTCAACACCGACGCCGCGCAGCGCCTCCTCGACGAAGGCGCCCTTGGCGTTGGTGTAGGCGTTGCGGTTGTCGCGATACGCCTCGCCCAGGCGCCGTTTGAGCCGCGCGTACCGCCCGCGCAGGTCCGCATCGGCGCGCAGGGCGTCGCGGAAGGCGAGCAACGCGCGGGCCTGCGGATCGTCATGGGCGATCACGTGCAGATGGTGGGTGCGCGCGGCCGGATGGGGGCGCAGGAACCACAGGCGGTAGTGGCCGGCCGGATCCTGCGGCCAGTACAGCCAGCCATCGCCGGCCAGCGCCGCCACCGCGCCGCGCGCGGCGTCGAGGTCGTGCACCGGGGCGAGCAGATCGACGACGGGCTTGGCGGGCAGGTCCGCGACCGCGGTGGAGCCGACGTGCTCCACCGCGCCGGCGAGCAGATCCCCGAGGATGTCGCCGACCCGGTCGCGCTGCTCGACGAACCGGCCGGCCCACCCCGGGTCGTGGGCGGCGAGCTCGACCGGCTGGTCCGCCGGCTGGTCCTCACCCATGTGCCCCCTCGCCACCCCCGAACCCGAACAGTCGATATGGGTCGGCCGCCGCCACGACGGCACCGGCGCGCAGACGGCGACGCTCAGCGGCGCCAGGGGGAGCGCGACGTGCTGCGCGGCAGCGGTTCGGTGGCCGCCCAGATCCGCCGCCAGCGCGCCGTCGGGGTGTCCGGGGCACCGCGCAGCCGCGCGGAGATCGACACCGGACCGGCCCCGCTACGCGGCACGGCACGGGGACGGTGGCGGCCCAGGGCACGCGCCTCGCCGACGGACGACAGCGCGGCCCCGCCGGCCGGGCCCTCGACGGCGGACCGGCCGCCGAGGGACGAGTCCTGCTCACCCTCACGGTCCGCTGCGCTCGGCTGGCGCGGTGTCACCCCGTCCGCGCCGGGAGCGTCTGCGTCGCCACCCACCCCAGCCGGCCGCACCCCAGTCGGCCGCGCCTCGGCCGGGGCGGACGCCTCGGTGCCGGCGGCCGCCGGGATCACAGACTCGGCGGGGGGAACAGGGGAGTCTGCGGGCTGCTCGGCGAGCGCGGCACGGGTGGCATCCCACCAGCTGGTGGCATCCTCGGCGCACAGCCGGTCGACCTCGGCGGCCAGCCGGGCGGTGAACGTCCGCACATCCTCACCGGGCACCGGGCGCAGCGGCCGACCGAAACGCACCGTCACCTGCGGGCGGCCCGCCACCGGCCACGACCGCCCCCGCGGCATCGCCGCGAACGCCCCCCGCACCCCCACTGGCACCACCGGCACCCCGGCGTTGATCGCCAGATACGCCGCCCCCAGCCGGAACCGGCCCCGCGCCCCGTCCTTCGACCGCGTCCCCTCCGGGAAGATCACCAGGTTCCAGCCGTCGCGCAGCAGATCCATCGGCGTCGACGACGGCGCCCCGCCGCTGCGATCGATCGGCACCGTCGCGAACGCCAACGCGCTCCCCGCCCCCCGCCACACACTGCCGAAGAAGTAGTCCGCCGCCGCCGTCACCGCGGTCCGCGAACGCACCCTGCCCGGCAGCGCACACAGCAGCATCGGCGCGTCGAGATGACTGGTGTGATTCGACACGATGACCACCGGGGTGTCGCGAACCTCGTCGAACACCTCCGCGCCGTGGGTGTCCGCGGTCAGCGAGGTGTGCAGCAGCGGACTCATCACCCCGCTGAGGAACGCCGCCCGCGTCGTGCGCGCCGCGCCGCTGCGCGCCCACCCGGTCGGGAACTCCCGCGCCCCCGCCCGCCTGTCTCTTATAAAAAACATAACCAGCCGACCACCCATACAAATTGT
>NZ_JAMQQF010000180.1 GCF_023716945.1 Frankia sp. AiPs1 | reverse complement strand
GCGCGGCCCCACCCTGACCCACCGGCTGCGGACCGGCTGCGCCGCGCGAGACCGCGAGAGACCACGCAAGGCCGCAGGAGGCCCCGAGGCACCGGCGGGCCGTCAGCGGCCCGAGTCCTGCGCGGGTCGGCCGTGCTCCAGCAGCAGCGGGAGGAGCAGGTCGACCAGCTCGGTACAGGCCGCGACGAGCTCCGCGTCGGTGGTGATGTCCGGCTCGAGGCCATGAGCCAGCACCTTCATGGTGATCGCGCCGTAGAGGCACTCGATGACGCGGGCCTGGGTGATCGGGTTGATGGGTTCGCCGCGGTCGGCGGCCCGGCGGAGCACCACGCCTGCGGCTCGGCGATGGCGATCGGCCACGTCGGTGGTGACCTGGGGAGCGGCGCGGCTGGCCGCGGCCTCGACCGTGAGGCGCAGCGTCGCGAACCCGACGGGGTCGAGCAGGAATCGCAGCATGTTCGCGCTCAGGGCGATCAGGTCGCCGCGCAGTGATCCGGTGTCGACGTCCTCGATCGCGCGGGATCGCGCCAGGACGCTGTCGACGAGGAGCGCGTCGCGGTCGGGCCAGCGCAGGTAGACCGTGGACTTGCCGACCCCGGCACGCCGGGCGACGCCGTCGATGGTGAAGCCGGTCGCGCCGCGGTCGAGGTACTCGTCGATGGCGGCGTCGAGGATGCGCTGCTCGGCGTCGGCTTTGCGCGGCCGGCCGGGGGGCCGTCGCGCGGCGGTCGCGCCGTCGCCCATGGATCTCCTCTCCGCCGTGTCCGCGAGCCGATCCTCACCGTAGCGGCACCCGGCGGGACCCGCGGGATCCACAGAGACGATCTTTCACCGGGATTTACGGACGATTTTGTCCGATTCCTTGACACGTGACGACGACCACAGTTCACTAAGGTCACTCAGTCATCCCACTGCTCACCCTGGTCCGGTCGCCCCCGGTCCGGTCACCCCTGATCCGGTCGCCCCTGGTCCGCCCAGCCACTCCGTCGTGCACGCGCAGGAACGTCTCGAGGAGCCCCCATGTCAGACATCGACCGCACCCCGCCGAAGGTTCACCTCCGCATCAACGGGGAGAGACGCGCGTCCGGCTCGGGCGGCACCTACGGTCACGTCAACCCGGCCACCGGCGAGGTCGACGCGCAGATCCCGCTGGCGGACAAAGACGAGATCGACCTCGCCGTCACCGGGGCGCACGAGGCGTTCCAGAGCTGGAAGCGAACCCCGCCCGCCCAGCGGCGCGCCCTGCTCAACCGGCTCGCGGACCTGATCGAGGCCCATGCGGTCGAGTTCGCCCGGCTCGGTGCGCTCGACAACGGCACGCCGGTTGCCGTCGGAGCAGCCTTTCCGGTGCTCTCGGCGGAGTGGACCCGCTACTACGCCGGCTGGGCCGACAAGATCCAGGGCGACCTGACCGGCAACCCCGTCCAGGACTCCGAGCTCGGTTACACCCTCGCCCAGCCGTACGGCGTCATCGGGATCATCATCACCTGGAACGGCCCGCTCATCTCGCTGGCCATGAAGATCCCAGCCGCGGTCGCGGCCGGGAACACCGTGGTGGTCAAGCCCTCCGAGCTCACCCCGTTCAGCGGGGAGCTGTTCATGGACCTCGTCGAGCAGGCCGGATTCCCGCCCGGGGTCGTCAACGTCCTGCCCGGCACCGCCGAGGCGGGCGCCCAGCTCGTCTCCCACCCGCTGGTCAGGAAGGTCACCTTCACCGGTGGCCCGGCCACGGCCACCAGGATCCTCGAGGCGTGCGCGCCCAGCATGAAACCCGCCGTCCTCGAACTCGGCGGCAAGTCCGCCAACATCGTCTTCGCGGACGCCGACCTCGACCTGGCCTGCCAGCTCGGGACGACGTTCTCCCTGATCGCGCTGTCCGGCCAGGGCTGCGCCTTCGCGACCCGGATGATCGTCCACGAGGACGTGTACGACGAGGTCGTCACGCGGGTGGCGCTGATCGCGCAGAACATCCCGGTCGGTGACCCGTTCGATCCCGCCGTCGCCTCCGGTCCGGTCGTCAACCAGGCGGCCGTCGAGCGGATCCTCGGGATGATCGAGCGGGCCACCGAGCAGGGCGCGACCCTGCTGGCCGGCGGGAGCCGGATCAAGCGGCCCGGCTTCTACCTCCAGCCGACCGTCTTCACCGACGTCGACCCGGACTCCGAGCTGGCCCAGACCGAGGTCTTCGGACCGGCGCTGACGATCTTCAGGTTCCGGACCGAGCAGGAGGCGGTCGCCCTGGCCAACGGCACCCGGTACGCGCTGTCCTCCTACGTCCAGACCAGGGATCTGCAGCGGGCGCTGCGGGTCGCCGCCGAACTCGACGCCGGCGAGACGCTCATCAACGGCGCGACCAACCTGAAAGTCGGCCGGCCGTTCGGCGGGTTCGGGCTCTCCGGTGTCGGCAAGGAGGGCGGCCGCGAGGGCATCGAGGAGTTCCTGCGCATCCGCAGCGTCGGCATCGCCGTCTGACCTCACCGGCTTCTCGTCGGCTTCTCACCGGCTTTTCGTCGGCTCCTTACCGGCGCTCTACCGGCTTCCTACCGCCTCCTCATCGGCTCGCCAGACAGGACAGAAACAATGACCGGAAAGCTCGACGGGCGGGTGGCCTTCATCACCGGCGCGGCCCGCGGCCAGGGCCGCGCGCACGCCGTCCGCCTCGCCCGGGACGGCGTCGACATCATCGGCGTCGACATCTGCGCGGACATTCCGTCGATGAACTACCCCTGCGGCACCTGGGCCGAGCTCCAGGAGACCGCCGAACTGGTCGAGAAGGAAGGCCGCCGGGCGGTCATCGGCAAGGCCGACGTCCGTGACCAGCCTGCGCTTCGGGCCGTCTTCGACGAGGGGTACGCCGCGTTCGGCCGGATCGACATCATCCTGGCCAATGCCGGCATCCTGCGGCTCGGCGACAGCGTCGACCCGCAGCGCGAGTGGCAGGACACCATCGACATCCTGCTCACCGGTACGTTCAACACCGTCCAGGTGGCCGTGGAGCGGATGCGGGCGGGTGGGCGTGGCGGCTCGATCGTCATCACCTCCTCGAGCGCGGGGCTGAAGGGCACCGCCAGCGAGGAGCCCAGTGCCCAGGCCTACACGGCGGCCAAGCGCGGCCTCGTCGGCTACATGCAGGTCCTGGCCAACCAGTACGCCGCCGAAATGATCAGGGTCAACACCATCCACCCGACCGGGGTCGTCTCGGGCATGACGATGAACCCCGCGATGCAGGCGGCGATGGCGAAGGCGGACAGCAACGTCTCCGCGATGCAGAACGCCCTGCCCATCCCCATTCTGCAGCCGGAAGACATCGCGGGCGCCGTCGCCTACCTGGTCTCCGACGAGGCGACGTTCATCACCGGGACCCAGTGGGCCCTCGACGCCGGCTTCACCGTCCGCTGACGGCCGGAACAAGCGACGGCCCGGGACAAGCCACGGCCCGAGGCAAGCGACGACCCGGGACAGCTGAGGAGAATCTCCGATGACAACGCCCACCACCGAGGTCACCGACCATCGACTCGTGGGAGTCGGCGCGGTCGACGAAGCAGGCGACCGTTTCGACGCACTGCGTGCTCGGCACCGCGTCGTCAGGGTGATCGAACCCGAACGCTCGTACTGGATGGTGCTGGACCACGATCTCGTCCGTGAATGCCTGCAGAATCCGGCGGTCTTCTCCAGCGAGGTCATCACCCCGCTCAGCCCGGACCCGCCGCTGTCGATGATTCCCATCCAGCTCGATCCGCCGGAGCACACGCAATGGCGGCGGCTGCTGGCCCAGTACTTCTCTCCGCGCACCATGGGGCTGCTGCGACCGCGCCTGGAGGAACGCACCGCCGAGCTCGTGGCGGCGATCCGCGCCAGGGGCGCATGCGACTACGTCGAGGACTTCGCGCTGGAACTTCCGACGGTGGTCTTCCTGGAGCTGATGGGACTGCCGATCGACGAGTTGCCGACCTTCCTGGCGTGGGAGAAACAGGCGCTCGCCCCGACCGGCGAAGGCGACTTCGACAAGGATCGACAGATCGGCGGGATCTTCTCGGTCGTCGGGTACTTCCAGGCCGAGATCGCCCGCCGCCGGGAAAGCGGCGAGCGGGGCGACGGACTGCTCGGTGCGATGCTCGGCTGGGAGCTCGACGGCGTGCCGGCCCCCGACGACGCGCTGGTCAACTGCTGCCTGCTGCTGTTCCTGGCGGGGCTCGACACGGTGGCGATGAGCCTGTCCTTCGCGATGCACCACCTCGCCACGCATGATGCCGACCGTCGCCATGTCGCCGGGCTGGCAGCCGCCGGCGAGCCGATCGACGACGTCGTCGAGGAGCTGCTCCGGTTCTACGCCGTCCCCGAGGTCGGCCGGAAGGTGAAGCAGGACATCGAGGTCGGTGGGCAGCAGCTACGGGCCGGTGATCTCGTGCTCTTCCCGCTGGTCGCCGCGAACCGGGACGAGGCGCTCGTCGCGGGCGCGGATGCCCTCGACCTCACCACCGGTCAGGCTGCCCCGCACCTGGCGTTCGGCGCGGGCCCCCACCGGTGCCTGGGCTCCCACCTCGCTCGGATCGAGATGACCGTCGCACTCGCCGGCTGGCACCGCGTCATCCCGGAATACGCCCTGCGACCCGACACCACGCCCAGGGCGTACTGGGGCAACGTCCACGGCATCTTCGCCCTGCCCCTGGCGGAGTTCGGCTCCTGACGCCGCTGCCGACCCGCGACGCAACCAACCCCCGACGCAACCGACCCGGACGAAAGGAGGACCGATGAGAATCGTGGTCGACTCCGGGCTCTGCTCGGGCCACGCCCGCTGCAACGCCACCGCCGAGGATCTCTTCCCCCTCGACGACCTGGGCTACGTCGCCGTGACCGACCCGACGGTTCCGGCCGGCCAGGAGAAACGTGCACGCGACGCCGTCAGCGCCTGCCCGGAGCGCGCGCTGAGCCTGATCGACACGTGAGGGCTCGACGAGTGAAGGCTCCACGAGTGAGGCCAGCCGTTGTAGCGGGGCGGAGCGGGCGGTCGCGGTGCGGGCGCCACATCATCCCCGTCGCCGTCGAAGGTGTGGAAACCTGCTTCTGTGGCAGACACGAACAAAACGATCAATCTGGCGGCACTGACCGGCTGGCTGGACGACAACGTCCCGAGTCTGGGTGCCGGGCCGTTGACGACGGCGCTGGTCTCGGGCGGGTCGACGAACCTGATCCTGAGCCTCGACCGGGGCGGCCGCAAGGCGATCTTCCGTAGCCCGCCGCTGGCGGGCAGCCCGCAGGGTGCGCGGACGATCCAGCGCGAGGCCACCGTCCTGCGCGCGCTGACCGGGACGGACGTCCCGAGCCCGGAGTTCCTCGGCTTCTGCGCGGACGACTCCCTGCTCGGGGTCAGCTTCTACGTCATGGAGCTGGTCGACGGCTGGGCGGCCACCATCACCGCCGAGAACGAGACGATCTGGCCGGCGGGCTTCGACGGCGGCCCCGACCAGCACTACATCTGCTGGGCGATGACCGACGGGCTGGTCGCCCTGGCCAACCTCGACTACACCGCGGTCGGGCTGGGCGGCTTCGGTCGGCCCGAGGGGTTCCTCGAGCGCCAGCCGGACCGCTGGCTGGGCCAGGTCGACGGCTACCGCCAGCGCTACCCGAAGTACGAGCCGCGTGACCTGCCCGGGCTGCGGTACGTGGCGGACTGGTTGCGGGACAACGTCCCGGCAGGGTCGCGTCCCGCGCTCATCCACGCCGACTACGCGCCGAACAACGCGCTGTTCCACCACCGGCCGCCGGCCCGGCTCGCCGCGATCATCGACTGGGAGACCGCGACCATCGGCGATCCCCTGCTCGACCTCGCCGCCTTCGTCAACAACCTCGTCACCGCCGACGAGGACGACGGCGCCATGCGGTATTTCCAGCCGGGGCGCTTCCCCCACCGGGACGACGTCATCGCCTACTACGGCGAGCAGACCGGTCGGGACGTCTCGACGATCGGCTACTACTCGGTGCTGTCGAAGTGGCGCGCGGCCTGCATGATCGAGTACAAGGTCGCCGAGTCGATCCAGGGCCTGTCGCCGAAGGCCAAGGGCGACCGCTTCGACGCGATCGTCCGCCGCCTGCTGCTCGACTCCGAGGCCCTGGCCCGATCCCTGACGTGACGGCCGAGCCCAGCGGCAGACCTCATGCAGCGGCACTGACCGCCCTCCCGCGTGGGCGAGCAGGGCGGAGCTGCGCGCCGAGAAGGCTGGTGCCGCCGCCCTGACGCGCGATCGTCAACAGGGACGTTGGCTGTGGCGCAGCGGCAGTGTCGCGGAGCCCAGCAGCGCCAGCCTGTCAGCGTCGTCCGTGCCGGGATCGGGGTGGTAGACGACGAGCATGATCTTCTCCGTTCCGCTGATATGCAGCTTTTCCCGGTTCAGGCGCAGCTCGCCCACCTGTGGATGGTTGAAGGCCACCGCCGCGCCGACCCGGGGCCGCACGTCGTGGCGGGCCCACAGCTGCCGGAACATCGGGCTGGTCAGGGACAACTCGCCGACGAGTTCGATGACGCGCGGATCGTCGGTGTCGATGCCGACTGCCTCGCGGAAGTGGGCGACCAGGGTCGCGACGGCCTGCTCCCAGCCGGGGAGCAGGGCCTGCTCGCCGGGGTCGAGCAGAACGTCCCGCAGCCGGTTGGCGCCCGCTACCAGGCACGGGGACAGCGCCGTGGCCAGCGGGTTCGCGGCCAGGACATCGAGGTAACGCCCCTCGACGAAGGCGGGCAGCGGGAGCATCGCCACCAGCTTGGCCGTGCCGGGCGGGACGGACTCCGTCCGTCGGCGCCGGGGGCGCCGCGGCGTCTGCGTGGCGAGGCCGAGCAGGTACGCCCGGGCATCGTCGTCGAGACGCAGCACGCGGGCCAGCGACTCGAGTACCTGCACCGACGGGTGGCGGTCACGGCCCCGTTCCAGGCGCAGGTAGTAGTCGGCGCTGATGCCGGCCAGCAGCGCGACCTCCTCGCGGCGCAGCCCCGACACCCGCCGCACCCCCACGACGGTGACGCCCGCCTCCTCGGGTCTGACGAGCGCACGGCGGGCGCGCAGGAACGCGCCCAGCAGGTTCGACTGCTCGATCATGCCCACACAGTAGGTCAGCGAGGGCAGCCGTGAGGGGCCCCGCGAGACCCCCGGTTCGCGGGGACTCTGGCTCGGCGGCGGCGTCGGCCGGATCGTCACCCACAGCGCAGACCACTCCACCGGCTCTGACAACTCCACCAGCTCTGACAGCTCTGACAGGTCTGACAGCTCTGACAGCTCTGACGGCGCGCACAGTGCCAAGACCGGCCGCGCGATCTCATCGCCCGCGGCGCATCGCGAAGGAGCAACGATCATGCCTCCGCTGGCACTCATCACCGGCGCGTCCGCGGGAATCGGCGCGGCATTCGCCGAGCGCCTGGCCAGGGACGGCCACGACCTGATAGTCGTCGCGCGGCGGCGGGAACGACTCGAGGCGCTCGCCGCCGCGCTGCCCACCACCGAGGTACGGGTCGTCGCCGCCGACCTGTCCACCGACGAGGGCATCGACACCGTCGCCGAGCTGTGCGCGAACCGGCCGCTGACGATGCTCGTCAACAACGCCGGCGTCGCGCACTACATGGCCCTGGCCGAACTACCCGCGGCGAAGGCGCGTGAACTGGTCCACGTCAAGGTCGTCGCGCCGACAATGCTGACCCGCGCGGCGCTGCCCGGCATGCTCGCCCGCGGCGCGGGAACAATCGTGAACGTCGCCGGAATGCTCGCCTTCTCGGGACCCGCGCCGGCATCCCCGCTGCCCCGCGCCGTCTACGCCGGCACGTTGGCCCAGACGGTCACGATGTCCCAGACCCTGCACGCCGAGCTGGCGGGAACCGGCGTCAACGTGCACGTCGTCTGTCCAGGTATCGTCGCCACCGAATTCCACCAGGTTCAGGGCCTGGATCTGTCGGCCATCGACCGGATGTCCGCGCGGGACGTCGTCGACGGCGCCCTGGCCGGCATCGAACTCGGCGAAAGCGTCAGCGCCCCCGGCGTCGAGGACCGCGGCCTGCTCGAGAGCGTGTTCGCCGCGGAACTCGCCGCGTTCGCGGGCCAGAGCCCACGACTTGCGTCCCGCTACCGGGCCAGCGCGGACCGCTCGGCGAACCACTCGCCGTTGTCCCACGATCGCTGACCTCTCCCCCGCGCTTCCTCGCCGGTCACCGATTCACGTCGTGCCCGGTCAGAGACGTGACCGGCAACGGCCGGCCGAGGTGACAGGTCATCCGAAAGGTCGTCTGTCCCGCGGCTCCCCTACCGGCGACAGCATGGCGACCGTTTGTTCGCCGTCCCGGGGTGAAGGTAGAGTTTTTCTGACGGTATCCAGTTAGAGGTATCTGTGGCTGCAGATTGGCTGCCGATCGTCGGCACGGCGATCGGTGGGGCTGTTGCGCTCGCCGGTGCGCTCGTGGCGGACTCACGACGCGATCGGAGTCAGCGTGTTCGAGACCGTGAGCTCGACCGTTGGCGGACCTACGTCGACTTCGCGGAGGCACTGGACGCGGCCCACTCGGCGCTACGGGAGGTCGCCCGCGGCGGAATGTCGACACCGGATCGCCATCCCGCTGCGGATCAGGCCGTGCAGCACTCGGGTGTGTACCGCGTCCGTGAACGGTTACTCATGTCCGCAACGATCGACGGGGTGATGGCCGGGGAGTCCGCGTTCCACCGGCTCATCGACATACGCAACGCGGTCCGCGCGGGTGCGGCCTTGTCCACGCCGGAATACCACAGCGCATACCACCCGTTCGCCGAAGCGCTGTGGATCTTCCGGACCGCCGTGCGCACCGAGCTCGGCGAGGAGATCCTCACGCCGGCCGGGCTGGGACGACCAAGCTGGTCCGAACGCGAGTCCTGCCCCCAGTGCGGGCAGGCAGCCCCGTGAGTCGAGCCAGGTCCGCTGGTTGTCTGTCGCCGCACGGGAGCCACATCTGACCGCCGGGACGCCGCGGAGATCAGGATCGGGTGGTTGCGGCGAGCAGTTCGTCGGTGGCCCGGCGCAGGCGCTGGCGGGCCTCGGGGTCGTAGGCCTGGGCGAGGGCGCGGGTCTCCCGTTCGCCGGCGAAGTACCGGCCGGTGCCCGAGGCTGCGGCGGGGCCGGTGATCAGGCGCAGGGTGGCGTCGCCGCCCTCGGTGACGGTGCTGCTCACGGGGGATCCGGCCTGGCGCACCATCGTGGTGTCCATGAAGGTCGCGGGGTGCAGGGCGTCGGCGGTGATGCCGGTGCCGGCCAGTTCCTCGGCCAGGTCGAACGTGCTCATGATCTGGGCGAGCTTGCTGCGGCGGTAGGCACGGACACCGTCGTAGTCGCGGGTGGTGAGCAGGTCGGCGCAGTCGAGCGGCTCCTGCCCAGCGGAGGCGACGTTGACGATCCTCGCCGGGGCGGACCGGGTCAGCAGCGGTAGCAGCAGTCGGGTGAGCCGGTAGCCGGCCAGGTAGTTGACGGCGAAGCGCAGCTCGATGCCGTCGGCGCTGGTCTCGCGGGTGGCGTCCGGCGCGCCGAACCCGACGCCGGCATTGTTCACCAGCACGTCGAGCCGGTCGGTGTGCCGCTCGACGTCGGCGGCGAGGCGGGCGACGTCGCCCAGGTCGGCCAGGTCGGCGAGCAGCACCACCGGCTCCGGCCCGCCGGCCGCCTCGATCCGGGCGCGTACCTGCTCGGCACGGTCGGTGTCCCGACCGTGGACGAGGACCCGCCAGCCCGCCTCGCCCAGCCGTACGGCGAGATGGCGGCCCAGCCCGTCGGTCGCACCGGTGATGAGAATCGTTCGCCCGTCCATCGCGTCTTCTCCCGCTCGATCGATCTCGGCTCTCGGTCGCTCTCCGGAGCCGTGTCACTTCCCCCACGCGAGAACCCGGCGACCGCGGCCAGTCTTCCGTGGGACGGCGGGAAGGCCGAAAGCGGTTGTTCGACCGCCGGTTCCGAGCCGGCCCCGAAGCCAGGTGCGCCCGGGGCGGCGAGCGTCCGGGCCGCACCGGGCGAGCCGATCGGTGGAGTCTGCGGGTAGGAACGTTCGGTGCGGGAACAGGCACTATCGGTGCTCGCGATGCGCCGCCGAACCGCAGGAGACACGACAGCCCAGGAAAGGGGTCGATCCATCATGACGACGACCGTGGAGCGCGGGAGCATCACCGGGACGAAGGACGCCCAGTACGACCTGCTGTGGTTCACCCAGATCTGCCTGAGCAACGCGCTGCGGCTGGAGACCTACGCCGCCGACGCCGAGCGCGACGGCGACCTGGAGCTGCACGACCTGTTCCGCCGGGCGCAGACCGAGAGCCGCAAGGGCGCCGAGCAGGGCAAGCAGCTCCTGCGCAACCGGCTCTGACCGCCGGCGGCTCTGACCCGGCGGCTTTAACACCAGCGGCTTTTACACCCGGCGGCTTTGACCACTGGTGCTCCGGGCCCCGGCTGCGTTACGGCGCGCCGGGCGGGACGAAGGGTAGGCCGGGCGGTGCTCCCTCGTCGAGCAGGCGGCGCAGGGCGGCGGTGTCGAGATGGTCGGCGACCAGGTCGCCGAGGACGTCGAGGCGGCGTCGGCGCACGTCGGCGAACCGGGTGCGGGCGGGAACGAACGCCCGCCCGGCCGCGCGGGCGACATCGACGAGGTAGGCGCGGCGGAACTCGTCGTTCTCCAGCAGCCCGTGCCAGCTCGTGCCGGCGACCGCGCCGACCCGGACCCCGTCGGCGGCGAACGGCTCGGCGCCGGGA
>NZ_JAMQQF010000017.1:5664-34144 GCF_023716945.1 Frankia sp. AiPs1 | reverse complement strand
TAGCCTGACCAGGCACACCACGAGAAACCACACGTAGGCTGTTCATCTCCGGCTTACACGAAAATCGTGACAGGCTCGCGGGCCAGCGCGGCGAGGCCGCTCACAAGTCCAGTGGAGGTCGTCGCGTCAACCCACCACACCAGCGAGTACTCGGCGGCGTACCGCCAGACGTATTCAACAGCCAGCTGGGTCTTGCCGACTCCGCCGGCACCGTGCAAGGCACCGACGGCGATGCGGCTATCCCCGGCCAGCCGGTGGTGAAGCGCGTGCAGGTGCTGGTCGCGGCCGGTGAACAGCATGTTCCGCGCCGGGACTGGCCCCCAGATATCCGGCAGCCGGCCCGGAAACACCGCCGTCGCCCCCGCATGGCGCGGGAAACCGGATGATTGGCGGGCCGGACGGGTCAAGCCGACAGCTTCCAACAGCTTGCGTCGGGCAACCGGCTCGTCCACATCGTGCAGGTCCCGGCAGGTGATCGTGCCGAGAACGGCCGGGAGCGCGCAGTCCTCGATCCGCACTGGGACCAGCTTCTTCCCAGCGAGGGCCCCCGTCCATTCCTGCGTGCACCAGTGCGAAGCGAAGTAGCCGTCCGAGCAGATGGCCACCGTGCGGCTGGCGGTGGACATCTGTTCGCTGATCCAGACGACGAAGTTCTCTCCCGTCGGCGAATCCCACGCCTGGAGCGTCGTCGTCAGGCCGGCAGCTTCCAGCACCTCGGCGACCCAGGTCGCCCACGCCTCATCCGCCCCCGTGTAGGAGACGAACACGTCCACCCCCGGCGGCAGCGAACTGGCCACGCCGTTCACGGGATCCACCGCGTCCACACCTGACAGCGTGCCACAAAGAGCCACCAGACGTGGCTACATCTCACCCAGGGCTGAAGGGAGCGACCTGGATGATTGCTCACGTCAGGAATTCACTGGTGTGCGCGGTCCGCGAACAGTGCCGTCCCGGCCCAATAAACCGACGTGTCCTCGTGAGCCGAGCCTCAGCAGGCACAAGACGGCCGATGGCCGCGGTGAGGTCTGGTGCCCTTACCTGGTCGTCCACGTCGGCCATGACCGTGTTGACCGCGTAGCGAGGCGAGGTGCCTGGCATCGAGGGAAACGGCCTCACTCTCGGCTCGGGCAGTACAAGATCGTCGTCGATGTCGGCGCCGACCGGCACATCACCCCGTTCGGTCACGGTAGAGCCCCTGGCGCACCCGCATCGGGAGCAGAAGCGCGCCAGGGGCCGCTCCCGCGTCCGCCCGGGACCTGTTGCACATGCTTACGGCAGACCTCCGCTAGGCCTCCACCTGAGCCGTCTGCTGGCGTAAGGGGACCGAGAGCAAATCGGCCGTATCCACACGTTCCTCAGGAGCCCTATTCGCCTTTTCGGGCATGCGATCTGTGGCCAGATCTATCGATAGCCCGTCCGTTGATAGCGTTCGTCGGCCTCTTCCGACTCGCGCGCGGCTTGAGCGCAGGACGGGGCAGGTCGAGGCACGAACCCATGCCCGATGAGGGCCTCTGTGAGCCCGACTCGGGGGCCAAGATCGCGAGAAAGCTGTACCGCCGGTGTACCTCGCTGACCAGGTATTTCATCCAAGATCGCATTGAGCTGCACCCGCTTGGGAGCCTGGCCAGCGGGAAGGACTGGGACGGCTCGCCGCAGCCATGCGTGACTGCATCCTCACTCGCTGGTCCGCACCTCAATCCCTGCCCGCGCGACGACCATGAAAGCGTCCGGGCCGGTGCCGGTGCTGGACTCCCGCGCCAAGTGGCCATCGGCCGGACGGCGCCGTGTACGTGACCCAGCCGAGGTGGCGCCGGATCGCGAGCGTCCCGCAGCCGTCCATGCGGCAGCCGTCCGGCCAGGACCGTTGTGCGCCGGGGTCCGATGTTCTTGTGGGCGTCAGCGGGCCGGGACCTGGCGGGCGGCCTCGATGATCCGGGTGAGTGCGCCGTGCAGCTCCTGCAGGTCGGTGACCTCGACGCCCAGCCGATCGACGACGGCGTGGGGGATCTTCAGTGCCTCCTGTCGCAACGCGCTGCCGGCCGGGGTGAGTTCGAGCGTCAGCAGGCGCTCGTCGACGGCGGCCCGGCGCCGGGACACGTAGCCCGCCGACTCCAGCCGCTTGAGCAGCGGGGAGAGGGTGGCCGAGTCCAGCAGCAGGGCGGCGCCGAGGTCCTTCACCGAGCGCGGCGAGCGTTCCCAGAGGGCCAGCATCACCAGGTACTGGGGATGGGTGAGACCGAGGGGCTCCAGCAGCGGCCGGTACACCCCGATCACCAGCCGGGACGCGACCGACAGGGCGAAGCACACCTGCCGGTCCAGCGCGAGGGGGTCCTCCTCGAGGTCCTCGCCGATATTCACGTTGTCCTTGAGCACGGGCCGCTCCCTCCCGTCGTGGCGTGCGTCATGGTTCAGGATACCTGGCACGTAGACGAAGCAATCGCGTACTATTCATATGTGCACGAAACGATCGGACGCCAGGGCTCGGCCGGCCACGCGACAGGCGCGGCGACCGACGAGGGAGGGCGACGGATGAAGCGTCAGGACAGCACCGTCGGCGCGACGGGCCGGGTGGCGGCCGGGGCGGCGGAGCGGCCCAGCCGCTTCTACCGCTTCCTGCTGAGCATCATGGGGCCGCCGCAGCTCGGCTCGCTCGACGCGCCGCCCCGCCCGGCGCCCCCGCGGGTGGACATCTGCCGCAGGTGCGGGCAGCCCCGCGACGCCCACGAGCTCGAGCGGCTTGCCGACCACACCGCGTCGCGCTGCCCCGTGGAACCCGTGGAGCCCGCGCGGTCCTGATCTTTGCGCCGGGCCGTGTGCACTCGCCCCCCGGCACGGGTGCGGTGATCTTGCGTCGGGCCGCAACCGGTGACCGTGGGCAGCGCGCTAGGCGGGGTCTGGGAGCTCCCGCCCGGCGGCGATGGTCGCCTGGACCTCGGCGATACGCCATTCCTCCTCGGCCCGCAGTCGTTCGGCGTCGAGCACGTCGGCAGCGTCCTCGTCCTGCGCCATGAGCTGGTCCAGATTGGCGTCGCCGAGCTCGAAGACGCCCATGTCGAGGTACGCCTGCTGGAGCCGCGGGCCCCACAGCCCGATGTCCTTCACGCACGGCACGATCCGGGCGAACAGCAGCGTCCTGAAGACCCGCATCAGCTCGGAGGCCTCGATCAGCTCCTTGGCCTCCGCCGTGCGCAGGCCGAGGTTCTCCAGGACCTCGACGCCCTGGATCCGGTCGCGCATCAGGTAGCAGCCCTCGATGACGAACTCCTCGCGTTCCCGGAGCTCGGCGTCGGAGAGCTGGCGGTAGTAGTCGCGCAGCGCGATCCGGCCGAAGGCCACGTGCCGGGCCTCGTCCTGCATGACGTAGGCAAGCAGCTGCTTGGGCAGCGGCTTCGTCGCGGTGTCGCGGATCAGGCCGAAGGCGGCGAGCGCCAGGCCTTCGATGAGCACCTGCATGCCCAGGTACGGCATGTCCCACCGGGAGTCGCCCAGGCTGTCGGCCAGCAGCCCCTGCAGCTTGTCGTTGATCGGATAGAGCAGGCCCACCTTCTCGTGCAGGAATCTGGTGTAGATCTCGACGTGTCGGGCCTCATCGACAACCTGGGTGGCGGAGTAGAGCTTCGCGTCCAGACCAGGTGAGGTTTCCACGATGCGCGCCGCGCAGATCAGCGCGCCCTGCTCACCATGCAGGAACTGGGAGAACTGCCAGGCGGCGGAGTGCCGGCGCACCTCGGCGCGGTTGGCCGCGGACATGCGGTCCCAGTGCGCGCTGCCGTAGAGGACGTTCGTCTCGTCGGGAACGCCGACCGGGTCGTAGGGGTCGACCTCCAGCTCCCAGTCGATCCGCCTGGTGGCGTCCCACTGCCGGTCCTTTCCCTTCTGGTAAAGGTCCAGCAGATGGCCGCGTTCGGGGTCGTATTCCCAGGTGAAAACGGGTCGGCCGGCCGCGTCGGCGGCCCAGCTGTCCCCGTCGGTGGGCTGGGTGCAGGTGTAGAGATCCTTCGTGGTCACCAGCAGTGCTCCCTTCGTGGTGGCCCGATCATGCTGCCGGGTGTTCTCTCGGTGGCGGTGGACGGGGCCGACCGATGCCGCGGGGCGCCCGCGGACCGCGGTTCCACCCGGCGGCGGCAGAACCCGACCACAGAATCACGGATCTGCGACGGAAACCGTCAGCATCGGCAATTCGGATCCGTCGCGACCGCCGCCCGTCGGAGAATGCTCGCAGTCGGCCGGTATGGCTATACGGAACTCCTTATCGACCCATAGGTGGACATGATTGTGCGACATCAGGGTCAGATGAACTACGCTGGGCGGCCACGGAGTTTACCGGCTGGATACCAGCAGGCCGCCGGCAATCAATCCACTGGTCGGTCCGCCCACTGTCAAGCGATGGTCGCTTTTCGTATGGATCGATCATTTCCGGGCGATCAATGATGGCCGGCCCCGGCTGGCGATGCGACACTGCTCACTGCTGAGGACGCGACGGTGTATGACGGCGCCATTTTCGGTGCCTTTCGCGCCGGGCGACGGAGCGCGGGAAGAGGTGCTGTCTTGTTGGCCGAAATCAGGTGCGCGCCGTTCGAGGGTGCCCGCAGCAGAAAAGCCCGGCTGACCTGGGGCCAGCAGGAGATCCTGGACTTCGTCGAACGGGCGAGGCCGCAGGACTACCGGTACAACATCATCGGGACTCTGCTGGTTCCGCCGGAGTGGGAGCTGACCGAGGAGCGGTGCCTGCGGGCACTGTCGTTCTTCCTGTCCCGGCACGAGTCGCTGCGGACGGTCTTCCCGACCGACCGTGCCGGCCAGGTCTGGCAGGAGGTGCAAAGCCGCGGGTCACTGCCGGTGCGGATCGTTCGTACCGCTCGTTCCCGGGTGGCCGAGCAGGCCGGCGCGCTGCGGGATGACTTCGCCACCCGGTGTTTCGCGTTCGCGCACGAACTTCCCGTGCAGGTGGCGCTGATTGTCGTCGGCGGTCGGGTGCACGGCATCGTCCACATGTTCTGTCACCTGGCGGTCGATCTGCACGGAGTCGGCTGTCTCGTGGACGAGATGACCGACTACTTCCGGCGGGGCGAGACCCTGCCGTCCCTGGCGCAGGACGCCCTGACACCGGTGGATCTCGCCGACTGGCAGGTCTCCCCGGCGGGAGCAGTCCGGCGCGACCGGACCCTACGCCATGTCGAATCCCTCTTCCGCGACAGGCAGCCGCTCGCGCTTCCGCCGGAAACGGACGACCTCCCGGGGCTCCCGCGATTCCGGCGGTTGCGCCTGCACTCGAAGGGCACCGAGGCCGCGGCCGGCCAGATCGCGCGGAAGCTCGGCGTGAGTAGCTCCGCGGTGCTCCTCGGCGGCATCGCGCTGCACCTGCGCGAGCTGACCGGCAGCAACAACGTGGATCTCCTGCTGGTCAGCTCCCAGCGTTTCCGCCAGAACGTGCGGAACCTGGTCGCGACACTGATGCAGGAGGCGTTCTTCGCGGTCGACCTGACCGGTGTCGACCTACCGGAGGCCATCCGCCGGTCCTGGCGGTCGGCCCTCATCGCCTACCAGAACTCGGGTTGCGACGCCGCCAGCATGAAACGCCTGCTGGCCGGTCTCGGGACCACAGCCAGAACTCCGCTTGCGCTCAGCTACTGCGTCAACGACCGGCGCCGGAACACCACGGACGTCGGACCCGTGCGGCCCGATTACGTAGACTCCGAAAGTCTCCTTCATGACTCCCTGTCGACCTGGCCGGAGGCCTTCGACCTGGTCATCGACGGCGACGGCGAACATCTCGAATTCGTGCTGACGTACGCGACCAGATATTTCCACGCCGCCGAGATGGAGAAGTTCCTACCCGGCCTCGAAGCCGCCCTCAGCCAGCTCGCGGACGCGTACACCCGTGACCGCGCGCCGGCCGCGCAGCGCTGACCGAGAGATTCTCGAACCATGACTGACGACGTCTTCACCGAAACGCTCGCCCGGCTCTCCGTCAAGTCGCGCAGCGACCACTACAACCCGTACACCAGGTTCTCCTGGCCAACCGAGGTGTCCACCGAACGCTGGTGGATGAGCCCGGAGTACCTCACCGTCCACGGCACCGGGCTGGTCGAGGACGAGAACGTGCTCAGGGCGTTGGCCCGACAGGAGACCATCAACCTGTTCAGCCTGCACGTCCACGGAATCCGCGATCTGATCAGCGCGGTGTGCCAGCGCATGCACACCCCCGGTTTCAGCGACTACAACGAGTACCTGCACCATTTCATCGGCGAGGAGAACTCGCACATGTGGTTCTTCGCGGAGTTCTGCGACCGGTATGCCGGCGGCCTCCACCCACCCACCGCCTTCCCGCTGCGGACGGACAGCCGAGGGGATCTCTGGGACGACGTCGCAACCTTCGCCCGCGTCCTGGTCTTCGAGGAGATCTTCGACTTCTACAACAGCCGGATGGGCCGGGACCCGCGACTGCCGGCCATCCTCCGCGACATCCACGCCGTCCACCATCGCGACGAAAGCCGGCACGTCGCCTTCGGTAAACCGCTGGTCCGGCGCCTGCACGAACGTGCGCGGGAGGCCGATCCCGGTCGGTGCGGCGAGATCGAGCGACACATCAAGGGCTACATGAGCTACTCGGTCCGCAGCCTCTACAGCCCGCGGGCATTCCGCGCTGCCGGGGTGCGCAAACCCCTGGAGACCCGCCGCCGGGCGATGACACATCCGGCCCGCCGAGCTTTTCACGCCCGCGCCCTGGCCCGGGTCAACAAGTACTTCGTGAACAGCGGGATTCTGCAGGCCGCGTGGGAGGACGACGATGTCCACAGCTGACAGCGAGTCGATGCGCACCGTGGTCGCCTTCCTGCGCAGATGCAGCGGGTCCACCGAGGAGATCGACGGCGACCGGGATCTGATCGAGGCCCGCATCCTCGACTCGCTCACTCTGGTGGAGTTCCTGCTGCTGCTGGAGGAGATCGCCGGAGCCCCGATCGACCTGGCCCGGATTGACGTCGACCTCCTGCGGACCCTCAACGGCATCGGCACCCTGATCGCGGACGCAGCCAGCGGTGCCCATGTCTGAGCAGACCGCCGTCGCGCCGGTGAGCGTCACCGCGGGGCTGGTGACCCTGGGCCCGGCGGCCGTCCGGCTCCGGACCGCCCTCGACGCCGTCATCGTCGGCTGGGCGGGCACTGCCGGCGCCACCGAAGTCCTCTACCCGCCACTGGTGCGGGTCGCCGACCTGGCTCGGTTCGACTATTTCGGCAACTTCCCGCACCTCGCCCTGGCCGCGGCGCCGGTCAACCCCACCGGCGCGGGCGAGCTGCCCCGGCACCCGGCGGCGCCGGGCACGGAGCTCACCGCCGGCCAGCTCGATGCGGCGCGCTTCGTCCTCCCGTCCGCCGCCTGCTACAACGCCTACCTCGCCCTGTCCGGGGCCCGACTCGACCAGCCGGTGAAGATCACGACGATCGCCCAGTGCTTCCGCCGAGAGGACGGTTACGAGGGGCTGCGCCGGCTGCACGGGTTCACCATGCGCGAGATCATCGCGGTGGGCGACCGCTGGACCGTCCGGGCTCACCTGTCCGCCTTCCGCGCGCTGATCCTCGATTTCGCGGAGTGTCTCGGCCTGACCCTGACCCCCGAGGCCGCCACCGACCCGTTTTTCGAGACCGGTGGCTCGCGGGCCGTCATGCAGCGGCTTTTCCCCACCAAGGAGGAGTTCGTCAGCGAGGACGGGCTGGCCGTCGCGTCCCTGAACTACCACCGGAACTTCTTCGGCGAGCGCGCCGACATCTTCTGCGCGGGCGCGCAGGCGTACACGTCGTGCGTCGCCTTCGGCCTGGAGCGGTGGCTGCACGTCCTCACCGTCCGTTTCCAGGGGGACTGGGAGGCCGCCCGAGAGGCGGTCGAGTCCTTCGTCCCACGGCGACCGGCGGGGGAGATGCGGTGACCTGGGAGACGCGGCGGCGGGGGAGACGCGGCGGCGGGGGAGACGCGGTGACCGGTGAGTTGCGGTGACCGGGGAGATGCGGTGACCGGGCCGCGGCTGCCCGCGGAATGGGAACCGCACGAGGCCTGCCTGCTCGCCTGGCCGACCCGGGAGTCGCTGTGGGGCGGCACCTTCGCGGCGGCCGAGCGGGAGTACGCCGCCGTGGTCCGCGCCATCGCCCGGTTCGAGCCGGTGACGCTGGTCGTCTCACCCGGGCGGGCCGAGCGGGTGCGGGCCCTGTGCGAGGTGCTCGTCGACACCGTGGAGATCCCGATGGACGACTCCTGGCTGCGCGCCTGCGGCCCGATCTTCGTGCACGGCCCCGCCGGCCGGGTCGGGGTGGATTTCCGGTTCAACGGGTTCGGCGACCGCTTCCACCCGCATGACCAGGACGACAGGGTCGCCGAGCGCCTCCTGCGCGCGCTGGGGGTGCCCCGCCGAGCCACCATGACGGTCCTCGAAGGCGGCGCGATCAGCGTCGACGGCGAGGGCACCCTGATCGCCACCGAGCAGTGCGTGCTGAACCCGAACCGCAACGCCCGCCTCGACCGACGCGATCTCGAGACCGAACTCGGCGCGCTGCTGGGCATCACCAAGGTCATCTGGCTGCCCTACGGGCACCTCGCCGGCGAGACGGACGGGCACGTCGATCACGTCTGCCAGTTCGCCGGACCGGGTCGGGTCGTCGTCGAGGCCGCCGACCCGACCCGCCCGGACCACCTCAGGCTGCGGGCCAACCGGACGGTGCTGGAGGCGGCCACCGACGCGGCCGGCCGACGCCTGCAGATCTTCGAGCTCCCGCCCCAGCAACTGATCAACTACTGCGGCCGGGACGGCGCGGTCAACTACGTGAACTTCTACCTCGCGGGCGGCGGCGCGGGCGGCGGCGTCATCCTGCCGACGGCCGCCACCAGGGCCGACGAGAAGGCACTCGCGGCCGCGACCGTGGCCTTCCCCGACCGCCAGATCGTCGGCGTGGACGCCCGGGCGCTCGCGCTGGCCGACGGCGGGATCCACTGCATCACCCAGCAGCTCCCCATCACCCAGCAGCTCCCCGCCGAGCGGGCGACGCCCCCGACCACCTCGCCGCACTCTCATCTGGAGGCTCCGCTGTGAGCATGGAACGCCTGCGGCGCTTCATCGCCGGGCCGCACGAGACGCCGTACAGCGTTCTCGACATCGGGCAGGTCCTCACCGCCCACGACCGCCTCCGGGCCTGCCTGCCCGCGACAGTCCAGTTCCCGGTCAAGGCCCAGCCCGACCCGGCGCTGCTCGCGGCCCTCGTGCGCCGGGGCAGTGATCTGGACGTCGCCTCCCCCCGGGAGGTGGACCTCGCCCTGGCCGCCGGCTGCCCACCCGAACGGATCTCCTGGGGCAACCCCATCCGCACCCGGGCCGAGATCGGCTACGCCCACGACCGCGGCGTGCGGACCTTCGTCGCCGACAGCCCACAGGAGGTCCGGCGCCTCGCCGAGCACGCGCCCGGTTCGACCGTCGTCATCCGCCTCGCGCACGACGGCAGCGGCAGCGAATGGCCGCTGAGCGGGCGTTTCGGCTGCGACGCCGAGCAGGCCGCCGTGCTCGCCCTCGACGCCGCCGGCCGTGGCCTCGTCCCGACCGGGCTGACCTGGCATGTCGGCAGCCAGCAGGGCGACCCCGGCCAGTGGGACACCGCCCTGGCGACGGCGGCGAAGGTGTGGGTGCGCGCGCAGGAGGGCGGCCTGAACCTGACGCTGCTGAACCTCGGCGGCGGCCTGCCCGGCACGTACCGCCGGCCCACCCCGGACGTCGAGACCTACGCCGAGGCCATCGTGACCGCCGTCCACCGCCATTTCGGCCCCGCCGGGCTGCCCGCGCTGACGGTCGAGCCCGGGCGCGGCCTGGTCGCGGACGCCGGGGTGACGATCACCCGGGTGAAGGCCGTGGTCACCCGGCCCGACGGCACCACCTACGTCGTCACCGACGCGGGGCTCTGGAACGGCGGACTCGTCGAAAGCCTCGGCGGCATCGAATACCGCATCACCGCACTCGACCATCCCGCCGGCGCCCCGACCCGGGCGGTCACGATCTGCGGCCCGACCTGCGACAGCGCCGACCAGCTCAGTGCCCGCGAGCCCTACCGCCTGCCCCGCTGCCTCACCGCCGGGGACCGCCTCGCGATCTGGTCGACCGGCGCCTACAACAGCACCCTGGCCGCCACCGCGTTCAACGGTCTGCCGGCCCTCACCCAGCACGTGCTGCCGGCCGGCAGCACGTGCTGACCGGCCGCCTCCAGCCACCCCGCCGCACACACCTGACGCGTTCCCGCGGCCACGCCCGGCCGTCGACTCACCCCGCGCAGAAGGAGCCGAGATGACCACACCGACGACGGAACCCGGCACCACGAGCAGACCAGCGAAGAACGCGATCCTGATCACCAGTACGCCGGACCTGGCGGCGGTGGTCGAGACCCTCACCCTGGCGTTCGGCCCCGACCCGATCCTGGACTGGGCTTTCCCCCGCACCACCGCGCACCGCGACCAGACGATGGCCGAGTTCTTCCGCATCACCACCGAGATGCTGCTCGAACACGGCGGCCAGGTCGGGGTGGCGCCTGGGTACTCCGCGGTCGCGGTCTGGTCGCCACCCGGCGAACCGGCGATGACCGGCGAGCAGGAGGCCCGGTACCACCAGCGTCTCACCGAGGCCTGCGGCGACTGCGGCGAACGAGCCGTCGCCCTGATGCGCGCCCTCGACGAGCAGCACCCGCCGGACCTGCCGCCGCACTTCCACGTCATGTTCACCGCCACCCGTCCCGAGCCGGCGGCGGTGGGCCGGGCCGTCCTGCTCGTCCGCGCCCTGCTGAGGATGGAGGCGCTCAGGGGCTACGGCGTGTACGCGGAGGCGTCGACCCCGCAGAACCGCGACCTGTGGCTGGAGATGGGCATGCGCCGAGTCGGTGACGAGATCGTGCTGCCGGACGGCGGCCCGTCTCTCTACCCCGTCTGGCGTGAACCGGATCCGTCGGCGGCGTGATCCCCGGCGCCGCACATGCCAGGCGACCACGGGGCGAGGACGAAGGAAAAGCCTTGAAAAACCAGGTGGACCCGGGCGCGGCCGACATTCCCTTCGGGCCGGCGGACGCGCCCTGGCGAAACTCGTTCAGCGATCTATCGCTGATCACCGAAATACCGGACGTGACCGCGCCCAGCAGCGACCCGCGGCAGACCTACGACGCCGTCACGGAAACCCCCTACGGCCGTTTCCAGCTTCCTGCCGGCGGGCTCACCGCGGATCAGTACACGGCGGCGGAGAACCTCTTCCGTTCCTGGCTGGAAGAGCGGTGCAGGATCTCGGCCGGATTCCAGATCAACGCCGACCTGGACTACCAGCAGCGGCTGAGTCGCTACCTCGGCCTGACCCTCAACAACGCGGGAGATCCCTACCAGACCGGCGCCTACACCCATAACTCGAAGATCCTCGAACGCGCGGTGCTCGACTACTTCGCGTCCCTCTGGAACGCCAAGTGGCCGCATCGCCGGGACGATCCCGACTCCTACTGGGGTTATTCGCTGACCATGGGCGCCAGCGAAGGAAACCTGTACGGCCTGTGGAACGCCCGCGAGTACCTCTCCGGGCGGCTCATGCTCCATTCGCCGCAGGGCAGCGCCGAACCCGCACCAGCCACCGGGCCGGACGGGGCAGGCAGGTCGGGTCCGAACGGCTACCACCCGGTCCTGTTCTTCTCGCAGGACACGCACTACTCGCTGACGAAGGCGACCAGGCTACTGGGCATCGACACGTTCCAGGACGTCGGCCGCCGCTGGTTTCCGGACGAGAACCCGCTGGCCCCGGGAACTCCCTGGCCCGGGGAGGTCCCGTCGGTCGGCGGCGCGGACGGTGACGGCATGATCGACTTAGATCGCCTCGCGGTGCTCGTGCAGTTCTTCGCATCCCGCGGCTTCCCGATCGTCGTCAGCCTCAACTACGGTTCGAGCTTCAAAGGCGCCTATGACGACGTGGCTACCGCGTCGAGACTGGTGCACGATATCTGCGCGAAACACGGTCTGGACGAACGCCCCGTCCACCGCGGCCACGGCCGTTCCAGCACCTTCGACCTGCGCACCGGCTACTGGGTACACGTCGACGGCGCGCTCGGCGCCGGCTATGTCCCCTACCTGGAGATGGCCCGTCGGGCCGGTCTGGTCGAGGCGGCGCCACCGGTTTTCGACTTCCGCCTGCCGACCGTGCATTCCATCACGATGAGCGGCCACAAGTGGCTGGGTGCGCCCTGGCCGTGCGGCATCTTCATGACCCGCACCAGATTCCAGATGATCCCGCCACGGGAATCGGAGTACATCGGCTCGTCCGACACGACCCTCGCGGGATCACGCAACGGCTTCTCGCCGCTGCTGATGTGGGACCACCTGGCACGCCACTCCTACGATGAGCAGATCCGCTGGGCGGCCGAATGCGACCGGATGGCGGCGTACGCCCACCGCAGCCTGCGCGCGCTGGAGAAGGAGCTGGACCTCGACCTGTGGGTGGCCCGCAGTCCGTTCTCGCTCACGATCCGCTTCCGCCGGCCCGCCGGCTGGCTCGTCCAGAAATACTCGCTGTCGTACGAGACGACCTACGCCGACGGCCGGCGTCGCGCCTATGCGCATCTTTACACCATGCGCCACGTCACCCGAGACCTGATTGACGAGCTGGTCCGCGACCTGCGGCGGCCCGACGCGTTTGCGGCCGGAGACTCCGTGGCGCAGGCCTAGTGCCACATTCCCGGGAACCGGATCCGTTGTCGCCGTGCCCGGCTCGCACCGCAGGAGCCCCACGGGCGGTCATGCGGTGATGAACTCGACCACGCTCTGCCCGCCGTCACCGACTGCTACCACGTCGGCCTTGACGGGTAGGCCGACCCTGATCTCGTCCAGGGGTACTCGGACGACGCCGGTGATGCGGATGTCGGCCTGTTCGGCGAGTTCGACGAGCGCGACGGCGTAGGGGACCTGGTGGCCGGGGACGGTGGCCTGACGTATGACGATGAAGCTGTAGATCGTTCCCTGGCCGCTGACCGGTTCGAAGGCGACGGGGCCGGCGCAGTGCCGGCAGGTTTCCGTCGGCGGCTGCTGCCAGGTCCGGCAGCGGGTGCAGCGGGCGACGGCGAGCCGGCCGTCGTTCAGGGCGCTCCAGAACCCGGCGCTGTCGGGGTCGGGTCGGGGGACGGGGGCAGGCAGGGGGTTCGCGGTGGTGGCGGTGGCAGTGGTGGGGGCGGCGGCAGCGGTGGTGGTGGCGGTGGGGGTGGGGGCGCTCACGGGCGTTCCTTCGCGTAGATGTTGGCGCCGCCGCCGGGGCCGCCCCCGGCGGTGACCAGCGCGAGGCGGGCGTCGGGGACCTGCCGGTTCTCGGCCTGACCGCGTAGCTGAAGGGCGGCCTCGTAGTGGTGGTTGAGCCCGTGGATGTAGCCCTCGGACAGCAGCCCGCCGTGCGGGTTGACGACGACGTCGCCGCCGTAGGTGGCGCGCCCCTTGGCGAAGAACTCGCCGACGGTGCCGGGCTCGCAGAAACCGAAGCCTTCCATGGTGGCCATGACCGTGTAGGTGAAGCAGTCGTACATGCAGGCGACGTCCATGTCGGACGGGTTCAGGCCGGTTTTTGCCCACAGTTCGGGGCCGGCCTTCGCCGAGTACATCTGGCTCATGTCGGGCCAGGCGGTCCAGCCGGAGGCGCCGTGGTGGTTGACGGAGTCGACCAGCCACACGGGCGGCTGGGCACAGTCGGCGGCGACGTCGGCCCCGGCGAGCAGGATCGCGACGGCGCCGTCGACCTCGGCGGTGCAGTCGAAGACCCGGAACGGTTCGTTGATCCACCGGCCGGCGAGGTAGCTGTCCATGGTCAGCGGCTCGCGCATCACGGCGTGCGGGTTCACGCTCGCGTGCGCCCGCTGCTGGATCGCGATGTGGCCGAGGTCCTCGCTGGTGGAGCCGTACAGGTGCTGGTGACGGCGGGCCCACATGGCGAACCACTGCGGCGGGACGATGAAGCCGGCGGGGGCGTCGAACTGGAACTCGCCGGCGATCTCGACCGGGCCGTCCACGGTGCCCAGGCGGTGGCCGGAACGGCCGTTGAGCGAGCGGTAGACGAGGACGGACTTCGCCAGCCCGGCCTCGATCACGGCCGCCGCCGTGGCGATCTGGTCGGCGACCAGGTTGCCGCCGCCGAACGCCGCCGAGCCCCACGTCAGCCCGTCGAGGCCGAGACCCCAGGCGACCTCCTGCGGGAAGCAGGAGTCGTTGGACTGGTAGGTGGACATGCCCTCGACGTCCCGGGCTGCCAGACCGGCGTCGGCGATGGCGGCGCGGGCCGCTTCGACCGCCATGGCTCTGGGGGTACGACCGGACCGACGGGAATAGCCGGTGCGGCCGATGCCGACGATGGCAACGGTCATGAGGTGCCTCCTCGGGCACGTGACGACCCGGCCGGGGCCTGCGGCTCTCGCGGCAGCCCGAGCAGGCTCTCGGCGATCTGGGTACGGACGATCTCCGATGTTCCGCCGGCGATCGTCAGGCATCGGGTGAACAGGTAGTCGTGGGCCCAGGTGGGTTCCTCGCCGAGCACCCCGGCCAGGCCCGCGACCCGCATGCCGAGGTTGACGATCCGCTGGGAGTGCTCCCCGACCACGATCTTCGCGATGTTGCCTTCGGGACCGGGCTCGGCGCCGGCGAGTGCCCGGTCGATCTGCTGGAGGTTCAGTGCGTGCAACGTCTGGGACTCGCTCAGCAGCAGCCCGGCCTCGCGCAGCACGCCGTCGTCGACGGCGGTGTACCGGGACAGCAGGTCGAGCAGGGCGGCGGCCTCCAGGGTCACGGGGTTGCCGCCGATGGACAGCCGTTCGTTGGCCAGCGTCGCCCGGGCGACGCGCCAGCCGCCGTTGACCATGCCGACGACGTCGGAGTCCGGGACGAAGACGTCGTCGAGGAAGACCTCGTTGAACATCGTCTCACCGGTGATCTCCCGCAGCGGCCGGATCTCCACTCCCGGCGCCGCCATGTCGATGATCATTGCGGTGATGCCCTTGTGCTTGGGGGCGGCGGGGTCGGTGCGGACGGTCGCCAGGCCCCGCTGGCAGTTGTGGGCGTCGCTGGTCCAGACCTTCTGCCCGGTGACGAGCCAGCCCCCGGCGGTGGGCCGGGCCCGGGTCGTGACCGCCGCCGCGTCCGACCCGGCGCCGGGTTCGCTGAACAGCTGGCACCAACGCAGCGTGCCCTCCAGGCTCGGCCAGAGCAGGCGTTCGCGCTGCTCGTCCGTTCCGTGCTGAAGGATGGTCGGCAGGACCCATTCGCCGAGCCCGAGGGTCTGGCGGGGCAGGTCCGGCAGTTCGTCCTCGATGACGAGCTGTTCGACGGGGTCGGCGCCGCGGCCGTAGGGCTTCGGCCAGTGCGGCACGACGTAGCCGGCGCGGGCGGCGACGCGCTGGCGATCCCGCGCCGTGGCTGCCGTGTAGGCGGCCCAGAACTCCCGCGCCTGGCGGCGGTAGGTGTCCGCCTCGGCCGGCAGGTCGAAGCCGGCGCCGTGGGAGTGGCCCGCGGCGCGCAGGTCGAGCACCTCGCGGGCGCTGTGCTCGACCGGACCGAAGAAGGCGGCGAGCGCGGTGGCCCGGCGGTAGTAGAGGTGGGCGTCGTGCTCCCAGGTGTAGCCGACGCCACCGTGCAGCTGGATCGCCTGTTGGGCGATCCGGACGTACGGAGCCAGCGTCATGGTGGCGGCGACGGCGGCGGTGAGCGTCGACTCGTCGGCGGCGCTGTCGTCGGCGGCGCTGGCGCTGTCGTCGGTGGTGCTGTCGTCGGTGGTGCTGTCATCGCTCGCCCCGCGGGCCGCGTCCCAGACCGCCGCGGTGGCGAGTTCCGTGGCGATGAGCATGTCGGCGCAGTGGTGCTTCACCGCCATGAAGCTGCCGACCGGCCGGCCGAACTGCTCGCGGACCTGGACGTACTCCACTGTCCGGCGTAAGCAGGCCGCCATTGCCCCGGCGGCCTCGGCGGCGGCGAACAGCCAGCTCAGCCGGCGCAGCTGCCGGCGCCCACCGGTGAGCACCGTGGCGGCCCGGCTGTTGTCGCACTGCAGCCGCAGCAGCGGAAAGGACGGATCGAAGGTGTCCTTGACCGGGGCGAGGACGAACTGGTCGCTGCCGGTGACAAGGACGACGTCGTCGCCGACGGCGACCAGCAGGAGCGTGGCGTCGGCGCTGCCGAGCACGGTGCCGGTACCGGTCAGCCGCCCGTCGGCAGCGGCGATGTCGGCGCCCAGGGCGAGGGCGGTGCGGGTCGTGCCGGCGGCCAGCCCGGGCAGGAGCGCCGCCCGTACCGAGGCCGGGGCGGTCGCCTGGATCGTGGCAGAGACGATCATGTCGGCGAGCGCGGTCCCCGGGGCCACGGCCGCCCCGAGCTCGGCGATGACGACCACCGCCTCGAGCAGCCCGGCCCCCGCGCCGCCGTCCTGCTCGGCGAGGTGCAGGCCGAACCAGCCCAGCTCGCCTGCGTTGCGCCAGTAGCCGGGCGGCCCGGTCAGCTGACCTTCCAGCGCCCTGCGGGCGTCGCCGAGCGCGTCGGTGTCGCCCAGGACGGCGCGGACACTGTCCGCCAGGCTCCGGTGCTCCTCGGTGATGGCCAGCGCCATCAGATCCCCTCCCGTTGGACGTACTCCGATTAGTGGCAGTCGACTGTCAGGTCACTGCGCCGATGTTAGAGCCGGATCCAGGTGGCAAGCAAGATTGTGGTCGGAAGGAGCGGGCCACTGATGACATCTCACTGTCGCGAGCTGGCCGTTTCGGGTGGGCTGGCTACCCACCGTCACACTAGGATCAGGAGAGTCGCGTCAGGTATTCGCGTCAGGTATCGGAGGGTCCGCGATGGCGCCAGGTGACCGTTCCCAGCGGGCGAGCCAGGCCGCCGCCACGCGTCAGGCGCTCATCGACGCGGCCCTGGAACTGTTCGCCGTTCGCGGCTACGACGCCACGACCACCGAGGAGATCTCGGCGGCGGCCGGGGTCTCCCCGCGGACGTTCTTCCGCCACTTCCCGACGAAGGAGTCGGTGCTGCTCTTCGGCCGGTACGACTTCATCCAGGCGTTCGTCGGCCTCTACCTGGCACAGGCCGACGAGCTCGGTGAACTCGACGCGGTGGAGGCGTCCCTGTTGGCCCTCGCGCCCGGGCTCGCCCGTATCAGGGACCGGATCAGGACCCATCACCGGGTCGTGGCCTCGTCGCCCTACCTGCAGGGCCGGGAGAAGGCCGGCCAGGAGGACAACACCGCCACGGTGGCCCACGCGATCGCGACCCGCCGCGGCCTGCCGACCCCCGACACCTCCTGCCAGATGCTCGCGGCGATCACCCTCGTGGTGCTCGACCACGCCACGACCCGCTGGCTCGACACCGCGACCCGCGCGAACCTCGGCACCCTCCTCGAGGAGGAGTTCACCGTCCTGCGTGGACTGGTCCGCGGCTCGGCGTTCCCGACGCCCCGCTGAGGCGGACCCTCGGTGGATCAGGACGGAGCAGCGGCCGGATGGTTTCGGGGGATATCAGGTGCCTGGGGTCTGGCCGGTGTCAGCGCCGGCGCCGGCGCCGCCACCGACACCGGGGCGCGGACATCTCGGGAGCGCCGGCGGGGTGGCCGTGAGCTCAGTGTCGCGCCGGCCGCTGTCACCGGCATCGACACCGGTAGCGAGCTTCAGCGAATCCATCCAGGGCTGGCGCTGGCCGCTCTACGCAAAGCTCGTGGACGTGACCTCGGATACCTGAACAGGTTGATGGTCTGAATCTGCGTATGGCCGACTGCCGTAGAATTCGTAGTGGTCGGCTCACTCCTGGATGGAACTGTGCAGATCAGTGGGGACCAAGAATTCCTCCGAGTAGGGTTCCCTCAAGTGCAGCGGCCGTTACTTGTGTGTTGCTGATGCGGTCCGCCAGGGCCAGCGAAGCCTCGGCGAGAGGAATGTACCGGTGTTCCCCGTCGCTGCTGCGAATGATTCCGACTTCGTTCATGAGGGGCACCAGGGTACCCGGCTGAATGCCGCCGCGACGCTCGGGAAACAGGGGGTCGAAACTGGTGAGAAGTTCGCCGTTTTCCGCGAGATTGAAAGATCTGTCTCCGTTGATGTTTGCTTGAACCGAGATGGCAGTCGTGCCGGTCGACAGTGGGAGAAGGACTCCGAGGGTGGTACCTGCCCATCCGTTCGGCTCGACGGCGACTGTCCAATTATCGAACCTACGAGTCAGGGCTACCACACATTCGCCTCCTCCATGCTCGAAGTCGATTTCGATGGCCTCGCTGAGCGTCATTGGCCGAAGAGTCTTCGGATTCGCTCCGAAGTGGCGCAGCGTTTCGTGCTCGTCGACTCCCTGTACATATGTAAGGCAGAAGCCCGCCCGTAGGTCGTGTTGTTTCAACCAGTGGTAGTCGGCGGCCGTCGCCTCCCGCATGTCTCTCCTTCCACGTCGACCCAGGTCGGTGGCCAGATGATATGGCCGTGGTCGTCGAGCGTCCTGGCGATGCGCGCTACGCCGACTTGTCAGGATGGGGACCATGTGGGTGCCGTTGCCGCTGGGGGAGAGGCTGTGGGCTGAGGTGGGTTCGCCTCGGCGGGCTCGCCGGCTGGGTAGCAGTCCAAGGTCACGGGTGTGGCGGGTGGAACTGTCCGGCACACCCGCGGTGGTCAAGCAGCTTGTCGGCGGACCGGGGGCCACCGAGAGGTATACCCACGAGGTGGCCGCGTTGACGCTGGTGTCCCGCGTTGACCCGCCCGTGGCGCCGAGGCTTCTCGGTACCGATTCGGACGAGCGGGTCCTGGTTCTGGAATATCTGGAGCATCAGCGGCCGCGTGAGGACTGGGTGGTCGCGTACGCCGAGGCGCTGGCTCGGCTCCACGCTTCCGCAGGACGCGAGGACAGCGGCGTCCTGGCGGGCTGGTCCGGTCCGACCCAGGACGACGTCGACTTCTTCCTCCGGCTGTCCCGGACACTCGGCGTTGCCGCGCCGCTTGGGGTACGCGCCGAGCTGGACGACCTCGTGGAGCGCCTGGGCCGCTCGTCGGGGAGCGCCTTGCTGCACGGCGATCCTTGCCCGGGTAACGATCTGCACACCAGTAGCGGTGTCAGATTCGTCGATTTCGAGCAGGCGGCGCTGGGTGACGGGCTCATCGAACTCGCCTATCTGCGTATCGGGTTCCCGACCTGTTGGTGCGTTACCGCCCCGCCGCGGCCGTTGCTGGACGCGGCGGAGGCTGCCTACCGTGCGGCCTGGCGCCAGCAGACCGGTCTCGATGTCGCAGACGATCTCGCCGACGCGTGTGCCGGTTGGCTGCTGAGAGGCGATGCGCTTGTCGAGCGGGCCCGGCGTGGAACCCGTGACCAGCTGGCCAGGATTGCTCGTCGGGACTGGCGTTGGGGCACGGCGACGGCGCGCCAGCGGCTCATCCATCGCCTTGGAATCGTCGGCGAGATGACCGCTGGCGGTGGTGAGCTGGAAGGGCTGGGGCAGCTCACCGCGGCCATGCGTGACAGCATGCTCACCCGCTGGCCCTCGCTGCCCCCGCTGCCCGCGCGCCGGCCATGAAAGCCTCCGGCCGGAAAGGGCCATGAACCAAAAGCTGCCCGATTCATGAGGTGCCCGCTGGTTGCGCTGTGGCCGGAGGTCGCCGGCATAGCCCAAGGTCATAGCTTCGCGACGCGGGCCCGAACCTCCATCAGCGCGAAACCGAGAAGATTAAGGCCCGGCCAGGCGTTCGGTCGGCCTGATCGTTCGTCGTCGGCCGCCACACCGATTCCCCAGATCCGGTCCACCGGACTCGCCTCGACCAGCGTCCGTTGACCGGTGTGCACAAGGAAGTCCCGCAATGCGGGATGCTGACCGAATTTAGCGGTGTTGCCGCGCACGACGATGTTGTAGCGGGCGTCGGACCAGGTCTCCTCGTCGAAGTCGCGAACGTGGCGGCCCAGCGCCTTCGCCTCACCCGGGCTCGCAGCGACAAGCACGCGCTCGGCGACGGTCTCATCGCCGAACAATCGTGCCTTCTGCTCCATCATGAAATGCTCCGCGCTGCGGTAGACGATGCCATCGACGGTGAACTCAATCGGCCACCACTGGCTGAGGCAGCCCTTCCCTATGCCGCCGTCAGCGGCCGGCCGGTGACCCCAGAAGAACAGGAAGTTCGGCAGATCACCCGTCTCCTGGAGCCTGCGTAGGTCGTCCACCGACCGGGGCCACTCCGCGGCCCGGGGCCACACATCGAAATCCGGCATGCGATGAACTTGCCAGGTTCCTGCGACGCCAGCCAGTGCTTTCTGTTCGGATGCGTGCCCCACGGCTTCGTCGAACGATCCAGCAGTGGGTGCGCTCCTGCACGGGTCACGCCGGGGCATCTGATCTTCGCTGGTGGTTCGGTTCACCGAGTGGCGCGTACCCGCCGTTCAACCCCGGGCCGATCGGGGGTGTGGCCGGTCTGCCAGACGGTGTGGGCGGCGGTCAGTTTGGTGGTGAGCTTGTCGAGGAGCGCGGCCTCGGCGGAGGGGGATTCGGTGTGGGCGGTGATCAGTTTGGTGTAGCGGACGGTGTCGACGATCGCTGACTTGACCCGCTCGTGGGCCAGATACGTCGCGAGGTCGGCGGTCCACGCGAGGGCGGCGTCGGCGGGGACGGCGGCGCGCCAGGCAGCGCGGGCGGCGTCTTCTTCGTCGGGTTGGTAGGCCATCTTGTGGAGGTGGACGGCGAGGTCGTAGACGGGGTCGCCCCAGAGGGCGAGTTCCCAGTCGAGGAAGTAGGTCACCTCCGTATCGATGATCATATTTTTGCGGTGGATGTCGGTGTGGAGGAGCCGGAACGGCCTGGGGGAGAGGGTCTGCCAGCGTTCGAGGATGATCTCGAACGGGTCCGCGGGGAAGCCGAGGGAGTCGAACAGGTGGCCGAACTCGTCGCGGAACCGGGTATGCACGTCGATGGTGATGGCGGAGAGCTGATGCGCGAACGTCGCCGTGCCGCCGTCGGTGGGCCAGCCTGCTGGCAGGGTTGGTAGCTGCTCGAGGGGAACCTGGCCGAGCTGGCGGAACAGTTCGCCGACATCGCGGATCACATGGTCTGGCACCCGTTTCCCCCGTGGCGTTACCGCGTCGAGTACGTCTCCGGTGATGAACTCGACCACCTGGTAGGCGGGGTCCGCGTTGGCGCGGAGCAGCCGCGGGACCCGGCCGACCACGGGGTTGATCGCTTGGACGACGGCGGCCTCGGGCCAGATCGTCAGATCCATGGTGTCCGCGCCGGGGATCGGGATCCGGACGACGACCGGTCCGTCCGGGGTCTCGACCCGCACGTTGTGGTTGTAGAAGCCGGCGCTTCGGTCGGTCCGGGCCAGCGCCACGCGGTAGAGCTCGTCGGGATCGCTGCTCGTGGCCGCGGAGGCCTCGTCGGCTGGCGGGTTCGCGGGCGCGGGGACGGTCATCGGGCTGCCTCGTCGAGGCCGAGCAGGTCGCGGACGAACACGTCGATTCGGCCCTTCACGTCGTCCAGTGTCGTGAGTGGCTGGATGGCGTGTTCGGCGCGCTGGCAGGCCTGCGTCACGTCTCCGTCCTCGATTCCCAGTTCCCGCAGCGCGATGCCGGCAGCCATTATCAGCGTCGGGTACACCTCGGCGGCCTCCAACTCGCTCACCGCCCACGTCATGGATGCCCGGGCGACGTCGAGCTGGCCGCGTCGGACTTCCAGTGCCGCCCCGTACAGTCTGGCGCGGGCAAGTCCGGAACGGTAGCTGGCCCGGGTCAACGCTTCGACCGCGTCGCTGAAGGCGACCTCCGCGTGGTCAAGGCGGCCGAGCCGCAGTGAGGCGACGGCGATGGCCGTGTGGCACTTGCCGAGTTCGTGCTGGGCGCCGATCTCGGTCTGGACCTCGATGGCAGCCCTCGCCTCGGTGAGTGCCGTCTCGGCGTCGATGAAGGCGAGTAACTCGGCCCGGTTGGTTTTGATGTTGGCGTTACCGAGGTAGGACCGGGCTGTCTGATAATGGGTCGCGGCCTCGTCGAGGAGGCGCTGCGAGGTGGCGAAGTCGAAGGCGAACCGGTGGGCGAGGTGGCGTAGCCGGGCGACGTCCCCGCGAGCCTCGGGGTGGCGCCGCGCGGCGATGGCGTCCAGTTCGGTCGCGAACCGTTCGGCGTCGACGAAACGGCCCTGGCACATGTGCAGGTCGGCGGCCCATAGGCCCGCGCCCATCCGGGCGGTGTCGTCGTGGCCGCTCCACACCTGGTGGTAGAGCGTCAGTGCCTCGGAGGTGCGTCCGGCGATGCGGCGTGCCTGGCCGGCCGCGACGGCGAACCGGGCGCCGACTGGGGTGCTGGTGTTCCATGTCTGGTCGGGCGTCAGCTCCAGCGCCTTGGTGGACTCGCCGCTGCGCAGCACCGCCTCGACGCCGAGAACCTGGGCGGTCTGCGTCAGCTCGGGGGTGGCTTTGGCTGGGTTGTCGCGCAGGAACTCGCGCAGGTCGGCCAGTACCCCGTCGGCTGCGCTCTCGGAACCGCCGCGGACCGCGACTTCCGCCAGGTCGAGCAGTTCCGTCCCGGTCACCTCTCCGATGGGAAGCGCGTGGAAGACCATCTCCCGGAACGCGATCGGGTCTGCCAACATCCGCCCGTCCACCGTCCGGGAAGCCTCCTGGCCGGTGATGCCGCCGTCCTCGGGATCCTCGAAGGCCCGCCGTGTCCAGGCGTCGCGCAGGTGCCGGTGCAGCTCCAGCCGGGCCGGTTCCGACAGCCGGTCGCGTAGCGCCTGCGCCATGAGCTGATGGAAACGCGACTGCGCGCCCGCCGGGTAGACGAACGAGTACGACGAGATCGACTCCCAGGCCGTCACATGACCTGGCAACTGCAGCGCGGCCGTCAACGCCCGGAAGATCTCCAGATCGAAGATCCTTGCCACCCCGAGAACCTCGAGTGTCCGGACCTCGTCGGGACCGACGTGCTGGAGGAAGCGTTGCAGGATTTCCCGCTGGGTTGCCGCGACTCGTGCCAGGCGCGGTCCGGTGGCGTCGCCGTCAGAGCCAGAGTCGTCTTCAGCGCCAGAGCCGCCGGTGTCGACCGCGAGGTGCAGGTAGAACGGAAGCCCAGCGCTCGCCGCCGCCAGCCGCTGCCGTTCGCCTTCCTCGGCGATCCCGGATGAGCCGAGGAGCGCCAGGCGCGCCTCCATCGGCAGCCCGTCGATGGAGCAGGTACGGATGAGTCCGCGCCAGTCGGCGTCGTAGATGTCCCAGCGCAGCGGTTCCCTTCCCGCGATCACCACCAGCCCGCGGTCGAGCTGAGCGATCAGGTCCCGCAGCCAGACGTCCGCGAGCTGGGTGCGCCCCGAGCGCGTCGGTTCCGGGACCAACGCCTCGTAGGTGTCGATCGTCAGCACATAGGGACGCCTCTGCGAGGCGGCCCGCAGATCCTCGGCGAACAGGAAGGTCACGGCGTCGACGACCTCGGCGTTCGGAAGGTCGTCCAGCGATGACAACGTTTCGTCATGGCGGATGCGGGACCGGCGGCGGGCATCGGTCGCCACCTTCTCGGCGGCCTTGAGAAGACCGAGCGCCGTGCCGAACACCGGTAGCCCGGCCACCGAGTCGACGATCTCCGTGAGGATCCCGCTGTCCTCGACGAACGGCAACGTCTCCCGACTGATCCGCAGGTGCGGGTGAATTCGCTGCCACAACACCGCGTAGGCAAGGTCGAACCGATCGAACCGCACACCCTGCCCGCCCAACTCGGCGCGCAACACCGCGAGAGCGTCCTCCTGCTGCCGCATCGCCGGCACCTGAAGATCCAACGATGCCGCCCGCCAACCCTCCGGTGCCCGAACCCGCAACTCCCGTAGCAGCCGAGACTTCCCGATCCCTCCGACGCCCGTCACGTTCAACACCCGCGGGGACGAGGCTCTGCCGGCGAGTGCGTCCCGAACCCGGCCGATCTCCTCTTCGAACGCTCGCAGCAGCGGTTCCCGATCCACGAACTCCCGCTGCAACGCCGCAACCCGACGAAACCGCGGCCTGATCGCCATACCCCAGCCTCCGACAGCCGACCGCCCCCGATCGCCAGCGTGACCTAACGATCGCCCTCCGCATCGAACCACGCCGGCATGCCTTTCTCGGATCAAAACGTTCAACTCGGTCTCTCGTGGGCCGTGCTGAGCGCGCGGCGCACGGTGCTGGCGGGCCACACTGAGATCGTCTTCCACTGGCCTTCTCACCGGACGGCTCGCTGCTGGTCTCCTGCTCCACCGACCAGACCGTGCGCGTCTGGGACCTGGACACCGGAACGACAGTCGCGGTCCTCGGCGACCATTCGTCCTGGGCGCGTGGCTGTGTCTTCTCGCCGGACGGATCTCTGGTGGCGTCGGCATCCGAGGACACGACGGTCCGCTTGTGGAACACCGATGGCGCGACCACTCGCACCGTTCTCCGTGGGCACGACGGGCCGCGGATCATGGTGCAGGTCCACCACGTCGGCGCTGTCTTCGGGGGCGCCGGCGAGGTAGAGGCGGATGATGGCGGGTTCGGTGGGCGGCGGCCGGGGCTGCCTGCAGACCTTCCGCGAGGCACTGTTCGGGGTCCTTGATCGCTATCCGCGCCGCACAGTCCGCCTTGCCCACCAGGTCGGCGTGGTGGTGAGCGCCGTCAAACTGACACTCCCCGCTCCGTCCACTCTGGGCTGGATGCGTGGTGTCACACTGGGGGGATGGGCGTCGGGGGCGCCGCGCGCGGCGGTGACGGCTGGGATTTCTTCGTTTCCTACACGCAGCCCGACCAGCCGTGGGCGGAGTGGATTTCCTGGGTGCTGGAGGAGGTGCAATTCCGAGTTCTGGTGCAGGCATGGGACTTCCCGCCAGGGTCGAACTGGGTGGAGCAGATGCGCCGCGGTGTGCGTGCGGACCGGACGGTGGTGGTGCTCTCCAATCGCTACCCGGGTTCCCGGTATGGGGCGGCGGAGTGGCGGCAGGCATGGCTGCATGATCCGGCTGGCGATCGGCGGAAGGTACTGGTTGTACGAGTAGAGGACTGCCGACCACCGGACGTCCTTGAGCAGGTCGTGTACATCGATCTGGTGGGACTCGGGCACGAAGAGGCCCGCGACCGGCTGCTGCGGTCGATTGACGCGGCCGTGCACAACCTGAGGTTGAAACCGTCGGAGGAGCCGCCGTTTCCTGGAATGTCTCCGAGGCCTGGCGTCGCGGGGGTGCCGCAGGCCGCTGGGAGAACGCTGGCCCGGCGGCGTCCCTCGGCCGAGCTGCTCCCGGGGCTCCCGGCTCGCTACGTGCCGCGGGACGGCGAGGTGGCCGCGGTATGCCGGCTACTGACCGATCCTGCAGGGGAAACCACGGTCGGGATTGTCGGGATGGGAGGGGCGGGCAAGTCGACACTCGCCCGCGCCCTGATCCACCAGGAGCAGGTGAAGGCTGCCTTCACGGACGGGATCCTGTGGGTGGATGCCAGCCCGGACATCGACCTGACCACACTGGTGGCTACCGTGGTCTCCGCGTTCGGAGATCCCGCGCCGTTGGTTGGCCTCAGTGACGGGGTCGCACGGGCTCGGCGGCTGCTGGCCGGGGCGGCGTGCCTGATTGTGGTCGATAATGTGTGGTCCGTGGAGGTGCTCCGCGCCCTCCCCCTGATCGCGCCTGCCCGACTGCTCGTGACCACCCGGAGCCGAGACAGCCTGTTCACCTCCAGCGAGGTCTACCTGGTGGGCGGCGTGGACAATGGCGCGGGCCGGCAGCTGTTAGCCCGCTACGCGGGCTGCCAACTCGACGAACTTCCGGCCGTCACCGAGGAAATCTTGACACGTTGTGGCGGGCTGGTTCTTGCATTGGCCCTGGTTGGCGGCATGGT
Organism: Frankia sp. AiPs1; assembly: GCF_023716945.1. GTDB lineage: Bacteria > Actinomycetota > Actinomycetes > Frankiales > Frankiaceae > Frankia. The sequence continues at coordinate 8,299 of NZ_JAMQQF010000017.1, read as the reverse complement.
CGGCGAGGGTCGGCCCTGGGTAAACGTTCTCGAACGCCTACGTCGAGCGGATCTAAGCCGGCTGACGGGCCGATTCCCGGACTACCCGTCTACCGACCTCCTCGCCGCGCTGGACATCTCCGTGTCCACCCTCGACGATAACGGCCGGGACCGGTTCACCGAGCTTGCGATCTTCCACGGACCCGTTCCCGCTGCCGTGGTGATACGGCTGTGGCAGATCACCGCCGGCTTGGATGACCTCGACGCCGATGACCTTCTCCGGCTCCTCGGCCGCCGATCCCTCGTCCAGATCGACCCACGCACCGACCAGGTCACCGTGCATGACCTTCTACTCGACTACGCACGCGCCGCCATGCCCACCAGCAACCTCGGCAGGATTCACCTCCTCCTCGCCGCCGATCTCCTCACCCGTTGGGGTGGGCTCGGCAAGGGACTGCCACGGCTACGCGACCAGGCACGGCTCGACGACATCGACCAGTACGGAACCGATGCCCTCGTGAACCACCTTCTCTCTGCCGATCGCGCCGATCTGGTCGATGAACTTCTGACGGTGGAATGGGACGCCGAACCCGGGCGGGCCCACAACGCCTGGTATACCGTCCACGAAAACCTTGGCCAAACAGACACCTATCTCTCGGACGTACGCGCGGCGTGGCGGCATGCCGCGGATCATTCCCGCCTCGACGGTCTGAATCGGCAGGCATTCTACGCACTCATCATCGGATCGATCAGCAGCATTGCCGCGCGTATGCACCCAGATCTGCTCGTCCGCGCCGTCGCTCTGCGCGTCTGGCCGCTGCCGCGGGCGCTGGCCTACGCGTTGGCCATCCCGATGCCAGAAGGCCGCGCTCAGGCGCTGACCGGACTGATCATCCACCTCGACGCAGAGAAGCGTCGCACGGTGTTGGACCAAGCCCTCGATGCCGCGATCCACATCAGCGAGCCGCAGTCCCGGGCGCGGGCACTGGCCAGGCTGGTCACCCATCTCGACGTGGATCGGCGGCGGGCGGTGCTGGACCGGGCACTCGACGCCGCGGACCACATCGACCATCCGGATGACCGAGCGCGGGTCCTGGCTGGCTTGGCCGCGGACCTCGATGCCGATCAAGTCGTCCGGGCTCTCGACGCTGCGGCGCGCATCGACGCGTTGGATGCCCGGGTGCGGGCATTGGCCGGGCTGGCGGCTTACCTGGAGGCGGCTCAACGCCGCACGGTGCTGGACCAGGCCCTCGACTCCACGATCCGTGTCGTCCAACCACTCACCCGGGCGCGCGCCCTGGCTCTGCTGGCCGCACACCTCGACGAAGACCAGCTCAGCCGGGCGCTTGATGCGGCAGTGCGCGTTGTCTGGCCGACCGCCCGCGCGCATGCACTGGCCGGGCTGGCAGGGCAGCTCAATGCCGATCAGCTCGCCCGGGCGCTGGATGCCGCCATCCGCATTGACGGGCCGGATGCCCGCGCGCGGGCGCTCATCGGGCTGGCACCGCGTCTCGACGCCATGCAGCGTCATACCGTGATGAACCGGGCACTCGACGCCGTAGCACGCATCAACCATCCGGACGACCGAGCGCGGGCGCTGGCCGGGCTGGCCGCGCATCTCGCCGGCGACCAGGTTGCCCGGGCGCTCGACACCGCCATCTCCATCGACCGCCCGGAAGCTCGTAGTCGTGCGCTCATCGGGCTGGCATCGCACCTCGATGTCGAGCAGCGTGGCATGGTGCTCGATCAGGCTCTCGACGCCGCCATGCACATCAATCGCCCAGGCGACCGTGCGCGGGCGATGGCCAGGCTAGCAGTACACTTCGACGCCGCGCGGCGTCGCGCGGTGCTGGATCGGGCTCTGGAGGCTGCCAACCACATCAGCCGCCCGGTCGACCGCGCTCAGGAATTGGCCCTGCTGGCCGTGCATCTCGACGCCGACCAGCTTGCCCGGGCGCTCGACACCGCCGTCCGCATCGACCATCCCGACTCTCGGCTCCAGGCGATGGGCGGCCTGGCAGCCCATCTCGACCTTGAGCAGCGTGGCGCGGTGCTGGATCAGGCTCTCGAGGCCATCACCCGCATCGACCACCCCGCCGCCCGGGCGCGGGCGCTTGCCGGTCTGATAACCCTCCTCGGCACCGACCAGCCGGCCCGAGCCCTTGATGCAGCCACCCGGATCAGCAAGTCGGAAGACCGCGCATGGGCACTGGCCCGAGCCCTTGATACAGCCACCCGGATCAGCAAGTCGGAAGACCGCGCACGGGCGTTGACCGGGCTGGTCGCCCAACTCGACGCCGACCAGATGGCCCGAGTCCTTGAGGCGGTCACCCGCTTCGACTGGCCGGGCGACCGGGCACGAGTGCTGGTCGGGCTGGTCGCCCATTTCGAGGGCGAGAAACGTCGTGTGGTGCTGGAGCAGGTTCTCGCTGCGGCTGTTGGAATTGACCGGCCGGACGCTCGTGCGCATGCGCTGGCCGGGCTGATAGCCCATTTTGAGGGCGATCAGCGTGGTGTGGTGCTGGAGCAGGCCCTCGCCGCCGCTATTCAGATTGACCGCCCAGTCGACCACGCGCGGCTGCTGGTCGGGCTGGTCGCCCATTTCGAGGGCGAGAAACGTCGTGTGGTGCTGGAGCAGGTTCTCGCTGCGGCTGTT
>NZ_JAMQQF010000017.1:0-5564 GCF_023716945.1 Frankia sp. AiPs1 | reverse complement strand
GGAATTGACCGGCCGGACGCTCGTGCGCATGCGCTGGCCGGGCTGATAGCCCATTTTGAGGGCGATCGGCGTCGCGTGGTGCTGGAGCAGGCCCTCGCCGCCGCTATTCAGATTGACCGCTCAGCCGACCGCGCTCGCGCATTGACGGAGCTCGCAGACCACCTTGATGCTGCGCAACTCATCCGGGCGCTCGACCCGTCAACGAATTCTGGTCAGTCAGATGCCCACGCGCGGATGTTGGTCAAGCTGGTAGCCCAATTCGTCGGCGAACGGCGTCAGATCGTGCTGGGCCGGGCCCGCGAGGCCGCCTCCAACATCACGAGGTCAGACGTCCGTGCACGGACACTGGCCGAGCTTGCGGCCTACTTCGACGGCGAGCAACGCCGCGACCTACTGAGCCAAGCCCGCGAGGCCGCGTCCAACATCACGAAGTCAGAAGTCCGTGCACGGACACTGGCCGAGCTTGCGGCCCACTTCGACGGCGAGCAACGCCGCGACCTACTGGGCCAGGCTCTCGACGCTGCCAACCACATCAGCTACCCAGCTGCCCGCGCCCGGGCCTTGGCCGAGCTCGCGGCTCACCTTGACGGCGAGGAACGCCGTGCTGTGTTGGACCGGGCTCTCGATTCTGCCACCAACATCACGAAGCTACCCGTCCGTGCACGGACACTGACGGAGCTCGCGGCCCACTTCGACGGCGAGCAACGCCGCGACGTGCTGGATCAGGCTCTTGATGCTGCCACTCACATCGGCCAGCCTGACGGCCATGCGCGGGCCCTGACTGAGCTCGTCCCGCATCTCGATGCCGAGCGGGGCGCTGTCGCCGTCGGAGAGGCTCTGGCAGCCATGGCTGTACTTGGCAGGCCGAGCGTTGTAGAGGTCCTGAACACCGTCCTGCTGGCTGGTCGCGACTGGATATCGCCGGGCCGACTGGCGAGGCTGTTGTCGGATGCTCAACGCTGGTGGCCGTGAGACTCGGACCGGTGAGAAGGCCTTGGGTCATGTGACCAGGAGCTCGTGGATGCGGCGGAAGGTGAGTTCGACCAGTAGTAACAGCTACGTGCTGACGCCTCGGACGAGGCGTCACGCTGTGACTGGAGGAGGTTGAAGAGCACGTCGATGTCGTCGGGTGGGGAGTCGCGGTGCGGGGCCCATGCGTCAAAGACTTCCTTGGCGCCGCGGGGCCGAGCCGGTCGAGGTAGCCGTCGAGTTGGGTTAGGCCGCGGTGGAGCGGGTCGGTCTCGCCTGTTCGGCGGACCTTGAGTTCGATGGCCTCGCGCTGCCAGCGGCGCCTGCCGTTCGGCGTCGTGTGCGGCCAGCGGACGAGCAGGTCGATACGGCCGCAGCCGATGCCGTACTCGCATCGGGCGGCCCGTCCGTGCGGGTCGGGATGACCACCTCGGCCCGACCCGCCGGGGAGGGCCGACCCTTCCGCGGAACGGCCCGCGACCCTGGTACTTTGCGCGGCGATGAGCCGGTGGAGCAACCCGTCGAGTCGACGCGGATTCCTCGGGCGGACAGGCGGGCTCGCCGCCACCGCCGGGTTCGCCGCTGCTCTGGGGGAAGGTCTCACCTGCTGCGGCGGCTCGACCGGCAGGCCGCCGGCTGGCAGAACCCAGTTCGACGGCAGAACCCAGTTCGACGGCACGATGCTGTCCGACGGCACGACGCCCCGCGGCGCTGCCACCGGCTATCCGGCGCCCGGCACGATCACGGCGGACGACCTCGTCGACGCCGAGACGCTCTGGTCCTGGATCGAACGGATGGCCGGCCATGGCCCCCGGCTGCCGGGCTCGGACGCGCACCGGCGCCACATCGACGACCTCGCCGAGCGGCTGGCCGGCTAAGGCCTGGCGGTGACCCGCCATCCCACCCGGCTGTCCGCGTGGCTCGCCGGCTCCTGGTCCCTGCATGTCGTCGACGTCGACGGCCGGTCGCACACCGTGCCGGTCGCCGCCTACCGTCCGCATTCCGGCGAGACGCCGGCCCGAGGGGTGACCGCGGCCGTCGTCGACGTCGGCGCGGGCGACGAGCCCGACTACCGGCGTACGCCGGTGGCGGGCGCGATCGTGCTCGCGGACGGTGCCGTAGCCCGGTTGTCCGCCTCGGTGCTCGGCGACCTCGCCGACCACGTGCATCCACCCGAGGCCCGTTCCGGCCTCGCGAACGAGGACTACTCGCGGGTCTGGCTGGACGTCCCGCCGCAACCGAGCCTGGAGACCGCCCGACGGCACGGCGCCGTCGCGATGATCGAGATCCTGCACCTGTCACCGGCCCTTGCCGCCGGCCAATACACGCCGCACCAGCAGGAGCACGCCGCGCTGCCGACGCTGCACGTCGATGCCGAACAGGGCGCCCGGCTGCGGTCTCTGCTCGCCCGCGGACCGCTCACCGCGACCCTGACGCTGACCGCGTCGCGGCGGGAGACCACCGTCGACTACCTGACCGCCCTGCTGCCGGGCTCGGGAGTACCGCCGCCGGCACTGGCACCAACAGGGGCACCGGTACCCGCACCGACCCCAGCGGGGCCCACTCTGGCGACCGGCGCGGCGGAACCCCGCCTGACGCCCGGCGCCGTGCTGGTCGCCACCCACACGGACGGTCAGAACGCGGTCGAGGAGAACGGTGGCCCGGCGCTGCTGGCGCTGGCCGAGTACTTCAGCCGGTTCCCCGCCCGCGACCGGCCCCGCGACCTCCTATTCCTGTTCTCGCCGAACCACATGGTGTCCGAGGTGGCGACGGTGAAGCCGGATGCCTGGCTACGCGGGCATCCGGAGATCATCAACAACGTCGCGATGGCACTCGTCGCCGAGCATCTCGGGACCATGGCATGGGACGACCGGGGCGGGACGGCGGCCTACCGGGCCACCGGCCGGTCGGAGCTGGTCACCGTTCCGGTGGGCCACAGCGACACGCTGCGCGAGCTGGCCATCGACGAGGTGAACGCCAGTGACCTCACCCGCTCCGCCGTCATGCGGCCCTTCCAGAACGGTCTGTACGGGGAGGGCACGTTTCCCTACCGGCTTGGCATCCCGACCATCGCGTTCATCAGCGGTCCGGCCTACCTGGTGCAGGTCGCGCCCGGGGACAACCTCGACAAGCTCGACCGCGCGCTGCTGCACCGGCACACCCTGTTCCTCGCCCGGATGCTGTCCCGGATGCTCGCCCTGCCCACCGCCAAGCCCTGACGTCCCACGACCAAGTACGGCCTCACCGCGTGATTGCCGTCGACACGCCAGTCGATCGCAACTCCGAGGAGTGAATTCGGCAACCACGGCAAGGCTGGGTCTGGGGTGGGCGGGGCGCTGTTTCAGGAGCGCAGGTGGGACAGCGCCGCTGCCTGCGCGGCTGGGTCGGCGAGGGTTTTGTGGTTCCAGGCCAGGGGGTAGAGGGCGGTGCGGGCGGCGAGGTCCGGGTCGGGGTACAGCGCGCCGTGCAGCACGCGCGTGAACCAGCCCAGTAGGAGGCCGCGGTCGTAGTCGGCGGCGGGCATGCGGGCCGTGGGGTCGTTGAGCGACCAGCTCGCCGTCGAGGACAGCCGCAGCCAGCCGCGCACCTCCCGTCCCAGTGGCGACGTCACGGGCACAGTGGGGAACCGTCCGGCGGCGGCGTCGGCGAGCGCATCGGTGAGACCGGGGTTGTCGGCGACGTCGAGCAGGTCAGGAGCGGGCGAGGTGGCGGCTGATGACCATGCGCTGGATCTGGTTGGTTCCTTCAAAGATTTGCATGATTTTGGCTTCGCGCATGTAGCGCTCGACGGGGTAGTCCTTGGTGTAGCCGGCGCCGCCGAAGACCTGGACGGCGTCCTCAGTGACCTTCATGACGGCGTCGGTGGCGACGAGCTTGGCGATGCTCGCGGCCTTGCCGGCGGGTAGGCCGGCGTCGCGGCGGCGGGCGGCGGCCAGGGTTGTCGCCCGGGCCGACTCGACGGCGGCGGCCATGTCGGCGAGTAGGAAGCCGAGGCCCTGATGGTCGATGATGGCCTTGCCGAACGCCTGACGCTCCTTGGCGTAGGCGACCGCGTCGTCGAGGGCGCGCTGGGCCAGGCCGACGGCGGCGGCGGCGATGCCGAGCCGGCCGGCGTCCAGGGCCGACAGCGCGATCCGTAGGCCGTTGCCCTCCGTGCCGATGAGCCGGTCGGCGGGCACGGGGGCCTCGTCGAAGCCGATCTGCGTGGTCGGGGAGGCCGTCAGGCCCATCTTGCGCTCGGGCGGGTGGATGTCCATGCCGGTGGTGCCGGCGTCGACGAGGAAGCAGGAGATGCCGCCGGAGCGGTCCGCCGAGGTGCGGGCGAACACGGTGTAGAAGTCGGCGGCGCCGCCGTGTGTCACCCATGCCTTCGTCCCGGACAGCCGGTAACCGCCGTCGGGGTCGGGGCGGGCGGCCGTCGTCATCGCGGCCGGGTCGGAGCCGGCGTGCGGCTCGGACAGGCAGTAGGCGCCGAGGAGCTTGCCCGACAGCAGCCGGGGCAGCAGGGCGGCGCGCTGGTCGTCGGTGCCGTGGTAGGCCAGCGGGAAGCAGCTCAGGCTGTGCACGCTCACCCCGACGGCGACCGACGCCGAGCGGTAGGCGATCTCCTCCAGTGCCTGCAGGTAGACCTCGTAGGGCTGGCCGCCGCCGCCGAACTCCTCCGGGTAGGGCAGCGCGAGCAGGCCGGCGTCGCCCAGGATCGCGAAGACCTCGCGGGGGAAGCGGGCCTGCGCCTCGTCGTCGACGACGCGCGGCTCGATCTCCTTCTCGCCGATCGTGCGGACGAGGTCGATCAGCTCGCCGGCCTCGGGGGAGGGAAGTTGGCGGTCGGCCGGCATGGCGTGCCTCCAGGGATCGCACCGAGGGACCGGGGAGTCGCCCGGTTCACCGTGCGACCGAGTCGACGGTACCGCACAGAGTACCTGGGTACTGCCTAGCGTTGGGGTAGATTGATCGATCATGACGGTGAACTGGGACGTCGACACCTGGTCGGCCGCGGCGGCCGGGGGACCGAGGACCAGCCGCCAGTCGCACCTGTTCGACGCGCTCGTCGAGATCTTCCTCGCGGAGGGGTTCGCCCGGTTCACCCTTGCGGACCTCGCCGGCCGGCTGCGATGCTCGAAGTCGACGCTCTACACGCTTGCCCACAGCAAGGAACAGCTCGCGGTGGCCGTCGTCGTGCACTTCTTCCGCAACGCCGCCGAGCGGATCGACGACAGCCTGCGCAGCGCGCCCGACCCGGCCGATCGGCTGCGCCGCTACCTCGACGGCGTCGCCGCCGAGCTGCGCCCCGCCTCCGCGGCCTTCCGCACCGACCTCGCCGCGTTCCCGCCCGCCCGCGCGATCTACGAGCGCAACACCAGCATCGCCGCCGCGAAGCTGCGCACCCTGGTGGCCGAGGGGGTGGCCGTCGGCGTCTTCCGCGAGGTCGACGCCAGGTTCGTCGGACAGGTCGCCACGCTCGCGATGGTCGGCATCCAGCAGGGCACCATCGAACGGCAGACGGGCCTCGCCGACGCCGACGCCTACGCCCAGCTCGCCGGCCTGCTGCTGCACGGCCTGGCCCGCCGCGACGGCGCCGCCACGGGCGGGCC
>NZ_JAMQQF010000179.1 GCF_023716945.1 Frankia sp. AiPs1 | reverse complement strand
CACTGATGGTGAGGACCGTGGGCCCGTTCGCGGGTTCCCGGGCGGCACGCGCCGCCACGGGATCGGTCGGTGTGGTCGCGCAGGTGCGCGACGGGCACGGTGCCGTTGGCCATCGCACGGCGGACCCGCACGATGCCCCGCAGGTCGGCCAGGGCGGTGGCGACGATGTCGACGCGGCTGTCCGGATCGTCCACCCAGTCCACGGGCACCTCGTGCACCCGCAGCCCGCAGCGTTCGGCCAGGACGAGCAACTCGGTGTCGAAGAACCAGCCGGTGTCGGCGACGTGCGGCAGCAGATGCGCGGCGACGTCGGACCGGATGGCCTTGAAGCCGCACTGCGCGTCGCGGAACCGCACCCGCAGCGTCCGGCGCAGCAGCAGGTTGTAGCAGCGGGAGATGATCTCCCGCTTCGGCCCGCGCACCACCCGTGCCCCGCGGCTCAGGCGGCTGCCGATCGCCACGTCCGAGTGTCCGGAGACCAGCGGCGCGACGAGGGGGAGCAGGGCGCCCAGGTCGGTCGACAGGTCGACGTCGGTGTAGGCAAGCACGTCGGCGTCCGAGGACGACCACACCGCGTGCAGCGCCCGTCCCCGTCCCTTGAGGTCGAGGTGGGCCACGGCGACGCCGGGCAGCTCGGCGGCCAGCGCCCGGGCCAGTGCCAGGGTCCCGTCGGTGCTGGCGTTGTCCGCGATCGTGATCCGGAACGGGTACGGGAACCGTTCGAGGAGAAAGGCGTGCAGCCGCCGGACCGACGGCCCGAGATCCCGCTCCTCGTTGTAGACCGGCACCACCATGTCCAGGACTGGATGATCGGGCCGGGGTGGCCGCGGGTTCGGCTGTGTGGCTCTCTGATCGGCGCGCCCGTCCCGGTCGGCCCGCCGCGCGGAAGGCCGGGTCGAGAACTGCGGGCAGTCGGACCGCGCGACGACGGTGCGGGGAGCCTCGGTGCGGAGGGCGACGGTGCGGGGGGTGTCCGTAATCGGCAGGAGTGTCACGCCCTCAAGGTCGGCTCCCCGCCTGCGCAGACCCTGTGCGGCCTCTGTGTGATCCCTGTGAACCCGACCCGGTGGCCTGCCAACGTCGGTGAGTGCGCCGGTGACTCAAGCAGCTCCTTCTCCTCCTCCACGCAGGAGGCTGACGTGAGCCGTCCCAGCCTTCCTGCGGTGGGCATGGATCGGCAGAGGCTTCACCCTCGCCCGGTCCGGGAACCCGCCCTGCCTCGGCGCCGTGGTGTCATCTTCCTCGACGAGGCACGAGAGTCCGCTGGTGCGCCGGGTTGGGTGGCGTCAGGTCTGCCAACACGGGTCGCGTGTCGGGCCCGGTGTTGTCGGGTTACGCAGCCCTGTCGTGGTCACGGGCGACGCGAGCTGTCTCGAGGTTGCGGCGGTGGATTGCGGTTGTCGGGTGGTCGGCTCCGAGGATGAGCAGTCCGTGGCTGGGGGCCTGTTGGCAACAGGACATAATGCCCGCTGCCGCCAGCGGATCTCCGCTTGGGATGCAGATGTCGTGTGCCCGGCCTCGAAACTGGTTCGACGTCAGCCGTTCCTTGGCGGCGAGCGAGGACGTAATCTTGGCCCAGTGGGAGATATGAAGATCCGCCAGATCACTGCCGCCGAGCGTGTGACGTTGAGTCTGCCGATACAGGTGTACGCCTTCGAGTCATCGCCGGTGAGCGACGGCGGCTGGGAACAGCTGAGTGCAACGCAGCGATATTACGAGAGCCACCTCTCGCTGCTGGCCGAGGAGAACGGCATACCTGTTGCCGACGTGTCGGCAGTCCCCATGCGACAGAACGTGCGGGGCACGGTATACCAGATGGCCGGGGTCGCCGGGCTGGCCACCCTTCCGCCTGCGCGGCGGAAGGGCTACGCGCGGGCCCTGGTGACCGAGTTGCTGGGTCAGATGCGCGACGCCGGCAATGTTGTGAGCGCATTGTATCCGTTCCGCCCGTCGTTCTACCAGCGATTCGGCTACGTGGGGCTGCCCAGAACGCGGACGGCGGCGTTCGCGCCCTCTGACCTCGCGGGCCTGCTGCACCGTGAGCTGCATGGTGACACTGCCTGGGCGCCGATCAGTGCCGGCTACGAAACCTATCGCGAGTTCACCCTTCGACTTGTGGCCGAGCGGCATGGCTTTGCCGTCTTCCCGGACTCCCGGGCGGTGCAGATCCGAGACTCCGAGGACCGCTGGCTTGTCACCGCACGGGCGAATGGCGAGGTGGTCGGCGCCGCGACCTACCGCATCACCGGGCACGGTGGTGATCTTGTCGTCGACGATCTACTGACCACCGGGCCGCTGGCACGGGCACTGCTCCTGCAGTTCTTCGCCCGGCACGTCGACCAGGTGGCCAGGATCGTGGTGACGGTCGGGGCTGACGAGACCCCGGAGCTGTGGGCCACCGACCTCGCCGTGGTGATCGGGGCCCGGACCTCGTTCCCGGAGTCACCCGCGCCGATGGCCCGGATTCTGTCGCTGGAAGGTATCGCCGGCATGGCAGTCGGGCCGGGCTTCGCGGTCGTCGACGTCGTGGAGGATCCATTCATCGCCGGGCGGTACGTGCTCGACGGTCGGACCGGGCACCTCGTCGTGCACCGTGAGCAGAACCTCGAACCGGCTGCGACGTTGACCGTTCCCGGACTGGCTGGACTGATCTACGGTGTGCTCGACCCGGAGGATGTGGTGGTGCGGGGGCTTGGCGCAGTCTCCGCCGAGGCGGCGAACAATCTGCGCGCGATGTTTCCGCGGTGCACGCCGTACCTGTTCGCGTCGTTCTGACTCAGGGTTCTGACTCAGGCGAGGTGGACGGGCGGCTGTGGAATTCTGCCGAGTTGCAGCAACTCGATGCGGCGGCGCGTCTCGACAACATCTGGATGTTCGTCGCCCTGCGTCTGCTCCCGTGCTTCCAGTACCGCCTGATACTCGGTCAGTGCTGCTCCGTGGCGGCCCTGTTTCGCCAGCACCCAAGCCAGCTCCTGCCAGGCGACGAGCGTCTCCGGATGGTCGTGGCCGAGGAGGCGACGGCGGGCGCCGAGGAGGCGACGGTAGCCTGCCTCGGCCTGTGACCACCGGCCCGTCAAGGCGGCGATCCAGGCCAGCTCGTGCTGGGTGGTCAGGGTGCGGAGGTGATGATCACCGACGACCTTCCTGCGCGCCTTCAGTACGCAGTGCAGGATCCATTCGGCCTCGTCGTAGCGACTTTGGTTGGCGATCGCCCAGGCCAGCTCATGCCAGGAAATGAGAGTTTCGGAATCGTCGAGACCCAGAACTCTGCGCCGGGCGTCGAAGACCTCACGGTACTGTTTCTCGGCGTCGGGCCACTGCCGCTGGACCCCGGCGATCCACGCGACCTCCTGGCGGGAGGCCAGGGTATCGGGATGATCGTCGCCGAGCAGTCGCCGTCGAGCGGCCAGGACGTCGAGGTGTATCTGTTCTGCCCTGGCCGGCCGTCGCTGTGCCACGTGCCAGGCCAGTTCATGGTGAACTCGCAACAGTGCCTGTTCGCCACCAAGGTGAGCCAGGATGTCCAGGGAGGCACAAGCCAGCGCCTCGCCTGCCGCGAACGTGCCGCTCCTGCCATGCGCCGACACCGTCGCCGCGACGGAGTGAAGGAGACGGTCGACGTGGCGCGAGTCGACGGCGCGGACGGCGGCCTGGTGGCACAGGGCAGCCAGGTGCGGCGTGAGCAGCCAGTACTGCGGCCAGTCGGCCGGGAGCTCAGGGTGCAGGGAGTCGACCATGCCGCTGAGCAGCGTGATGGCGGTGCGGCAGATCGCGTCACTGTGGGGGGCCCGGCGGCCGGAGTCGGCGATGACGCCCTGAACAAGACGGTGGAGCTGAATCATGTTTCCGGTGCGGCCCACCCAGGAGTACTGCCGGGCCGCGCCGATCACCTCGTCCAGATCCAGGTCGACGTGACCGTCAGTGCACGCATCCGCCAGCGGGCTCTCGAGCAGTTCGGGACGATCGCTGAACAGGGTAAGTGGGATGGGCTCGGGCGCCAGCAGGGCGCACAGCTGCAGCAGTTGCACCGTGGCCGGGGCCTCGGCCTGGAGGCGGTCCAGGGCCATCGACCAGGCGGTGGCGACCGTGCCGTGGTAGAGCGGGTCGTCGCCCTTCGCCAACAGGGCTGTCCTGCGGGCACGGAACTTGGCCAGATAGCCGGCCGGGTCCGTGCCGGTGGTGGCGATGTAGCCGGCCGCCTGTGCCAGCGCCAGCGGAAGGTCGCCCAACTCGGCGGCAAGGGTGTCCACCACCGCCGGGGCATGGCCGGGCAGGCGCCGGTTCAGCAGCGCGCTCGACTCGGCCCGTTCGAACACCCCGACGGCGATCGGGTCGGCGAGCGCGCCCCAGGCCGGGTTTCGGGAGGTGATCAGTACCTGACCTGGCCCGTCAGGCAGCCAGTTCCTCAAGGCGACCGGGTCCTCGGCGTTGTCGAACACCACCAGCCAGCCGGTTCGACGGGTCAACGCGGCGAGGACAGCCGTCGCGAGGTCGGATGCCGGCCCGTCACTGGACAGACCAAGCGGGTCCGCCAGCGCGGCGATCTTCTCGCCGATGAGCGGAATCTGATCGGCGTCGATCCACCAGACCAGCGAGTATTCGTCGGCATACCGGTGGGCATATTCGGCGGCCAACTGTGTCTTGCCCACCCCGGCCAACCCGTGAAGCGCGGTCACGGCCACCGGTCGTCCCTCCCGAAGGCTCGTCCTGATTGCCGCCAACAGGCGCTCTCGGCCGGTGAAGTTGCGGTTCCTCCCAGGGGCCTTCCACATGTGTGGAAGCTGGCCAGGAAAGCCGGGCTCCGGCGTGGTTCCTACTGCCGCGCAGTGGCCGGGGAAGCGCGGTTCCGTCGCCGGCTTTCCGCGGCCTCCCCGCGCTATCGCCAGTAGCCGCTCCACCGCCGCCTCCGGGTCCAGGCCGAAGAGATCGTCGCCGACGAGCTGATCCAGCAAGCCGGGTCGCGGACAGTCCTCAACGCGGATGGGAATCAGTTTGCGGCCAGTCCCTGACGGGTCGGCGGCCCAGGCTGCCTGCCACTCGGCCTCCGCATAGGCTGAGTTCAGGTAGGCGGCCGACACCACGGCGATCGTGCGGTCCGCCGTGGCGGCTGCCCGGTGCATCTCCCGCACGAAATGCGAGCCCCGGTCGAAGTCCCAGGCCTGGATCGTCACTCGGTAGCCGGCGGCTTCGAGCTGCCAGGCGATCCACTCCGCCCACTTCCCATCCGTGCGGGTGTAGGACACGAAGAAGTCCGCGCCACTTTCGCCGGCACCCGCGGTACCCGGTGTTTCCGCCCCTACCACCACAGCCACAGAATCTCACACCGAAGGATGTCCTACCGGGCTTTCGCGGTCTGGTGCGGGGTGCTCTCCGCGCAGAGTCCGGCCACGCTGGTGAGTAATCTCCATTGCTGCCGTTCAGCCCGGTGTTTGGGAATTCGGGTGCGCTGCTCGGCCTGGCGCCTGCGTTCACGGGACGACTGCCGCGGCCGTTTGGGTCAGCGGGCGAGCTGGTGGAGCCAGTCGCGCAGGAGAGCGGCCCCGGCGGGCCGCAGGGGGAGAGCGTGCCGGTCGGCCTCGTCGACGAGCCGAAGGCCGTCATCGACCAGCCGGCCCGGTCCACGCTCGGTTGACTCGACGCTCGGTTGACTCGACGAGTCGCGTCAGCGGACGGTCACGCCGACAGGACCTGGCCACCGCCGTCGGCGTCCTCGGCGCAGGCCGCGGCCAGGTCGTCCAGCGACAGATCCAGCGCGTGGGCCAGGGCCGCCACGGTGAAGAAGGCCGGGGTCGGGGCCCGGCCGGTCTCGATCTTGCGCAGTGTCTCCGCGGACACCCCGGCCGCCGCTGCCACGTCCACCATGCTGCGGTCACCGCGGACCTCGCGGAGCAGGGCCCCGAACCGCTCGCCACGTCGCCGCTCCCGCGGGCTCAACGGAACTCTCACCATGCCCGTGATACTAATACCGGTATTAGTATTGGGTACCTCGCAGCGCATCGCAGGGAGGCATGACACGTGGTGGAGATCAAGACCGACACGGCACTGGAGGCGATGCGTGCGGCCGGACGCGTCGTGGCCGAGGCCCTCACCGCCGCCCGCCAGGCGGCAGCCGTGGGGGTCCGCCTGCGCGAACTCGACGAAGTCGCCCGCACCGTCCTGGCCGAGGCCGGGGCGCGCTCGCCGTTCCTGGGCTACCAGCCCTCCTTCGCCCCCACCCCCTTCCCGGCGGTGATCTGCGCCTCCGTCAACGACGCCCTCGTGCACGGCATCCCCAACGACTACCGCCTGCGCGACGGTGACCTGGTCAGCATCGACTGCGGAGCCGAACTCGACGGCTGGACCGGCGACGCCGCGATCAGCTTCACCGTCGGCACCCCCCGTCCCGCGGACCTGGCCCTCATCGCCGCCACCCAGCAGGCACTGGACGCCGGCATCGCCGCCGCCACCGTCGGCCACCGCATCGGAGACATCTCCCACGCCGTCAGCACCGTCGCCCGCGCCGCGCACTGCGGCATGCCGACCGACTTCGGCGGCCACGGCATCGGCCGCCAGATGCATGAGGACCCCCACGTCCCCAACCGCGGACGGCCCGGCAGCGGCTTCCCCCTGCGCCACGGCCTCGCTCTCGCCATCGAACCGATGCTCATGGCCGGGGGACGCAACGACTACCGCACCGACCCCGACGGATGGACCCTGCGCACGATCGACGGCAGCCGCGCCGCCCACATCGAACACACCATCGCCATCACCGAGGACGGCCCCCGCATCCTCACCCTGCTCTGACCTCGAACCCGGAGCCGTTGCCTACGCGGGGTTCTCGGCGTCGACGATCCTCTTCGCCTGTGCGTCGGTCAGGGTGTAGTGCAGGAAGTCGTGGAAGAAGGTCTTGGTCTCCTGGATGATGTTCAGCCCGGCGAACTCCGCGGGATGCAGCGTCTTCGCCGCCCACTGGATCTGGAGGGCCTCCTCGATGCCGTACCGGTCCCAGTGCCAGCCGCCGGTCGGATTGACGTAGGCGTGGTGGTCGCGGACCGCCGGCTGGTTCTTCCAGAACGGATCCGAGGTCAGTTTCGCCAGTGTCTGCTGCCCGGTGTCGTTGCCGGTGAACGCACTGCTCGCGAGGATGATCACATCCGGATTCCAGCTGGCGACGGCCTCGGTGGTCGTCGGCCGGACGTTGCCCTTCACCTGGGCGGCGTTGCGACCACCGGCCGCGGTGATCCACTCGTCGATGATGCTGTCGGTGCCGTCGACGACCAGCGGGTTCAACGAGTAGATGTGCAGCACCTTGGGCCGCTGCTCGGTTGGGATCTTCGAGCTCGTCGCGCGGATCTGGGCGAGCTTGGCGTCAAGGTAGGCGTTGTAGCGCTGCGCCTGGGTCCTGGCCTCGGGCCCCAGCACGTCGGCGGTCGTGTTGACGACCTTCTTCAGCCCGTCGAACGTCTGGAAGGCCAGTTGTAGCGTGGGAACACCGACACTCGTCGTCTTCGCCTGGATCTGGGTGCCGGTGTTGTTGAACAGCACGTCGGGATGGGTCGTCAGGAGTTCCTCGGTGTTCGCCGTCGTCGAGGTGAACACCGTCTTCGCCTGGCGCAGCGCCGGGCTGATCGTGTAGAGCCACGGTGCCGAGGACGGCGTCAGCACGGTCGCGACGATCTTGTCGCCGCCGCCGAGCATCTGCACGACCTCGTTGTGCGCCGGCCACGAGTCGGCGATCCGATGGACCGCGCCGGGAATCCGCACCGCCACGCCGGTCGAGTCGGTCACGCTGTGTGGTGCTGACGACGTGGCCGACGTCGGCGACGCGGACGACGTCGAGCCGGCCTCTGCGCCGGTCGTCGATCCACCACAGCCGGCGATCAGCATCGCCGCGACGGCGCCCAGGGCCAGCGTGACCACCCCGCCGCGCCGCCGCATCCGGCGCGCCGATCCCGCGATCGAACCAGCCGCCTTCACCCTGGTGACACGGCTCGACGGCTCGCGACTACTGCGCAACGGCCTGCGACTGTTGCTCGAAGGCCTGCCAGTAGGACTCGACGGCCCGCCAGTACAACTCATCGGTCCGGCAACACGACTCATCGGGGGTCTTCCTCCGCGTCGATGGGCGCGCGGAAACAGCCACGCGCCCACACCTTCGCGGCCGCCGGACCGGTGGCACACCGCTGGATGATGCATCTGCGTGAAGCAAATGGCGTGGTCAGCGTACCGGACGATATCCGCCTACCAGGCCATATGTCGCAAGATCTGGCGCCGGCTGGCAGCGCAGGCGTCGGCCGCGTGGCCGGCCCCCGGGTCGCGGACCTGCCGGGCGCGGCTGGCTACAGGGTGTTCGCCAGTCGGTCGGCGAGGATGCGGGTGAACCGGGACGGGTCGGTGAGTTCCCCGCCCTCGGCCAGCAGGGCCAGGCCGTACAGCAACTCGGCCGTCTCGCCGAGTACGTCGGAGTTCCCGTCCTGCTCGTGGGCCTTGCGCAGGCCGGACACCAGCGGATGGGTGGGGTTGAGCTCCAGGATGCGCTTGGGATGCGGCACGTTCTGCCCCATGGCGCGGTACATCTTCTCCAGGGTCGGCGTCATGTCGTAGGTGTCTCCCACGAGGCAGGCCGGTGACGTCGTGAGGCGCGAGGAGAGGCGCACCTCCTTCACCTGCTCCTGCAGGGTCAGCGCCAGCCAGGACAACAGCTCGGCGAAATCCTTCTTCTGCTGTTCGCGTTCGGGTTCGGCGCCTTCCTGCTCGTCCGCCGTGGCGAGATCGACCTGGCCCTTGGCGATCGACCGCAGCGGCCTGCCGTCGAACCGCGCCACCCGCTCGACCCACACCTCGTCGACCGGGTCCGTCAGGATCAGGACCTCGTAGCCTCGGGCCTGGAAGGCCTCCATGTGCGGCGACTTCTCGGCCATCAACCGCGACTCGCCGGTCAGGTAGTAGATGTCGTCCTGGCCGTCCTTCATCCGGTCGACGTACTCCCGCAGGGTGGTCGTCTGCTCCGGGTCACGCGTCGAGGCCACGGAGACGATCTCCAGGATGGCCTCCTGGTTGTCGACGTCGTCGAGGAGCCCCTCCTTGACGGCGGGGCCGAACTCCTTCCAGAAGGTCCGGTAGCGCTCGGCGTCGTCCGTCTGCAGATGCCGGACGGTGGAAAGCACCTTCTTGACCAGCCGGCGGCGAACCAGCTGGATCTGGCGGTCCTGCTGGAGGATCTCGCGGGAGATGTTCAGCGACAGGTCGTGCGCGTCGACGACGCCCTTGACGAAACGCAGGTAGTTCGGCATGAGCGCCTGGCAGTCGTCCATGATGAAGACGCGCTTGACGTAGAGCTGGACTCCCCGCCGGCCGTCCTGCGCGAACAGGTCGAGTGGGGCGTGGGACGGGATGAACAGCAGCGCCTCGTACTCGAAGAGTCCCTCGCCCTTCATGTGGATGATTTCGAGCGGATCGGTCCAGTCGTGGCTGAGGTGGCGGTAGAGCTCGTGGTACTCGGCCTCGTCGACCTCGTCGCGCGGGCGCGCCCACAACGCCTTCATCGAGTTCAGTGTCTGGACGCCGGTCGTGGCGGCGCCGGCGGTCTCCGTGCCCTCGGTGGCCGTGCCGGCGGTGGCCGTGCCGTCGGTGGCCATCCGGATGGGCCACGCGATGAAGTCGGAGTATCGTTTGACGATCTCGCGGATCTTCTGCTCGGAGGTGTAGTCGAACAGATGGTCCTCGGTGTCCGCCGGCTTGAGCTGCAGGGTGACCGCGGTGCCCGGCGGCGCGTCGTCGACGTCGGCGATGACGTAGGTGCCCTCGCCGCTGGACTCCCACCGGGTGCCGCCACTCGCGCCGGCCCGGCGGGTCAGCAGCGTGACCGTGTCCGCCACCATGAACGTGGAGTAGAAGCCGACACCGAACTGCCCGATGAGCTCCCGCGAGGCGGCGGCGTCGGCCGACTCCTTCGCCTTGCGCAGCATCTCGGCCGTTCCCGACTTCGCGATGGTGCCGATGAGCTGGACGACGTCGTCCCGGGACATTCCGATGCCGTTGTCCCGCACCGTCAGAGTGCGCTGTTCCCGGTCGACCTCGATGGCGATGTGCAGATCGGACGTGTCGACCTGCAGGTCCTTGTCGACCAGCGACGCAAGACGGAGCTTGTCGAGGGCGTCGGACGCGTTGGAGATCAGCTCGCGCAGGAAGATGTCCTTGTCCGAGTAGATCGAATGGACCATCAACTGCAGAAGCTGGCGGGCCTCGGCCTGGAATTCCAGCGTCTCGATCCGGGTACTCACGCAGACCTCCATGCGGGCACGGGCAGTTCGGGCAGGAACAACGGAAGGTCCAGCGCGGCCGGGTTGACGCCCCAGTAGCGCGCCAACCCGAACGCGGCACAGCGAGACCGGCGTCCCCATAAGCCGAATGAATATTAGCGCAGCGGATCCGATCCACACCGCACCTCCCCGCCACCTCACGTCCCCGCCAGTGCCATCAACGGAGTTGCCGGTAGGTCCCGGCCGCGATGAATGCGTCGCCGATCGGGGTGAGGAGCGAGGCGAGGCAACGGGCGCCCGCGGCGCCCACAGCGCGGCGCAGTCCGCGGGAGGGCTCGCGTCTACTCGCAGGCGATGCCGTCGCCGTCGCGGTCGAGGTCGGGGCTGTAGCCGGCTTCGCCACGGCGCAGGGGAGCGGCACCGGCGGCGCGGGCAGCCGCGCAGTTGACGTAGACGACCTGCTGGCCGCCAGCGGCCGCCGGCGCGGATGCGGGGATGGGTACCGAGG